>NZ_KK073876.1:947866-1267895 GCF_000585415.1 Sphingomonas jaspsi DSM 18422 | reverse complement strand
CCCTGGAAGCTGGCATCGGGGCGGTATGGCTTGGTGTCGTCGTCGCTCGCCCACATCCGGTCGCCGCGCAGCACGCGGCCCTTGCAGCGTCGCAGCAATTCGTTGCGCACCCCGTCGTATGGCATCTGCCAGCCGGGCGGTGTCCCCTGCTCCTCGGCGATGGTCTCGACGGTAGAGATCATGGCCGACAGGTCGGGATCGACCATCAGCTCCAGTCCCTTGGCCTTCAGCGTGGCATTGTGGCTGCCGTGATGCCCGACCTTGTAGAGGATGGTGCGGCTTAGGATGTCCGACGCGCTCAGCGTCTCGCCGTCCAGTGCATAGCTCTGGTCGTGCCACGACAGCCAGTTGCCGACCTGCGCATCGGCCGCGAACAGCAGGAACTTCCCGTCGGGCAAACGGAAGGCGACGACGAGGCTGGTGTTGTTGGTGTCGCTGTCGAGCTTCAGCGCCAGCGACGAGGCCGATCCCGCCCAGACGTCGTCGATCATGCGGTAATGCTGGTCGCGATGTTCGGCGTCGTGCTGCGCGAAATAATGGGCATGGACCCAGGCCCGCGCATTGCCTTTCTCCTTGCCCCATTTGGTCGCGCTGTCGGCGTTCGGTTCGAGGTTTTTGGAAAAGCGCGGCGCGAACGGCGTTGCCCGATCGAGCGCAGTGCCGTCGCCGTCCGGATCAAGGCCGAGCAGCGAGAATTGGAGGTGCTGTTCGGCCAGGTAGGTTTCGCGCGCATCGCCCTTGCTGGGCAAATCCTTGAACAGGCGGCTGTCGATTTTGGGCGGTGCCAGGATCGCGGCAGGCAGCGAGGCCTTGCCGGGGATGGCGGTCACCGCGCCGGGCAGCTGGTAGGCGACCTTGGCGGCGGCCTTCTTCACCTCGTCCATCACCCGCGCGACCGTCAACCGGCCCTGCGGCGCGACCGACAATCCCGTGGGCGCGGGCTCCAGCGGGCCGATGAATTTCTGCAAGTCCTGCAGCATCGGATTGACGAGGTCGCCGTGCCCGCTTTCCCCCAGCGCCAGCGCGACATTGGTCATCGCCAGCTTGCGGTCGTTGAAACTCTGCCGAAGTTCCCGCGCCCGATCGTCGTCGGGGTTTTCGGTCCAGGCCATCCAGACCTCGCCATATTTGACGATGTCGGGATCGAGCAGGATGTCCTTGGCATGGACGAAGCCGCTGACATGGTCGAAATGTTCGTGGGTGACGATCAGCAGGTCGACGAAGCCGCCGGTCGTGTCGCGGATGTCGTTCGCGATCGCAATCATCCGCTCCTTCGCGCCGTCGACATTCTGCAGGATGCCGCAGTCGATGAGGACATAGGTCGGTTTGCCCTCCTCGCCTTCGACGGTCAGCAGGAAGCAGTCGCCCAGCAGCTGCTTGTACATCCGGACCTTGACCGATTTGATGCTCATCGATCGTCTCCCCGATGCAGCATGGCGAAGGGTTCGGCGACGGCGCTGCGCGGCGTGTCGTCAAAGCGCAGCGCATTGGGATCGCCCAGCTTGAAGGCGCGCACCTGCTTCAGCCGCCGTTCGTCGTCGATCCGCTTGCGGATGACGCGCGTCACCCGCCCGTCGCGCAGGTCGACGATCAGCGTCGCCCCGCCGCGGAAGGTGAAATCGCCGCGGCGGTTATGCTCGTCGTTGAGGTCGAGCTCGCCGCGGTCGGCCTTGGCCTGGACGGCGGGATCGAGATAGCCGCGGCGCGACTGCACGACCTGCACGATCAGCTGGTAAAGCGTCTCGCCGTCGGGGGAATCGCGGCGCGAAACCCGCACGCTCTGCACCTCGAACCGCAGGCTGTCGCTGCGCGGATCCTTGCGGATGGTCTGCATCTTGGGATCGAATTTGAACTTGATGCCCAGCAGCCGTTCCCAATCGGGGTCGAGCGGGCTGTCAGCGTTGAGCCAGCTGTGCATCTTCGCCTGGTTGGCGCGCACCACCATCATGGCGAGGTCGCGAAGATTGCGCTTGGCGCCGGCGCGCTGATAGGCCTCGCCGCCGAAGAAATGCTGGCCGCTGAGGTCGTCGGGCCCGCTTTCCATGTCGCCGCCGATCCAGTGCGCTGCCGCGTCGCTGGCTTGCGGCCCGTAGCTGACAGACAATTGCAGATGGCTGAGGATTTCAAAAAGGGAGGCTTCGGCGGTCTTGGTCGCATCCTTGCGGCCGCCCGAAAAAGGCTCCGGCGGTTCCCAGCAAAGCGTTTCGGTCGAGGAGAAGCTCTGCCCTTCGACACGGATGCCGCGCTTGGAAAAGGCTTCGGCGAAGGCGGTCCGGTAATGCAGTCGGTCGTTGGCCACCAGGTCGGTGTCGGCGGTGATGATGGCGCGCAGATATTCGCCGAAATTGGCGTCGACCGGCGGCAGGTAATCGAGCGCCCGGATGCACATCCGCAGCACCTGGTCCGCCGCCTTTTCGGCCTCTTCGGCCAGCCGCGTCACCAGTTCGGCCGACAGCACCACGCCGTCGCCGCGGACGCGTCCGGCGATCCGGAACAGGTCGTCGGTCCGCTTTTCGAAGATGGTGACGAAGGCATCGAACACCGCCGCGACCAGGATCTGCCCGCGCTGGTGCGGCCGTGTGACGTCGCGATGCCGGTCGGGGTCGAGCGGCTTGTTTTCGGCCAGCGCCTTTTCCTCGTCAATCAGCAGTTTTAAGGCGAAGCGGAGCGGTCCTTCGCGGCCGGTCGCGCGGCCGAATTGCTGGGCAAGGCCGGTCAATAGTCCGACCGACCGCAGCGTCCCGCCCGACTTGGCCAGCTCATGCTCGACCACCTGCCGCGACGAGAAATGCTGCAGTAGCGCGACGATGTCGGCGAAGCCTTCGTGGAAAGCCAAGGAGTCGACGTTGGTCGATTCCACCGACCGCCGCCAGAAACCGTGCAGGATGGCGTGGGTCGTTTCGTGCGCGATGATATCCTGGCTGAGGCAGGTGAACACCCAGCCCCCGCCCCGCCCGTCGCGCGCCGGTGCGCCGCGGAAATAGCCGAACAGCAGCGCGCATTTTTGCGGGCTGTAAAAGGCATTCTCCTCGCGCATCGCGTGCGGATAGATGCGCAGGCGGCGCACGAAATCGGGATAGTCGCCTTCGCGGCGGGTGCCTGACGTCACCTTGGCCTGCGCCCCTTCGCGCATCCAGAAGATCTGCCGGCCGAGCGCCCGTTCGAACGCCCGCACTGTCTTCATCACCACCGCGAACACCATCTGCTGGTGGAATTGCGGATTGCCGTCCGACGGCGGCAGCCCGTTCTGCGCCAGCAGGTTGGGGTCGTTGAGATCGAGCGGGCAGTAGAAGCAGCGGCTGGTGGGATCGTAGTCGACGACTTCGACATATTCGTTGACCGGGCCGGGGGTGACCGGGTCTTCCCAGTCGCCTTCCCACGGCAGTTCGACCATTGCATCGTTGATGACCGCCGTATCGAGCTCGGTCGACGCCTGCGGATCGAAGGCAAACACGCGAAGGCGACGGATCGATGGGCGCGGGATGAGGCAGCTGCTGCCGTTGGTCATGGCGTTGCTCCGTTGGCGGCATGGAAAAGCCGGTAAGCCGGACGCGGCCAGGCCGGCGGCGCGGTATGCGCGATGAGGCCCGGCGCATATTTACGGATCGCCGCGTCGGCCAGCGCATAGCCCCAGTTGGTCAGCCGCCCGCGATCCGCGTCGCCGAAGGGGTCGAGCCGCGTGCGGATGCGCGCCAGCGGGTCGACGACATTGGGGTCGGCGGGCATCGTATCGCTGAGCTGATAGTCGGCGATGTCGGTGTCGATGCCCCAATAGGCGCCCTTGAACCGGCCCGCGTTGGCCATGTCGATCAACCAGCGCTTGCGCAGGCCCCGGCTCTGGTCGGTGGCGATATCGAGCGCGCGCATCGGCTGGCGAACCCAGTCATTGCCCGGGTTGGGTCCGACCGCGAACGGCGCGCCGGCATCGCTGACCAGGCAAAAGTCGGTCCTGCCCCAAACCTGCTCGAGACCGAGATTGTCGTAGACGCCGCCGTCGGCGAGGACGATCTTGCGGGTGTAGTGCGGATCGCCGTTGAGGTCGGCCCCGTCCCACGGCTGGAAATCGCCAAGGTCCTTGAGGATGACCGGCGATAGCATCGGCGGAAAGGCCGACGATGCGGCGACCGCCCGCGCGAGCGGCAGCGCCGGGGAACGGATTTCACCGAGGCGGTAATCGGCAAGTCGCTTCTTCGAAAAGCGGAACAGGCGGCCGGTCTGCATATTGGTCGCGCAAAAGATGAAGGCGGGATGGTCGGGCAGCCGGTCGAGCGTCGTGTCGAACAGGTCGTGCGCGTAAATTTCCTCGAGCACGTCGGCGGCGGTGCGGAAGGGCGATAGCGCCCCGCGGCTGATCGCCACCGCATCGACATGCTGGGTGCAAAAATGGTCGAGCGGATCGGCGATCAGCGCGCGATAGCGCTCGACGGTCGGGTCGGCGGCCCATTGCGCCCAGCAGGATGCCAGTCGTCCCGCGGCGATCGATCCGCCCGACACGCTCGACACCCGGTCGAGCTGCGCCAGGATGCCCAGTTCAGCGAGGCGCCAGAGCGCGCCGACATGGAACAGCACGGCGCGAAACCCGCCGCCCGACAGGGCGAGCCCCACCTTGCGGCGATGCGCCTCCCGCGCCGCGCTAGCCACGCCGCGCGGGTCGGCAATCGATCGAATGTATCGCCAGTCTCATGCGCAAACGCCCCCAAGCATTCGCGGGCGATTCGGCGCGGCGACCATAGTATTTTATTGATTCAAGTTCAATTTAAGCGGCACAGAAGTTGCCGCAACTTGGCGTGCGCTGGCCGATTACAGCAGATATTTGACGTGTAGCACCTGGCGGTGGGCGCCGGGGGTCAGCATGAAATGGACGTCGGCATAGTGCGGCGGGCCCATGCGGATCGCGGGGTTGCGCGAAAAGGCGAAGCCTTCCTTGGGGATGCCCATCATCTTGTCGAGCTTGCCGTTGCGATTTTCGTCATGGACCATCATCACGCTGTAGTCGCCGGGCTCCAGCCCTTCGAACAGGATCGCCTTCGACTGGCCGGCGGGGACGACGCGCGACACCTTCGCCGGATCCTGGTTGCATTGCAGGAACTGCGCCTCGCCGCGACGGGTGAGGCACAGCATCACCGCGCCATGATCGTTGCGCAGCCCTTCCACGCTGACGGTAAGGTCAGCCTTCGGCCCGGCCGGGCTCGCCGCCACCAGCGGCAGGGCGAGCAGCGCGAGGCTTAGCCGGCGCGAATTGGCCCAGGCCTTCGTCGGTGCCGCAGAGGCGGTCCCAGAGGCGGAAGTAGAGGCCGTAGTTGCAGCGGTATTTTTGGTGATGAAGTTCATGATGGCTCGCCGTTATCAGCCAATTTCCTAACGGCCCATGTACGAGCCCCCGCGGAAACATCTCCCATCCCATGTGATTTGTCACGCCCATCACCGTCATGATGGTGAGGACGAGGCCGAGCATCGCGACGTGGATGGGGATGAGGAACACCAGCAGCGGGATGACGATCGCGCCGCTGATCGCTTCCCACGGATGGAAGCTCATCGCCGCCCATGCGGTGGGCGGGCGGCTGGCGTGATGCACCGCGTGCATCGCCCTGAACCAGGCCGGGCGGTGCATCAGGCGGTGGGTCCAGTAGAACCAGGTGTCGTGCGCAAGGAGGTACGCGAGCACCGACAGAGGCATCCACCACCACGGATAGGCCGAGGCGTCGGTGTAGATTTTCGTCCAGCCCCGGTCCTGCCAACCCCAGGCGACGACCCCGGCGGGAATGCCGTAAATGGCCGCGGACGCGAGGCTCCAGCCGATTTCCATCCGCACTTGCTTTGCCTGTCCCGCCAGCCGACCGGGAAAGCGGCGATGGGTCAGCGCGGCGAAGATGCCGCTGCTGATGAGATATCGCACCGCGACGATCAGGGTCATCGCCAGCGCCGACAGGATGATCGCGCTTGTCACGCCTTACCCCTAGGCGGAAGGGCTGTGTCCCGCTAGAGCGTTCGGCGATGGCCGCCAACCGATACGACCTCATCATCCTGGGTGGCGGACTGGCCGGCGGCCTGGCCGCGCTGGCGATGAAGCGCGAGCGGCCCGACATTCGCGTCGCGCTGGTCGAGGCCGGGACGAGCTTCGGCGGCAATCACGTCTGGTCCTTTTTCGACAGTGATATCGCCGACGCCGACAAGCCGCTGGTCGAACCGCTGATCGCGCACCGCTGGGGCAGCTACGAAGTCCGCTTCCCCGCCCATCGCCGCCAGATCGACGAACCCTATCGCTCGATCGAGAGCGAAGCGCTGGACCGCGAAGTGCGCGCCGCGCTGGGCGACGATGCGCTGGTCGGCGTCCGTGTGGTCGAGGCCGGGCCGGAGGAAGTGCTGCTGGCCGACGGGCGGACGATCGGCGCCGGCGCGGTGCTCGATTGCCGCGGACTTGGTGCGGCACCGTCGGCGATGCGCTGCGGCTGGCAGAAATTCTGCGGGCAATTGCTGAGCATCCCGGCCGGTCACGGGCTTGAACGCCCCATTGTGATGGACGCGTGCGTCGACCAGTCCGACGGCTATCGCTTCGTCTACTGCCTGCCCTTTTCGCCGACCGAATTGTTCGTCGAGGACACTTATTACAGCGACACGCCCGACCTCGACCGCGACGAACTGGCGCGGCGGATCGCGGCTTACGCCGCCGCCAAGGGCTGGCAGGTATCGCGGGTAAGCCGCGAGGAAACCGGGGTTTTGCCGGTGGTGATGGACGGCGATTTCGACCGCTTTTGGCCGGCAGACGACCCGCTGGCGCGCGGCGGGGTTCGGGCCGGGCTGTTCCACCAGCTGACCAGCTATTCGCTGCCCGATGCCGTCCGCTTTGCCAGCTGGCTGGCCAGTGACGCGACGCTCGACGGATCGCTGGCCGCCCAGACCCGCAAAGTTGCCCGCAGCGCCTGGTCGCGCGGCGGTTACGACCGGATGCTGGTCCGGATGCTGTTCCTCGGCGCGGCGCCGACGGAACGCTTTCGCATTCTCGAACGATTCTACCGCTTGCCGGCGGCGCTGATCGCGCGTTTCTATGCCGGCCGACTTACCGTCCTTGACCGCTTGCGGATCCTGGTCGGCAAGCCGCCCATCCCTATCCACCGCGGCCTAAGCGCCATCATGGAGCGAATGTGAGCAAGACGGCGATTGTCATCGGTTCCGGGTTCGGCGGACTGGCGTTGGCCATCCGCCTGCAATCGGCAGGCGTTTCCACCACGATTGTCGAGGCGCGGGACAAACCGGGCGGGCGGGCCTATTATTGGGAACGCGACGGCCATGTGTTCGACGGCGGCCCGACGGTCATCACCGATCCTGATTGCCTGAAAAAGCTGTGGGCGCTGTCCGGACAGGACATCGCCACCGACGTCGACTTGGTGCCGGTGACGCCCTTCTATGCGCTCGACTGGCCCGACGGGACACGGTTCGACTACACGAACGACGACGAATATCTGTTCGCGCAGATCGAAAAGCTCAATCCGGCCGACGTCGAAGGCTACAAGCGCTTCCTCGACTATAGCCGCGGGGTTTTCGAAGAAGGCTATGTTAAGCTGGGCACCAAGGCGTTCCTGAGCTTTACCGATATGCTCAAGGCCGCACCGGCGCTCGCCAAATACCAGGCATGGCGATCGGTTTATTCCATTGTCTCAAAGTTTGTGCGCGAAGAACATTTGCGGCAGGCATTATCCTTCCACACGCTGCTGGTCGGCGGCAATCCGATGACAACCTCGTCGATCTATGCGCTGATCCACAAGCTGGAGCGGGACGGCGGAGTCTGGTTCGCCAAGGGCGGCACCAACCGCTTGATCGCGGGCATGGTCGCGCTGTTCGAGCGGCTGGGCGGCACCATCCGCCTCGCCGACCCTGCCACCGCGATCGACGTCAAGGACGGCAAGGCGGTCGCGGTACGCACCGCGTCCGGTTGGCGCGGCGAAGCGGACATGGTCGCGTCGAACGGCGACGTGGTCGCCAGCTACGGCCTGATCGAAGACCATCCGCGCGGGCCCAACCGCGTGAAGCAACTCAAGCGCAAAAGCTACTCGCCCTCGCTGTTCGTGCTGCACTTCGGGCTGGAAGGCCCCTCGCCCGACATTCCGCACCACATGATCCTGTTCGGCCCGCGCTACGACGGGCTGCTCGGCGACATTTACGACCGCGGCGTGCTGGCGAGCGATCCTTCGCTCTACCTCCACCACCCGACCGCGACCGACCCGTCGATGGCGCCGGAGGGCTGCTCCACTTTCTACGCGCTGGCGCCGGTGCCGCACATGAAGAAGGCGCCGGTCGATTGGGCGCAAGAGGGCGAGAAATATGCCGAGGTGATCATCAACACACTGGAGAAGCGGCTGATCCCCGATATCCGCAGCCGCATCCGCACCCGCTTCCACTATGCGCCGAGCGACTTCCAGCACGACCTGTTCGCGCATCTCGGCAGCGCGTTCAGCCTGGAACCGGTGCTGTGGCAGTCGGCCTGGTTCCGCCAGCACAACCGCGACGATGTCATCCAAAACCTCTATTTCGTCGGCGCGGGCACCCATCCGGGCGCGGGCATTCCGGGCGTGGTCGGATCGGCCGAAGCGACCGCGGAGCTGATGCTGGGATGAGTGACGACCGCGACCGCCTGGTAGAAGCGGCTGGAAAATCCATCGCGGCGGGCTCGAAAAGCTTTCGCTTCGCCAGCCAGATTTTCGAGCTGGAAACGCGCGAGCGCAGCTGGCTGCTCTATTGCTGGTGCCGAGCCTGCGACGATATTACCGACGGCCAGACGCTGGGCCATGATGCCAAGGCGACCGACAATCCCGAAGAGCGGCTGGCCTTCATCCGCGCCGAAACCGACAAGGCGCTGGCGGGCGAAGCGACGGGATATGTCCCGTTCGATGCGCTGGCGACGGTGGCAGCGGAAACCCATATCCCCGCCGACCTGCCGCACGACCACCTCGGCGGCTTTGCCCGCGACGCGAGCGGGTGGCAGCCGGAAACGGGCGAGGACCTGCTCAGCTACTGCTACCAGGTCGCCGGCGCGGTCGGCGTGATGATGGCGCATGTCATGGGCGTCGACCCATCCGACCGCGACACGCTCGACCGAGCGAGCGACCTCGGCATCGCCTTCCAGCTCGCCAACATCGCGCGCGACGTGGTCGAGGATGCGAAGGTCGGGCGCACCTATCTGCCGCGCCAGTGGCTGGCGGAAGAAGGGCTGGCCGGCGCCGACCTGACCGATCCGGCGCACCGCTCCGCCCTCGCCCGCGTGACGCGCAAGCTGACCGACCTTGCCGCCTTGTATCGCCGGTCGAGCCGGGTCGGTGCGGCACGCCTGCCGTTCCGCAGCCGCTGGGCCGTCCTCAGCGCCGCGCGCATCTACGGCGAAGTCGCGGTCCGTGCGGCGGAGCTTGGCGAACGGGCATGGGATAAAAGGATTTCAGTGTCGAAGGCGGAGAAGTTCGGCCTGGTGCTGTGGGCGTTCGCCGACGCCCTGCTGCCCGCGCCGAAGGTCAGTCGCGAAGGATTGTGGACGCGGCCTTAGGCCCGCGCGGCGTGCGCACCCGCGCTTCCTCGTTGCGCGCCAGCTCGGCCTTCAGCGCATCGATGGTCGGCGCGTAGAGGAAGCCGAAGCTGACCGTGCCTTCGCGGCTTTCGACGATATGGTGCATCCGGTGCGCCTGGACGATGCGCTTGAAATAGTCGCTGCGCGGCACGATCCGGTGCTGCACACGGCGGTGGACGATGACGTCGTGGAAGCCGAAGTAGATGGCGCCATAGGCGGCGATGCCGACCCCGATCGACGTCGCGACCCAGCCCCAGTCCTCCTGCACCCCCATCCAGATCAGGAAGATCGACGGCATTGCGAAGATGACCCCGTAGAGGTCATTGAGTTCGAACAACCCGGTGCGCGGGCGGTGATGGCTTTCGTGCAGCACCCAGCCGAGCCGGCCGTGCATCACCCAGCGGTGCATGACGTAGGCGAAGCCTTCCATGAAGGCGACCGTGGCGAGGAACAGCAGCAATCCCAGAATCAACGACATGGCCGCGCCTATATCAGTCGTGACCCTTGTCGGCGAGGAAATGCATCAGCTGGGCCAGCGTCGCTTCCATCTGGTCCTGCATCTGGCTGATCAGCTCGTTCTCGCGCATATTTTCATGGTCGAGCGGCTTGGAATAGCTGTCGGAAAAAGCGCGCAGGTCGTCGGCATCGAAAATGCCCTTGGCGACCAGCTTGGCGATGATCACCAGCAGGCCGTTGGTGTTGGCGATATTGCCCGCCACCAGCGCCTCGTCGACGATGGTCAGCGCGTCGTCGCCATCTTCGTTTTCGTCGTCGATATCGTCGATCGTCTCGCTCATGGACCCACTGTGGCACAGTCGCGCGGAAGCGCAAGCATTGCCGGAAAACCCCCATTGCCGCTAAGGGCGTTGCCCATGAAGCCGGAAGAGCTCCGCATCGCCCTGTTCTCGGGCAACTATAATTATGTCCGCGACGGGGCGAATCAGGCGTTGAACCGGCTGGTGGAATATCTGCTGCGCCAGGGCGCTAGCGTCCGCGTCTATTCCCCGGTGGTCGAGCATCCCGCCTTCCCGCCGACCGGCGACCTCGTCAACGTCCCGAGCGTCGCGATTCCGGGGCGCGAGGAATATCGGATCCCGATCGCGCTCAATGGCGAAGCGCTGGCCGACCTCGAAGCCTTTGCGCCCAACATCGTCCATGTCGCCAGCCCTGACGTCGTCGCCCATCGCGCGGTCAGCTGGGCGCGGCGCAAGCAAATCCCGGTGGTCGCGTCGGTGCACACGAGGTTCGAGACCTACCTGCAATATTATCATTTGGGGCTGCTCGAACCGGCGCTGCGTGCGCTGCTGCGCCGCTTCTATCGCCGCTGCGACGCGATTGTCGCACCGGTGGATTCGACCGCCGCGGTGCTGCGCGCCCAGCGCATGCACCGTGACATCACCATTTGGAGCCGCGGAGTCGACCGCGACCAATTCAATCCGGCGCGCCGCGACATGGAATGGCGGCGCAGCCACGGCATCGGCGATGGCGAAATGGTCGTCGCCTTCCTAGGCCGCATCGTCATGGAAAAGGGTCTCGACGTCTTTTCGGACGCCATCGCGGCGGCCGAGCGGATGCAGGTGCCGCTGCGCGTGCTGGTCATCGGCGACGGCCCTGCTCGCCCCTGGTTCGAAGAGCATCTGCCGAAGTCGGCAGTGTTCGTCGGGTCGCAGACCGGCACCGACCTCGGCCGGGCACTGGCCAGCGCCGACGTCTTCCTCAACCCGTCGATTACCGAGGCGTTCGGCAATGTGACGCAGGAAGCGCTGTCGTCGGGCTTGCCGGTCATCGCCGCGGCCGCCACTGGCGCCACCAGCCTGGTGCAGGACGGCGTGTCGGGCACCTTGGTCGACCCGATGGAGATCGACCAATATGGCGCGGCGCTGAAGCGCTATGCCGAAGACCCGGCCCTTCGCGCGCGCCACGGCGCCGCCGGCATCGAATTCGCCAGGACCCGAGACTGGGACAACATCAATTCGGTGATGCTGAAGCTGTACGACCGGGTCATCGAACGACGCCAGCGGCTGCAGGCCAGCTTCGGCCCGCGCTGGCTGCCGAGCTAGATCCGCTCGATCTTCTTCGCCGCCTCGTCGAGGATGTCGACGACCTCGCCGAGCAGTTCGTCGGTCCAGCCGTCGCGCCCGACGCGATTGCGCAGCGCCGCCATCATATTGGCGACCGCGCGGCCGATTTCGGGCTTGGGCGCCTGGCGACGCTTGCCGATCGCACCGAGCCGTTCGATCAGCGCTGCGACCTCGGCCTCATTGTCGGCGAGGTGGGCGCGGCCGGCGTCGGTCGCCGCATAGACGCGCTTGGCATCGGGCGACGCGGTTTCGGCAATGTAACCCAAGTCTTCGAGCATCGAGAGCGTCGGATAGACCACGCCGGGCGACGGGGCATAATCGCCGCCGGTCATCTCCTCGATCGCCTTGATCAGCTCGTAGCCGTGGCGCGGCTGGTCGGCGAGCAGCTTGAGCAGCGTCAGCCTTAGCTCGCCGCTTTCGAACACGCGGCGACGGCCGCGACGGCCGCCATGGCCATGGCCGAAGCGCCCGCCTTCGCCGAAGTCGAAATGAAAGTCGCCGCTGTCGAAGCCGAACCGGCCGGGCATGGCGAACTGGCCGTGAAGGCCATGATGGCGGCCGTGGCCGCGGTGGAAGTGAAATCGCATTTTATTCCTTTCTTACGATAGGTCGAAGATATATCTTAGTGCTATCGCAAACAAGGGCAGGTGAAAGTTTTTTTTGGTCGGCCTATGACAGCGCAGATGGCCGACCTCTTCGCCGACGACAGCGCCGCCAAGGCGGCTCAAGGCGCCCCTTCCCCCGACGGTCCGCTGGCCGACCGGCTGCGCCCGCGCGCACTGGACGAGGTGGTGGGACAGGAACATCTGACCGGCCCCGAGGGCGCAATCGGGCGGATGGTTGCGGCGGGGAAATTGAGCTCGATCATCCTGTGGGGACCGCCCGGTACCGGCAAGACCAGCATCGCGCGGCTGCTGGCGGATGCGGTCGGCCTGCGCTTCGTCGCCTTGTCGGCGGTGTTTTCGGGCGTCGCCGACCTCAAGAAGGCTTTTGCCGAGGCGAAGGAGTTCGCCCGCACCGGCAAGCGCACCCTGCTGTTCGTGGACGAGATCCATCGCTTCAACCGCAGCCAGCAGGATGGCTTCCTGCCCTTCGTCGAGGACGGCACCATCACGCTGGTCGGGGCGACGACCGAGAATCCCAGCTTCGAGCTCAATGCCGCGCTGCTTAGCCGCGCGCAGGTGCTGATCCTGCACCGGCTGGACGAAGAAGCGCTGAGCCAGCTGCTCGACCGCGCCGAGGCGCTGGCCGGCCAGCCGCTTCCGCTCGACGACTATGCTCGCGCCGCGCTGGTCGCCAGTGCCGACGGCGACGGGCGCTTCCTGCTCAACCAGGCCGAAACGCTGTTCGATCTCGGGCTGGAGGAGAAGCTCGACCCGGCCGGGCTCGCCCGGCTGCTGCAGCGGCGCGTTGCGGTCTACGACAAAGACCGCGAGGGACATTACAATCTTATCTCCGCGCTCCACAAATCGCTGCGCGGGTCCGATCCGCAGGCGGCGCTTTACTATCTGGCGCGGATGCTGGTGGCGGGCGAAGAGCCGCTCTACGTCCTGCGCCGCATCGTCCGTTTCGCCTCGGAAGACATCGGCCTCGCCGATCCGCAGGCCTTGGTGCAATGCCTTGCCGCCAAGGACGCCTACGACTTCCTCGGGTCGCCCGAAGGCGAACTGGCGATCGTCCAGGCCTGCCTCTATTGCGCGACCGCCCCCAAATCCAATGCCGCCTACAAGGCGCAGAAGGCGGCGTGGCGTTCCGCCCGCGACACCGGGTCGCTGATGCCGCCGCAGTCCATCCTCAACGCGCCGACCAAGCTGATGAAGGACATCGGCTACGGCAGCGGCTACGCCTACGACCATGACGCCGACGACGGCTTTTCGGGCGCGGATTACTGGCCCGACGGCATGGGGGCGCAAGCATTTTACGAGCCCGTCAATCGCGGGTTCGAAGCCAAGATCGCGGAACGTCTTGCCTATTGGGACGGGCTTCGGCGAGAACGGCAGGCGAAGGACTGAAGGGGAGAGTCATGTACCAAACTACCGAACCGGCCCATTATTGGCAGCAGCAGCTGGTCGAATGGGGGCCCAAGGTCCTGTTCGCCGTCCTGATCCTCATCGTCACCCATTTCGTCGCCAAGGCGGTGCAGTGGGGCGTCGCCAAGCTGATCGACCGCCTGCCGATCCTGAAGCGCAATCCGGGCATCGGCGGCGACAGCATCGGGACCGAACTCGGCCGTCTCGGCTATTGGCTGGTGTGGCTGGTCGGCCTGATCGCGGCGCTGCAGCCGCTCGGCCTGTCGGGGGTGCTGACCCCGGTCACCGCGCTCACCAACGAAGTGTTCGCCTTCCTGCCGCGCCTGCTCGGCGCCGGCCTGTTCTTCTTCGCAGGCCTGATCCTGGCGCGGATCGTGCGTCATATCGTCGAGGCGGCGCTGGGCGCGCTCAACCTCGAAAAGCTGGCGGGCCGCGCCGGCCTCAACCTCGGCGAGCAGCCGGTGGCCGTCGACGCCGCCGGCGTCGCGGGTGAAGGCGTCGCCCCTGTCCGCAGCACCATCGCCCGCGCGGTCGGCATGACGGTGTCGGCGGTGATCATCATCTTCGCCGCCATCGCCGCGCTCGACATTTTGAAGATCGACGCCGTCAGCGAACCGGCCAAGAACATGCTCAACATGATCGCGCTGGCGATCCCCAACGTGCTCGCGGCGCTGCTGTGGCTGGCGATCGCGTTCCTGATCGCCAAGTGGGTCAAGAGCCTGCTGGAAACCGTGCTGCCGAGCCTCGGCTTCGACAATTATGTCCATTCTTTGGGCGCCATGCCGCGCAGCATTTCGCCGTCGCGGGTGATGGGATCGCTGGCGATGACCACCATCCTGCTGGTGGCGGGGATCGAGGCGCTGCATCGCCTTGGCGGCGACCAGACCGCCGCGCTGATGATCCAAGTCACCGAACTGGGCGGCAAGGTCATCTTCGGCACGCTGGTGATCGTCGTCGGCTTCGTGCTGGCGCGGATCATTTCCAACCTGGTCGGTAGCTCGACCGGCGAAGGCGGCTATGCGCAGACGGTGGTCAAATATGCGATCATCGCACTGTTCACCGCCATCGGCCTGACCTTCATGGGCCTCGCCGACCAGATCGTGATGCTGGCGTTCGGCCTGATCCTGGGGTCGGTCGCGGTGGCCAGCGCCATCGCCTTCGGCCTTGGCGGGCGCGACTATGCCGCGCGGCTGCTGGAGGAATGGCACCATAGCGCCAATCCCCCGGTACCGCCGCGCGTACCGCCGCGGCTGAAGAAAGCGACCCCGGCCGACGACAGCCAGCCGCCGCTGGTGTGAGCCGCCAAGGGTTCACCCGCACGGTCGCGATCGACTGGTCGGGGGCCAAGGGCAGCCGTCACAAGGGCATCGCCATTGCCGAGGCGCGGGAGGGCAACCCCCCGCGCCTTGTGCGTGAAGGGCATGTCTGGTCGCGGCAGGCGGTGCTCGACTGGCTGGTCGGGGAAGCGGCCCGCGAGCCCACCCTGTTCGGGTTCGACTTCAGCTTCGCCCCGCCCTTCGCGGAGCGGGGCGCCTACCTTCCGGGCGAACATGGCGTGCCGGGCGAGGCCAAGGCCTTCTGGGCCTATGTCGACGCGCTGAGCGACGACGAGGACCTGGGCGCGGCGAGCTTCCTCGAGCGAGCACACCGCCGCCATTTCTACTTCGGCGCGGCCGACGGGCGGAAGGCGGACTACATGCATTTTCGCCAGTGCGAGCAGCGCTTCAACGCCGGCGGCGGGGGCAAGGCGGCGACGGTCTATGACGCCATCGGTGCAGCGCAGGTCGCCAAGGCGAGCTTCGCGGGCATGCGCCTGCTCCACCGCGCGGCGGCGCACGTCCCGGTGTGGCCGTTCGACCCGGCTGAGCCGGGCCGCAGCGCGATCGTCGAGATTTACGGCCGCGCCTTCATCCGCCGCGCGGGGCTTTCAGGCCGCAAGCTCCGCGACCTCGACTCGCTCAACCAGGCGCTGGCGGCGTTCGACGTTCCGGCGATGGCAGCGAGCCGCTGGCTAAGCGATCATGAGACGGATGCGCTGGTGACGGCGGCGGGGATGCTGCGCGCGCTCGACGACCCGGCCGCCTTCGATCCGCCGGGCCTTACCCCGCACGTCGCGCGAACCGAGGGCTGGACGTTCGGCGTCACTTGACGCAAAGGGCGGGCGGCGCGCCGGCTTAGCACAGTGGTAGTGCAGCGGTTTTGTAACTTGGTCAGATCGTTGATAAAGCTTGATTTTCAGATCGTCTATTGAGCCGATTATAGCGCTCTGAACCTATTGGACCCCACCTGTCGGCACCCGAATATCAGGGCGCTCCACAACCGTATATCGACTTGGACCTTTCGGCAGACGACCTTCAATCACGGCTTCGGGAATGGGGTCATTGACGAGAAAATCACCCCAAACTGTTCCTCGCTGATGCTGAAGCCCAATCAATCGAATGATTCGGATTGGGGTCATCCAGCCTTCCTTTGTGTGCTGGAGCCATTCCGGCACGAGCCAATGTTCCCCGTCGTGTTCAATGACGTCCATTTCGCAAAGGCCTTGTTCGGCGATGGCAACCATCGCCTTCATAATTCTCATGACTTGCTTGCCTCCAAATTATCGGGCTAATTCTGACATCGCTCGGTCAGATGCGACTATAACGTCCAATGTTCTGGGGAGCGAGCATGCCGATAGTAACTGCAGCACATCTTTACGACCTTGTAGCTTGCTCTCATCGAGTTCACCTCGACCAATTTGGTGATCCGTCTGATCGGGATGAAATCAGCCCATTCGTCCAACTGCTTTGGGAGCGAGGCACGTCCTACGAGGCCGAGGTAGTTGGACGACTAAAGGAAGGTGAATTCGTTTCTGTCCGGGAGCTACCCCCATCGGACCGGGAAGCAGCGACCATTTCAGCCATGAAGAATGGAATTCCGCTCATATATGGCGGTCGAATTGCTGCTGGCGATTTGCTGGGCGAACCCGACCTGCTGATCAAGCGAGACGGGGGATATATAGCAGCCGACATCAAATCGGGCCGTGGCGAAGAAGGGGACCCTGACGAAGACGACGGCAAGCTGAAACCTCACTATGCTGTCCAAGTTGCCCTTTACACCGACATCCTCCTTCAACTCGGCTTCGGCATCGGCCACCATGCTGAAATCTGGGACGTAAAGGGTGACCACGTCCCCTACGATTTGGACAGTCCCCGTCACAGCAGGACGACCGAGACTTGGTGGGACGTTTACGTCGGTGCCTTGGGATCGGTGAGAGCAATTCTAGGCGGAAGTCCAACCCGTGGGGCTTTGGCATCGGCTTGTAAGCTTTGCCATTGGTACAGCTTCTGCAGGGGTGAACTAACAGCTGCCGGGGATCTGACTCTGATCCCCTACCTCGGTCGGGCTCTACGGGACGGCATGAGCGATCATCTGACCTCCCTCTCCGATTTTGCAGCTTGTGACCCGGAGGCGTTCATAGATGGGTCTAAGACCAGCATCCCAAGGTTGGGTGCCGACAGGCTCCGATTGTTCCACCGACGAGCAAGACTTCTGACCGAAAGTGGAGCAGCTCCATTCCTTCGAGATGTTGTAGAGTTACCGCCTGTCGAGCTCGAAATCTTCTTCGACATTGAAGCCGACCCTATGAATGACATCGTCTACCTTCACGGCTTTGTGGAGCGTCGAAATCAGGACCCGGCCACTGAAACCTTCACTGCCTTTTTCGCTGAAACTAACGACGCTGAAGGTGAGCGAGAGGCTTTCAGAAATGCAATGGCATGGCTGAAAGACCGTCCAGATGCTGCCGTTTATTACTATTCGAAATACGAACGGACCATGTACCGAAAGCTTTGTGCACGTTATCCCGATGTCTGTTCAGCCGACGATGTCGAAGCGCTTTTCACACCACCTCGATCGGTCGACCTTTATTTTGACGTCGTCTTTCGGGCGACCGAATGGCCGACGAACGACCATTCCATCAAAACTCTGGCCAAGTTTCTCGGGTTTGCATGGCGTGACACCGATCCGTCTGGAGCGGCCTCGATTGAATGGTACCAGCGATTTGTTGAATCTGGCGATCATGCCATCAAACAGCGAATTCTTGATTACAACGAGGACGATTGCCGAGCCACGGCAGTGCTCCTCGACGGCATTCGCCGATTGGCTGTTTGACTATTAATTTCCACCATACCGAGGCCAATTATGACCGAAGTCCTTGAGATGACGCTCGCCGAGCGGATGCTTTACTGCACCGTCAAAATTAACACCGTCCGGCAGGGCAGTGCCGTTGGTTCGGGCACCGGGTTCTTTTGGCAGAGCAGAGCGGTGAATGATCGAAGCATGTTCCTTCTCGTAACGAACAAGCATGTCCTTGAAGGGGCTGATTCCTTAGTCGTCATCGTCCATATGGCCGACGCTAGCACGTCGGATAAGCCGTCAGGACAATTTGCGAACTGCCGAATTGAACTGTCGACCGTAGACGTCTTTCCCCATCCCAATCCAGCGATCGACCTGGTGGGCCTGAATTTCACTGCGATCATAAACGAGGCCGTGGGTGCAGGCACACCACTATTCATTCAATCCATTGCTGCAGCAGCCATTCCCTCGGAGGAGGATTGGTCGCTTTTCGATGCCTTTGAGGAGGTGCTGATGATCGGCTGCCCACGGGGCATCTATGACCAAGCCAACAACTTGCCGATCGTCCGGCGAGGAACGACCGCCACCCCACTATCCAAACGCTATGAAGGACGGGACGAGTTCCTCGTCGATATGGCCTGCTTTCCGGGTTCATCCGGCTCTCCAGTTTTCATGTACAATGCCAACGGCTTCGTCGACCGAAAAACCAACACCTACATGATGGGCAAAGGGCGCTTCTTCTTCCTCGGCATTCTGTATGCCGGCCCGATAATCAACAATGAGGGTCGGATTGTCCTTGGTAGCCAGCCGAGGATCGAGGTGGCTGCGATGATGCATTTAGGCCAAGTGATGAGGTCAACCATGATGACCGACATCGACGATCTAGTTGAAGCTCGCCTCGACCAAATCGCCGCAAGCGAAGCGACCGAACTGCCTAGCGCCGAATGAACGGACCTTATCATCAAGATTTCGCCCTACCAGCCATCTACCACCCTGATCATCGCTCGGCTGTCGATCTCGATATACCGCTGAGTCATGGCCAGGGACCGATGGCGGGCCAAGGCTTGTACGTCCCGAAGGCTGCCTCCGAAGCGACCAATATTCCTTGCCGTCATTGTGATGAAGGTTCGTCGTCCCGAATGGCTCGAGCAGCCCTCATACCCAAGGGCCCGATACCAGCCCCGGAACATGTTGATGATCGCTTGGGCCGAGGTCTTGGTCGATCGCTCCGTCCTAACGACGTGAAAATCCGCTTGCGGTAATTTCGCCGATTCCCACAATCGGCCTAGGGCGAGTCGGAGGTCCTTGGCCATTGGCAATGCTCCTCCCGACCCGGCTTTGGCGACAGCGTCGGGTAACCGGATGACATCGCCGAGCCGACCTTCGGCATCGGTGACCATGCCCCACGTGAGTCCAGCGATTTCCTTCGCACGTAATCCGGCCCTCAGCGACAGAAGGAAGATGACCCGATTTCGATCGGGATGCCGGGTCGTCGTCAGGTGGGCTTCGACCAACCGAACTTGGGCGAGCGTCAGCAATTTGGCCTGCTTTCCAGCCATCAAGAATCCCCTTGCGGTTATTAGGAAAATCGCCACCAAATATAATTTCAAATGAGTCTGGCCTAAAGGCCGAATTGGTCCAGTAATTCCACAACCAGTTTCAACAGGTTGGACGGACTCATTTGGAAATCACGATTTAATAATGACTCTTATTTCGTCAGCATTTCTGCTGTCGATCAACCGATAAATATTCCATGAACACAATCAGACTTAATTCAAACCGACAGTTTAACCGACATGTGACTGCCAATTGGCTAGGGAGGATCGAACCCAACCTAGCAATGACTATGACGTTGAAGCAAAGGATCAGCACGTTCAACGGGAAGGACCTAGCTTGGGTGCAAGGCGACGAAGTCCAATATGGCAAAGCGTTCATCCAGCTCGTTCGTCGGTTGAGCAAACAAGCGTTCCCCCATGCCTATCGGCGACATGGAAAGCTGATTCCGGGCTTCGCCAGCCTTGAAGGTGACGGCCAAACCAAACGCCTTCATCTGCATGGAGCCATTCGATGCCCTGACCACATCGACCCAGTCGATATGGACAAGATGATCCGGGATCAGTGGCAGCATTGTGAATGGGCTATGCCGGATGTCAAAATCGAGCCCATCGTTGGCCCTTGGGTCAACTACATCCTGAAAGACGGAACCGAAGCGCTATTGGTCGAAACGATCAGCTTCTAGAGATGCCGTGGCCGACTGAGTCCCCTTCTCGACAACGTTCCCGACCCTAAATTCCCTTCCAGCTTTGCGGGCGTCGCCCGAAGGCCTTGGCTGAGAATTGCCTAAAGTTAGAGACCCAATTCGTCTTGGCCAACGTCCGGTCCACAAAGGGTTACGACCATGTCTTCAACAAAGTGCAACGTCTGATCGAAAATCATATCGGGACTAGCTGCCACAAGCGGGTCGACCCCGGAAAATCGAATACCAACCAGCAATTGGAACGGCACTCCCGTCATAGGAACGTCAGAATTCAAGAACGGATAATGGCCGTCCTCAAGGTCGTCATCCCTAACGTCCCAAATTTTCTGTCCCTGCCCCGGTCGATTAACAGCAACTGCCCGAACTGTAGCGTTCGAAGGAATTAGCGACCAATGCTTTCCGGAATTCGAAACCTCCTTGACCATTTGGGCATGAGGGAGTCTGGTTCGGTTACGTTCCCTCGCTTCAAGCACATGGTCGACTGCTTCTGTCCCGATGAAGGGTTCGAGACGATTTAGCGATGCTCGGAAATTGGCATCGTCCAACGACCAAGGGAAATAGATATCTCGATTCCGATCGTGGCCACGAAGTCGGGCAAGTGCCCCCACTGCCTGGTCAAGGGTATGGACGAGATTGTTGGCGACGTCAGCAGCCACGGGTTTAGCCATTTTTAGCCGACCTGAATTGACGACAACGGCATAGGTGTAAGTACCGTTTTCGTTCTTCGTTTCATCGATCGAAAACAGCTCGTGATCGGTGTCGCCAATGATTCTGTGCAGTTCCGCTAGATGAAGCTTGGCCCTTGCCAACAGGAGCCGAGCATCTTCTGTCCAGTCGCCATTCATTCCGCCATCATAGATTCAACTCGCCTAAATCTCGACCTTCTGGGGAAGGCATTTGACGATGCTCCCGTACAATTCGACCGGGTCGGCCCCGATAGCCGTGGCTACAGCATAAAACTCCACGACATCGAGGCGCCGTTGACCGCTTTCAATTCTGCTAATCAGGCTTTGGTTTTTGCCCAGCTTACTAGCCAGATCCTCCTGCCGAAGACCTGCTGCCTTTCGGGCCGAAACAAGAGCATCGACCACCACCTGATTGGCATCGGTGAAGATCGACTTCGGCATTTGCTCCCCAGTCAAAAGCGACTGGCCTTGAGCTACATGCTGAAACTACATATGCATTTTCTGGATATTTTGCCGGCTTTCTTTGGGGGTGGCGATGAAATTGGCTCCGTTCGCCTTTGTTCTTTTGCTCGCCACCGCCTGTCAAAAGCCAACTGAGATGCAGGAACCTAGTGTCAAGCCAACGGAATCGATGGCAGGGCAACCGGATGGCGTCGAAAGCGATGGGGAATGGAAACTCACCCAAATTGTTGACCGCTTAACTGACGAGAGAGGGGTCGAAACCAACGGTGTTTTGAACGGAGCTAAGGTTTCGGTCAGCTGCATGTCGGGAAAGTCCTTGGAGTATGTCTTCGACCTATCCGACCGAACTGACGACGTTGGAGTCTTCGGGCGAAGTGCTGCCGTGCAAATTCGATTGGATGAAGCTTCACCCGAACAAGCGACGATACAAACCGACCGGAGATTTCCCAACCAAGTTCGCATAACAGCCAAAGACGTAGGCCGAGATCTCGATTGGTTAGCTGATACAAGAGCTTTGAACATGACGGCGGGCGAAGGCAGCCTTTTGGCTGTCCGAATGGCCCTTGCTAACCGAGTGAGGCTGGCAATCCGAACAGCAAGTGGTGATGCATTTATCGACCTTCAGCAATCGGGAGCAATCAAGGACGTTCTCGGTCAATGCTCAGCCACATCGGACGAGCTCCAGATGCGAATTGAAGCAAAGTCGGCCGAAATGGCAAAGGCGGTCGCTTTTAAACAGCAAAGCGAGGAGCTTCGGGCAGAGTTGGCAGATTGCCTTACATCGTCGGGTCTGGGTGGTTCAGGGGCGACCCCTCAAGTTGGGTTTGATGTCAGGTCGGAAGGTCCGGCAAACGTCAATTCCGACTTCGGCGACAACGAGCAAATTGGCATCAGAATTCGCCAATGCTGGCCCACCAACGTTCCATCCGGTCTGATTGGGCACCGGGTAACGATTCGATTGCCGAACTGACGCCACGCTCTGAACCAATCGTCGTCAGGTAAATCCAACCGCTAATTGAACGCCATGGTGCACAGCAGGACGCTCGAGTGTGTTCCGGTGATTTTGGGCCGAGACCGCCTCCTGCTCTGGAGATTCTGAAGATCGTCCGTTGGGGTGAGGCGACTGAGGTAGAAGCGTTCGAGCATCTCGACACTCGTCCCAGCGTTCTTGGCGAGCAGGATGAGGTTGACCTTGTCGCCCTCGATGATCCGAAGCGACAATGCCGTATGGCGAAGGCTGTAAATGACCCGCTTGGCTCCGAACTCGTCGTTTTCAAGGTCAGCAGCTTCGAGCAGCGATTCGAATAGCTTCCTCATCCATGCAATGGCCCCGTCTCGGGAATTACGTCCCCTTACAAAGACGAATTCCGACGGCTGGCCCCCATGGCGACCCACGAGCCTTTTATAAGCTGTAACAGCCTCAGGCATCGAACAGACCTTGCGCTTACCTGTCTTGCCTCTTGCCACTGCAATTTCGAGGTGAGGAGTTTGATCGCTCTCGACGATCTTGATCTGGCTATGGGTGAGATCGACCCACTCGCTAGGGCGTAGAAACGACCCGACCATGAAGTCGATGAAGTCTAGCATTTCCAGCCACCGATTCCGCTCGCTCTCGCTTTTGGCCTCGTCAGCAAGCCGACGACAGGTAGCGACAAGGTGATCCAGCTCGTCACGGCTGAAACTTGGCCGAGGATTATCGATCATCCGAACGGAAGGCATCTTGGGAACACGATCCAAAAGCCCCTCATCGACACCATAGCCCAACACAAGGCGAAGCGTGGCAAGCATGTTCCGTTGGGTTGTGGGCCGGAGCGACCCCTTGCGGCTTCGTTTCTCTGCAAAACGAAGGTAGTCCCGAACTTTGCCAGGAGTGATGGTCCGCACGTCCTGCCCCTTAAAGAATGCATTCAGGCCATTGGGGGCCGTCAAGATGGCTCGGTGATCCCGATATCGTTGCTGTCGTCGCTCGTCGTTACCAGCAGCACCCAAAAGGGCATCTAGGAATCCGTCGGCGACCACATCGAACCGATAGCAACGCTCGGCCAGCTTACCGCTGGTAATCTGGGCAACCGCCGCCCCTCCCCGCTTGAGAATTTGAAGCTCGGTGTAGAGGTCCTCAGCCCGCTCTACAGCGAGCCGAATGTCGGTCGTTCCGGTCGACTTCGTATGGAGCTTCTTTCCACCGACATTAATCCTCGCACGAGCGTACCAATATGGACTTCCGGCACCGGGTCGTTTCGGTTGGCGATAGAGCGATAGACCGGGGCGAATTGGCACCGGTGTTGTTCGCTGCTGCTGATTAAGTTGTCGGTCAATCTTCATGCCATTAGTATATGGTCAGTCCGATGGACCAAAAAGCACTATCTTTCAGTGGGATAAGGTTGGATTTTCGGCATAGTGGAAGCGGAATTATGCCGCTTTTCTTATGCAATTTCGGCTCCAATTCCGGCAAATAATCTGGCGAGTTTTGTGGAAGATGCCGCCCGATTCGCCCCGGCGAGAAAATCGCATTTGGTCGATCTAACCGGCCACCCGTCGTTCAAAGTCCTATAACCCGATTTATAGCGCTCCCGGTCGACCCAGCTTACCCGCTGTCCAATTAGGTGATCAGTAATCCGGGCGAAGTCGAATTTCGTTACCCGCCAGAGGGCGTTGGACCTTGAAGCCGACCTCGCCTGTCCCTATCGGGGCAAACGGAGCGCCGGCTTAGCACAGTGGTAGTGCAGCGGTTTTGTAAACCGAAGGTCGGGGGTTCAAATCCCTCAGCCGGCACCATCATCTTGAAAGGCCAGTCCGGGGGACTGGTCTTCCAAGATGATCTTCCGCCGCACGTTACTCCTTCCGATCGAAGAAACCCCGGATCGCGGCCTTGCCGTCGTCCGACCCGGCGCGGCCGACGATGCCCGCCGCTTCGCGCTCGAGATGGCCCGACAGGCCGCTCGACAGCGCTTCTGCCAACAGCCGCCGCGACACGCCCAGTGCGCCGGGCGGCGCGGCGCGCAATTTGTCGAGGTAGGACGCGACGACCGTCTCCACCTCGTCCGGTGCCGCTACCGCGGTCACCATGCCGCACGCCAGCGCCTCTTCCGGCAGGACGCGGCGGTTTGTCAGCACCATGTCCTGCGCCCGGCGCAGGCCTGCCACGCGCGGCAGCAGCCAGCTGGTCGCGGCATCGGGGCTCATGCCGATGGCGGTATAGGCCGACGTGAAGTGCGCGGCGGTGCTGGCGACGACGATGTCGCCCAGCAGCGCGAGGCCCAGCCCTGCCCCCGCGGCAGGTCCGTTGACCAGCATCACCAGCGGTTTGTCCATGGTCGCCAACCGCGCGATGCCGGCGTGGAGCGGCGCGGTAATGCGGGCGATGACGGCATGGGCTTGGTCGAGATCCTGGGCAAAGGCCATGATGTCGCCGCCCGCGCAGAACATCCGGCCCGTACCGGTCAGCACGACCGCGCGCACGTCGCGGTCTTCGGCGACCGTGACTGCGGCCTCCATGATCGCATCGGCCATCGGCACATCGATGGCGTTGGCGGCATCGGGGCGGTTGAGCGTCAATCGCGCCACGCCGTCCGTCACCTCGATCAACACCCGTTCGCTCATCGATTGCCCTTTCCGTGATGCCCCGCCATGATCGTGTCGTGCACGAGCCCGATCTTGCCGCCCGGATCGACCGGTTGGAAGCCGAAAGCGCGATCCGCGCCCTCGCCGCCCGCTATTGCTTCGCGATCGACGACCATGACCTTGGCGCAGTCGCCGCCCTGTTCACCGACGATGCGCGGGTGCGGAGCCGCGACGGCGTGATGGATGCCGTCGGGCGCGATGCGATCGTGCGCCAGTATGAAGGGCGGTTCGCGGTGCTGGGGCCATCCAACCATGTCAGCCACGACCACTGGATCCGCTTCGGCGACGATCCGGACGCGGCGGAAGGGCTGCTGTCGGCGCATGCCGAACTGTATCGCAACGACACGCCGATGGTGACGGCGCTCCGCTACCACGACCGCTATCGTCGCGTTGAAGGCGAATGGCTGTTCGCCGAGCGGGAACTGCATTTCCTCTATTACGTCCCGCTAGCCGAATATCCCGGCATCTTGGGCCAGCCCGACCGGATGCGCGCCTATGGCGACCGGCGGCCGGCCGACTATCCCGAAGGGCTGCCGGGCTGGAAGGATTATCGCGATGCATGAACGTCCGCCCCGCAAGTTCGAGGACCTTGCCGTGGGCGAAACCCGCGAATCCGGCTGGCGGGAAATCAGCGAACAGGAAATCGTCGACTTCGCCCGCCAGTACGACCCGCAATGGTTCCATACCGACCCCGAAGCGGCCAAGGCAT
Source organism: Sphingomonas jaspsi DSM 18422 (assembly GCF_000585415.1). Taxonomy (NCBI): domain Bacteria; kingdom Pseudomonadati; phylum Pseudomonadota; class Alphaproteobacteria; order Sphingomonadales; family Sphingomonadaceae; genus Sphingomonas; species Sphingomonas jaspsi. The sequence continues at coordinate 1,242,380 of NZ_KK073876.1, read as the reverse complement.
CGACCTTTGGACAGGTCGTCGCCAGCGGGGTGCAACTGCTCGCCATCTGGCGCCAGCTCGACCATGGCATCAACAGCGACATCGATTTCGTCTGCGGCGTCGGCTTCGACGATTACCGCATGAAAACCGCGCTGCGCGCCGGCGACCGGGTCAAGGTGCGTTCGGAGATCCTCGAGCTTCATCCGTCGACACGGCGCACCGACCGCGGCACGGCGATCACTGCCTACGAAATGGTCAACGATCGCGGCGACACCATCCTGTCGTTCAAGTCGATCAACCTGGTGCACCGGCGCGGGTCCTGATCGTCTCGGCGATGGCGCGAAGCTCGGCCTCCGCCTTTGCTTCCGCCGCCGCCACCGTTTCTTCCGGCCCGAAGGTCGGCGCGGCACGGACTATATGCACGTCCTCCATCCCGATGAAGCGCAGGATAAGGTCGAGGTAGCGCATCTGGTGGTCGTAGACCGCTTCGGGCACGCCGTCGGTGAAGTCCAGCGCCCCGGCCCCGACCAGCACCGCGGTCTTGCCTTTTGCCAGCCCGGTCACCGCGCCCGATGCGTCGTTGGTAAAGGTCATGCCGGGATGGACGATGCAGTCGACCCAGTGTTTCAGCCGGTAAGGCAGGCCGAAATTCCACATCGGCGTAGAGATCAGCCACAGGTCATGGGCCATGGCATGGTCGGCGACGCGGCGGATTTCGCCCCAGCGGCGCGTATGATCCATCTCGACCGGCAGGCCGTGGATCAGGCGATAACGGCTTTCGACCGTGTCGCCGCCAAGGTCGGGCAGCGTCGCGGTCCACACGTCGAGCGTGTCGACATCTTCTTCCCCGAGTGCGTCGAGAAACGCCTTTGCCAGCCGCCGCGAGCGGGATCGACTCCGAGGGCTTCCAGCGACGTGGAGGATCTTCATGCCCCAGCCTTGTCGGGATCGACCCAGACCATCCCGTCCTCGATCCCCACGGCATAGGTCGGCAGCGGCTGGTCGGTCAGCGTCCCCGCCGGCTTGCCGCTGCGCAGGTCGAAGCGCAGGCCGTGAAGCGGGCAGAAGAGGAAGCAGGCCTTCTGCTTGGCCCCTTCCAGCTCGCTATACTGGTGGCTGCAGATCGCGCCGACGGCAAACAGGCCCATCGACGTTCGGGCCAGCAGGACCTTGGTGCCGCCCACATCGAACGCGCGATTGCCGTTGTCCGGAATATCGTCCAGCGCGCAGACGGTGGTCTTCGCCACGCTAGCGCCTTTGGTCGAAGCGGCGGCCGAGCATGGCGCTTGCGATATTCACTTTCTGGATGTCGATCGCGCCGCCGGCGATGCCCCAGCCCCAGCTGTCGCGCAGCCGCCGTTCCATCGGGAATTCCTTGGAATAGCCATAAGCGCCCATCAGCTGCATCGCATCGCCGGTGACTTCGCGCGCGATGGTGTTGGCGAAGCATTTGCCGACCGACGAGTCGAGCACCGAAGGAAGGCCGTCCTCGGCATTGGCCGCGGCGCGCCAGATGAGGAGCCGCGCGGCTTCGACCTTCATCTGCATTTCGGCGAGCTTCATCTGCACCGCCTGGAATTCGGCCAGCGCCTTGCCGAACTGCTTGCGGTCCTGGACATATTCCATGACGTCCTCGAGCGCGCCCGAAGCCTGGCCCAGCGCCATCGTCGCGTTACCGCACCGTTCAAGGTCGAAAGCTTCCATCAATTTCTTGAACCCGCCCGCGGGCACGACGAGATTATCGAGCGGCACGCGGCAATCGTCGAAGTTGAGATCGGCCGAGGGTACGCCGCGAAAACCCATGAGGTTCTCGTTCGGGCCGAAGCTCAACCCCCGCGCCGTCCGTTCGACCAGCACCGCACCGATGCCCTTAGCGCCCGGATCGTCGCTGAGCCGGCAATAGACGACATAGGCATCGCTATGCCCGCCGCCCGAACACCAGCGCTTGGTGCCGTTGATGACGATTTCGTCGCCCTCGATCCGCGCGCGGGTGCGAAGGTCGGTCAGCGCGCTGCCCGCTTCGGGTTCGGACATGGCGACCGCGACCACCATCTCGCCCGCGCACACCTTGGGGACGATGCGCTGCTTCAGGCTGTCGCTGGCGAAGCGTTCGACGGCGCGGACCGGGCCGACCATCGATTCGAAGATCGGAAAAGCGACTGCCGAGCTGATCTTGGCGAATTCTTCCAGGACGATCAGCGCATCGAGATTGCCGAGGCCGAGACCGCCCAATTCTTCGGGCACGTTGATGCCAAGGAAGCCCATTTCGGCATAGCGGCGGACCAGTTCGCGCGAGGGCGGGCGGTTCTGGCTTTCGCACACGGCGGCGATTTCGGGCAGTTCGCTGCGGGCGAAATCGCGTGCGGCCTGGCGCAGGGCCTGCTGTTCGTCGGAAAGGCGGAAATCCATGACTGCCCCGGTTTGCGATTGTCGTCGGTTCCGCTTTCCCCTTTCGCCATAAAAAAGTCAAACATGATTGTTTTTTAGTTGCATTGGCGCTAGCCTTCGGGGCGAACAGGCAAAGGACGGGAACAGGGTGGATTCGGCAACCATCGAACGCATCCGCGAAGGCATGGCCTTCGAAGCGCAGCGCAAGGCGCCGCCCGAGGGATTTCCGGAACTGCCCGACATCCCGGCGGGCCGTTACACCAATTCCGACTTCCTCGATCTGGAGGACGAACGGCTGTGGAAGCGCAGCTGGCTATACGCCGGTCACAGCGACCAGTTGCCCAACCCCGGCGACTGGATCCTCAACCGGTCGACCGGTTCGCCGATCCTGATCGCGCGCGACATGGGCGGGACGATCCGCGCCTATTACAATACCTGCCGCCATCGCGGCGCGCCGCTGGTCAAGGCCGACAAGGGCAACGATCGCGGCTTCGTCTGCGGCTATCACGGGTGGAGCTACACGCTCGACGGAAAGCTGGTCGCGGTGCGCGACAAGCGCGACTTCGTCGGGCTGGATTTTTCGTGCAAGTCGCTGATCCCGGTCCGTTGCGAAACGCTGGGCGGCTGGATTTTCGTGAACGAAGATCCCGACGCCGACGACCTCGTCACCTCGCTCGGCCCGGTGGCGAAGGAACTGCAGCAGTTCCAGCCGGACAATCTGACGCTGGTGGATTCGCGCGGGTACGACGTCGAATGCAACGTCAAGGTGCTGCTCGACGCCTTCCTTGAGGTCTATCACCTGAAATCGATCCACCAGGACACGGTCGACCGCTTCCTCGACCATCGCGGCACGACCATCACCCTGTGGCCGGGCGGGCATAGCCGGATGACGACCCCCAACCGCCGCCCCGACTGGGTCGATCCGGGCACCATCGGCATGCCGGAAATCCCGACCGTCACCGAAATCCCGCGGACCAGCAACGTCAGCTATTACATCTTCCCCAACATCGTCATGCCGCCCTCGGCATCGGGGATGCCGATGCTGGTGTTCTGGCCGACGTCGAAGCGAACGATGCGGATCGAATGCCACTGGTTCAGCCCGCCCTTCGGCCCCGAAGGCCGCAGCCCGCTGTGGGACAAGCGCATCGCCAATTTCGAACGCATCCTCGACGAGGACCTGCAGTTCGCGCCGCAGATCCAGGAATCGCTCGAAAGCCCCGGCTTCAAGGGAATGACGCTGTGCTACCAGGAACGGCGCATCTACCATTATCATGAGGAGCTGGATCGCAAGATCGGTCTGAACCGCGTGCCTGCCGACTTGCGCGTGGAACCCAAACTGGAGCAGTGGGTCGATCCCGCATGACCAGCCCCACCGCGACGGCGACGCGCGCCGACCCTCGTGACGACGACCGCCTGTTCGGGCTGACGCTCGAACAATTGGCGACGCGCGACACCGTCTATCGGCCCGACCTGCTGAAAGGCCAGGTGGTGCTGGTGTCGGGCGGGGGCAGCGGGATCGGCAAGGCGACCGCCTTCCTCGCCGCGCGGCTGGGCGCGCAGGTGGTGATCTGCGGCCGGACCGAGGACAAACTGGATACGGTCAAGAAGGCGATCGACGAAGCCACCGGCGGTGACGTGCTGGCGGTGCCGATGTCGATCCGCGAACCCGAAGCGGTCGAGGCGATGCTCGACGACGTGTTCGCGCGCTTCGGGCGGCTGGACTGCCTGGTCAACAATGCCGGCGGGCAATTCCCGCAGGACGCCATCGACTTCAGCCGCAAGGGCTGGATGGCGGTGATCGACCTCAATCTGAACGGCACCTGGTGGATGATGCAGGAAGCCGCCAGGCGCTGGCGCGACCGGGGCCAGGAAGGGTCGATCGTCAACATCGTCGCCAATGTCGAACGCGGCATGCCGCAGGCTGCGCACACCTGCGCCGCGCGCGCCGGCGTCATCTATTTGTCGAAGACGGTCGCGACCGAATGGGCGCCGCACCGCATCCGCGTCAATTGCGTCGCGCCAGGCACGATCGAAACCGAAGGCTTCCGCGTCTATCCGCCGCAAGCGCTCCAGCGCTTTCACGAGGCCAATCCCATGAAGAAGCTGGGCAACGGCTGGGACGTCGCCGAAGCGGTCGTCTACCTCGCTGCGCCGAGCGGCAATTTCGTCACCGGCGAAGTGATCACGGTCGACGGCGGCATGGCGCAATGGGGCGTGGTGTGGCCCGGCGGCATGCCCGATTATTTCAAGGTGCCCGGCGGCGCCTGACCTGCAAGGAGGCGGCGCGATGCCCGATACCCCGATGACCCGCACCCCGCGCGAGGCGCTGCCCGCGGATTTCCAGCAGGCGTGGGACATGCTCAACGGCCTGACCGGCGAACCCGCCTTCATCGAAGCGATGGCCGCGGCGCCGGAGCTGCTGAAATTCGTGATGCAGGATTTCTACGGCGGGATCTTCTTCGGGGGCCGGGTGGCGGAGAAATACAAGCAGCTGCTGCGCCTGCGCCTCAGCCTCGCCCATGGCTGCCGCAGCTGCAATCTGCAGAATGTCGTGGGCACCCGCGGCGCGGGCTATTCGGATGCGGCCATCACCTCGATCGAAGGCGACCGCGCCAGCTTCGACGAGGCCGAGCGCGCGGTGCTCGACTTCGCCGACGAGATGGTGATGACCAACGGCGCGGGACGCCTGACGCCCGATCTTCACGCGCGGCTGAAGCGCCACTTCGACGATGCACAGATTTGCGAGCTGGCGGTGGTCGCGGGCTTCATCGGCGGGATGGCCAAGATGGCCTTCGTCCTCGACCTTGTCGAACGCGAACCGGTCTGCGCCCTCGCCCCGGCCTAATTGGCCGAGAACACCAGCAGCACGTTGCCGGGCATGTGGTAGTAGAGGCCATAGCCCGAATTCAGCACCAGATAGCCCTGTGCCAGGGTCGGGCCCGGCCCTGACATGCCGCCCCCCTTGCCGGTCGCGCCGTTGACCGATTTGACCTCTTGCTTGGTGTCGTAGGCCCACAGGATCTTGCCGGTCGCGCTGTCATAGGCGTTGAGCATGCCGTCGAGGTGGCCGCCGAATACGACGCCGGGAATGGCGGTCACCGCGGCGCTGATGCCGGGATCGCAATTGGGCGTATCGCCGCAATTGTTCCTGGCAATGTTGCGCCACAAAATCCTGCCGGTCGCGGCGTCGACCGCGTGCAGCCCGGGGCCGGCGATCTTCGCGTCGTACGTGCGGCCGTCCTTAGTGTCGGCCATGTCGTTGATCGGCACGAACACGCGGCTGCCTTCGGCGGCCATGCCGAAATGCACCCCGCCCTGCGTCCCGCCATGGCCGAGCCGGGTGCGCCACAATATCTTGCCGGTCATCGGGTCGATGCCATGGGCGACGCCCGACTTCTGGCCGGCGACGATGACGTCCTTGCCGCCCGCCTTGACCAGGATCGGCGAGGCCGCGACGTCGAGGTCGGGGCCCTTTTCGGTCGGGCAATTGTCGTTGCCGACCATGCAGCCGACGTTCCACGCGTCCTTCGCGGTCAGCTGCGCGATCCACAGCCGCTTGCCGCTTTGCGCATCCACCGCGATCACCGCGTCGCTGTTCCCGTCGGCGGGCGAGGAATAATTCTCCCCGCTGCCGAAGTAGAGCCGGCCGCGCGCCGAGTCATAGGTCGGACTGTTCCACACCGGCGCGCCCGACGGGCCCATCACGTCGGTGCCTGCAGGGGTCTTGCCCTGGCTTTTGGCCGGGTTGGGCACGGTGTAGGCGCGCCATTTCATCGCGCCGGTCGCCGGATCGAGCGCGACGACCGATCCGCGGAAGGTGCAGCAGGCATATTTGGGATCGGCCGCCGCTGTCACTTCGAGCGAGGAGACAGGAACGTAGAGCAGTCCCCCGCCGATCGTTGGCGTGCCGGTGATGGTGGCGTTGGGATGGTCATCGACCTTCACCGACCATAAGGTCTTTCCGGTCATTGCATCGACCGCATAGGCGCGGCCTAGAATGTCGCCGAAGTAGAGCCGCTTGGTCGCCGCATCGGCAACGATGGCAGTGCGAACCTCCGCCGACTTGCGGCTGGTCCAGCGGGCGCAGCCGGTGGCAAGGTCGAAGGCGTAGAGCGTGCCGTCATGCCCGCCGACGAACACCGTGCCCCAGCCGATCGACGGCTGCGAGCGCGCGCGAACGGCGCCGGGATAGGCGAAGGCCCATTTGAGCTTGAGCCGCGGCACGTCGCCCTTGGCCAGCCCCGCGACCGACGCGGGGATGAAGCGGCTGTTGTCATGCCCCCAGCCGACGGCGGCGGGCGGCGGACCGCCGGCAAGCTGCGGCGTCGGGCAGGCCGGCGGCGGCGCGGGCGGCTTGTAATCGGCGAGCGACACCTTGGCGAGATATTCGGCGACCTGCACCCGCTGCTGTTGCGACAGGTTCTTGGCCATTGCCTTCATCACGCCGTTGTTCATGGCGTCGAGCACCGCGTCGGGCGCCATCATCTCCAGCCAGACGGTGCTCGGTGCCTTGTAGACGCCGCCATCGTGGCAGCCCGCGCAATTGGCTTCGAACAGCGCCTTGCCGGGATGCTTTTCCGGATCGATCGCGGTGCCGATCCGGCTCTGGAATTCATCGCGCGACTTGACCCGGTCACCGCCCGCATCGGGTGACGAAGGGGTGCCCTGCGCACAGGCGGAAAGGCCAAGGGCCAGCGCCGAAGCAAGGATGATTGCCCCGAGGCGCTGGCACATGGTCGGCACGCTGATACTCCCTACCTGACGATCCTCAGCCGCGTTCCGGTTCCGGCGGGGGCGGCGGCGGGGGCGGAGGTGGCGGCGGCGGCGGACAGGCGTCGGTCGCCAGGATCGTCGATCCGTCGGGGCAAGTCTGCGTCGCCGGCGGCGGCGGAGGCGGCGGCGGCGGAGGCGGCGGCGGCGGCGGCGGCGGCGCAGCCCGGTCCATGCCGAACTTGAAGCCGGCCTGGACACCGAAGTAACGCGGCGGGCCATATTGGCTGTTCAGCCACAGCCCGGCGACGTTCTGCGATGCGGTGCGGTAGCGCTTGTCGGTCAGGTTTTGCCCGATCAGCCGCAGATAATAGCGATCGGCAATGTCGGCCAGCGTGATCGACGCGTCGACCAGCGTGCGCGCATTGAGGTAGGTATTGCCCTGCGGATCGGTGATCGACTGGGTGAACAGGTTGCGGTCCTGATGCGCAACGCTGGCATCGAACACCAGCTTGTGGCCGCCCATCGGCACGACATAGTTGCCGGCCAGCGTCCACTGCCATTTCGGCGCGCGATCGAGCGGCGAGGAACTGAGGTCGTAACCCGCGCCCGGCGCATCATATGTGCCGTATTTGGCGTCCTGATACCCGACCACGCCGCGCAGCGTCAGCCCGTCGGTCGGCTTGGCGGTCAGTTCGGCTTCGATGCCCTTGACCGTCGCCGAGGCTGCGTTGACGAAGATCGTGACCTGGTTGGGTGCACCGTTGACGACCAGCGGGACGTTCAGCTGCTTCTGCAAATCATTGTATTTGACGTAGAAACCGGTGACGTTGGCCCGGACGCGGTGGTCGGCGAAGTCTGCCTTGACGCCCGCTTCCCAGCTGCTGGCGGTTTCCGGCTTGGTCGCCTTGGCGGCCGCGCGGAACGCGTCATAGTCGGTGACGCCGGTATTGGCGTCGGTGAACGGTGCGAAGCCGCCGATCTGATCGTTGAACCCGCCGCCCTTATAGCCGGTGGAATGGGTGGCGTAGAGGAAGACGTCGTCGGTCGCCTGATAGCCCAGGCTGAAGCGATAGGTCAGCTTTTTCGACTTGTCGTTCAGCTTGATGACGCCGGCCGGGTAATTATAGACGCTGGCGTCGAGCGGGTGGTCGATCGAGATGCCGAGGTCGAAGCCGCCTTCAAGCTGCGGGATGAACACCTGCTGGCGGCCGCGCCAGACCTTGCTGTCCCACGTCTGGCGAACGCCCGCGGTGAAGGTCAGCCGGTCGGTGATCTTGTAATTGCCTTCGGCGAAGATGGCGGTCGATTTCGCCTTCTGCGCATTGCACAGGATGTACGGCGTATCGTTCCAGTTGCCGAACGGCAGCGGACCCGACACGAGGTCGAGGAAGCCCAGCAGCTGCGACACGCAGAAATCGACTGCGTCGTGCTGGTAGAAGGCGCCGACGACGAAATCGAACGGCCCGTTGAGCTTGCTGGCGAAGCGGAATTCCTGCTGGAACGTCTTGCGGTCGTCGTCGCGGCTGGCGTCGAACACCGACAGGCGATCGCCGTCGGGCGCGACGGCGGTGACGCCGGCATAGCTGTTGGGCAGGCGCGAGCTTTGCTTGCGCCAGCCGGTCACCGACGTGAAGGTGCCATATTGCGCGTCGAAGTCGAGGTTGGCGTACAGCCCGTCGACGTTGATCCGCTGGATGTTGCGCTGGAACGTGTCGTTGCGCAGCGTGATGCCGCTGTTGTTGAGCGGATCGTTGCTGCCATTGGGCACGTTGAGGCCGAGGAAGTCGGTGAGGAAACCGACATTGCCGGTGTAGATCTCATTCTCGTTGACCGACGGCACGGTATCCGACCGGTCGCGCAGCATTTCATACTGGAACAGCGCGCGGACGCTGTCGGTCGGTTCGACCAGCAGCTTCACGCGGCCGTTGAAGACGTCTTTGCCGCCGACCCGGCCATCGTTGAGGCAGCCCTGGACGCCGTCGAACTTCGACGGGAAAGCGGGATCGAAGGCGGCCGTTTCGGGATCGTCGCTGAGGTTGTAGACGGGGCCGTAGCAGGCCTTGTTCTTGTAATAGCCGTCGCTCTTTTCATATCCGGCGACGACGCGCAGCGCGGCGATGTCGCCAAGTGCCAGGTTGAACGCGCCCTTGGCCTGGCGCGTGCCGAAGCTGCCGGCGCTGAGCTCGCCCTCGACGAAGGTCTTGTGGAGCAGCGGGCGCTTCGTGCGGACCGTGACCGCGCCGCCCGAGCTGTTCTTGCCGAACAGGGTTCCCTGCGGACCGCGCAGCACTTCGACCTGCTGGACGTCGAACGTGTCGAGCAGCTGGGTCTGGACCGACGGCATGACGAAGTCGTCGACCAGCACCACCACCGGCGGTTCGAAATAGACGATGATGTTGTTCTGCCCCACGCCGCGCATCGCGAAGCTGGCGGCGTTGAAGCCGGTGATGGTTTCGGCTGAGAAGTTGGGGACAAACAGCGCCAGGTCGCCGATATTGTTCGGGCTGGCCTGCTGGATGAGGTTCGAATCGATCGCCGACACCGCGATCGGGGTGGTCTGCAGCCTTGTATCGCGGCGCGTCGCCGTGACGACGATGTCGTTGATGCCGCCTTGCGCCGGCTCGGCCTGCGGCTGGTCGGTCGGCGAAGTCGCGGCCGGCTCAACCGGCGGCGGCGCGGCGTCCTGCGCCATGGCGGTGGTCGGCAGGGCCATCAGGCCCAGGAACGCGCACGAACTCAGCAGACGATTCGGCACCATCTTCATCCTCCCTCTCCCCGGCGCCGCATCTTATGCGCGGCGTCCGAAAGACCCTCGTCGATCGAGGTCGGGACGAAGCTGGCACATGTCCGATAAACAATCAATCATGTTTGTTTTTTTCTGTCATGGTCGGGTAGCGGTGCAACACCGTTCGTCGCGCCCTTACGGTGGCGTGTCCCATAGCCTATTGAAAAACAGTCATGATTGTTTTTTATAAGTCGCAATTAGAAGGATCGGAGAGAGTCGATATGACCGTGGGTTTTCGCGGCTGGGACATCCACATCGGTGCGCCCCACCCCTTCAACGATCGCGCGCCGGAGATCGACAACGGCACCGCGCGGCCCGATCCCAAACGCTATTACGACAAGGACATCATGGCGGCCGAATGGGACCGGGTGTGGACCCGCACCTGGCTGCTCGCCGCGGTCGAGGCCGACCTGCGCGAGACCGGCGATTTCGTGCGCTTCGACATCGGCCACGAAAGCTTCATCGTCGTCCGCGCCGAGGACGGCACGATCAAGGCGCACTACAACGTCTGTCCGCACCGCGGCAGCCGGCTGGTGCTCAGCGATTTCGGCTCGCTCGACGGCTTCACCTGCCCGTTCCACAGCTGGCAGTTCGACCTCGACGGCCAGAACACCCGCGTCACCGATGCCGAAACGTTCGAACCGGCCGTGCTGTGCCACGGCACCGACCTGACGTCGGTCCGCTGCGAAACGGTCGCGGGGCTGGTGTTCATCACCATGCGCGACGATTTGCTGCCGGTGCGCGAATGGCTGGGCCCGGTCGCCGACCACCTCGCGCTCTACGATCCGGCGTCGATGAACGTCATCCACCACAAACAGTCCGACTGGGGCGCCAACTGGAAGGGCGGGGTCGACGCCTTTTACGAGCTCTACCACCTCCATTCGGTGCACCCGCAAACGCAATGCGTGATGGACGACCGCACCCAGATCGACCTCTACCCCAACGGCATGAGCCGCCAGTTCGTGCCCTTCGCCCAGCCGAGCCCGCGTTACCCCGACCAGCAAACGGTCAACCCGGGCATCCAGATGATGCTGGCCGACGCGGGGATCGATCCCGAAAGCTTCGAAGGCACCGCGCAGGACAGCCGCGCCGCAATCCAGGCCGCGAAGCGGGAACGGGCCGCCAAATACGGCCTCGACTATGACAAATTCTCGGACACGCAGCTGAGCGACAGCACGATCTACGGCATCTTCCCCAACGTGCAGATCGGCTGCCACCCGGAGGCGCTGTTCATCCACCGCTTCCTGCCGCACCCGACCGACCCGGAACAGTTCACCTACGATAACCTCATCCTGTTCCGCCACGTCGACGCGCCTGGATACAAGGCACCCGCGTGGATGGGTCTTGGCGACGAGGTCGATACGACCGGCATGATCCGCCCCGACATCGCCCGCGTGCCGCTGGGCGTGCCGCCCGAACTTGGCGAAGTGCTCGACCAGGACAGCGAACTGCTGCCGATCGTCCAACAGGGCGCCAAGTCGCGCGGCTTCAAGGGCCCGCTCTGGAGCTACCAGGAAGGGCGGCTGCGCCACTTCCATACCGAACTCGACCGCTACCTTTCCGGAGAGAAGTAATGGCCTACAGCTTCCTGTCGCGTTTCCGGATCAAGACCGAACATGACGACGAATTCGTCGCCTTGATCGACCAGATGGAAGCGCATGCCGCGGCCGAGGCCGATACGCTGGCCTATAAATTCTACCGACTCGACCAGGACGGGGGCTACGCGGTGTACGAAAGCTTTACCGACGAAGCGGCGGACAAGGCGCACCAGGCCAATCCCGCGACGCAAGGCATCATCGCGCGGATGATCGAGATCATCGACGGCGGCTACGTCCGCGAAATGCTGTACGACGTGAAGGGCTGATGACCGGCACCTCTTTGACCCTCGGCGCCTTGCTGCGCGACAGCGCCGCCGCGGCGGGCGACGGCGACGCACTGGTCTTTCCCGAACGTCGCCAGTCCCACAATCAGCTCAACGCCGCGGCGCGGAGCTGGGCGAAGGCGCTGGTCGGGCTGGGCGTCCGGCCGGGTGAACATGTCGGCATCCTGCTGACCACCCGCCCCGAATTCGTCGAGCTGCTGTTCGGCATCGCCATGGCCGGCGCGGTCGCGGTGCCGGTCAACGCGCGCTACCAGCCGGGCGAGCTCGCCTACCTCGTCAAGGACGCCGACCTCGTCGCGCTGATCACCACCGGCAAGGTCGCCGACAACCTCGATTTCGCCGCGCGGCTGCACAGCGCACTCCCCTCTCTCGCAGCCGCCGGCGATGCCCGTTCCCTGTCCCTGCCCGAGGCCCCGAAGCTGCGGCAGGTCATCTGCATCGACGAGCCGTGCAGCGAGGGCCTCTTACCGCGCGACAAGGCGCTGGCCGCGGGCGACGCGGTCGAGGAAGCGGAGATCGACCGGCGCATCGACGCCACCGATCCGCAATCGACCGGCCTCATCCTCTACACCTCGGGCACCACCGCCAATCCCAAGGGCTGCCTGATCCGCCACCGCGGCATCGTCGGCAACAGCCGCAACCTCGCCGACCGCTACCGCATGGAACAGGGCGACCGTTTCTGGTCGCCGCTGCCGATCTTCCACATTGCCGGCATCCTGCCGATGGTCGCGGTCATCGATCGCGGCGGCAGCTACCTCACCATTCCCGCGTTCGATGCGGGCGTGGCGCTGGAGATGCTGGAGCGCGAGAAGGCGACCCACGCCTTCCCCTGCTTCGTCACCATCATGCAGGACCTGATCGAACATCCGCGCTTCGCGACCACCGACCTCAGCAGCGTCCGGCTGATGAACAGCAATTTCGCGGTGCAGCCGGACTGGATTCGCGACAAGATGACCGCTGCCATGCCGCATACCATCCAGGTCGGCACCTACGGCCTAACCGAAGGCAGCGGCACGATCTGCACCAGCCGGCCCGAAGACCCCTACGACCAGCGCGTCTACCGCCTCGGCGTGCCGCTGAAGGATTGGGAAGTGAAGATCGTCGACCCAGAAACCGGCGAGGAAAAGGCGACCGGCGAGCAGGGCGAAATCGTCGCGCGCGGGCCGAACATGCTGGCCGGCTATTACAACGCGCCGGAAAAGACCGCCGAAAGCATCCGCGATGGCTGGCTGCATACCGGCGACATCGGGTCGATCAATGAGCATGGCCACATCATGTTTCACGGCCGCACCAAGGACATGCTGAAGGTAGGCGGCGAAAATGTCGCGGCGGCGGAAATTGAAGCGGTGCTGCAAACCCACCCGGCGGTGAAGCTGGCGCAGGTCGTCGGCATCCCCCACCCCCGCTATGTCGAGGTCCCCGCCGCCTTCGTCGAGCTGAACGCGGGCGCCAGCGCGACCGAGGCCGAGCTGATCGCCCATTGCGACGGCCAACTCGCCCGCTTCAAGATGCCGCGCCACGTCCGCTTCGTCCGCGAATGGCCGATGTCGACCAGCAAGATCCAGAAGTTCAAGCTGCGCGACGACCTCGCCGCCGAACTCGCCCAGGGAGCCGATGCATGAGTGCCAAGTCGTTTATCGCCAAGCTGGTCGTGAAGCCCGATCGCCGCGACGAATTCATCGCGCTGCAGACCGAGCTGAAGGGGCTGGTGTTCCAGCATGAGCCCGACGCGCAGGTCTATGAGCTGCTACAGTCGGAAGACGACCCCGACACCTTCTATTGCGTCGCGACGTTCAAGGACCAGGCGGCGTTCGACCATCATATGGGGATCGACTTCCACGACCGGCTGGTGCCGCCGATCCTCGACTGCCTGGCGAGCGATATGGAACTGGGCTTCTACCGCTCGCTTAGCTAGGCGAATTCGCGCCAGGGCGCCTTGCCGTCCCATTCGTCCGCCGCGCGGCGGACCTTGCCGAAGAAGGCGTGCATTTCGGGCACGTCGGGCAGCACCTCGACCATGAAGCCGCCCGCGGTGCGCGTGTCGACATAGGTGAAATCGATGCTGCCGAAGCGACCGCTCGACGCGGTCTGGAAGCCGAGGTCGTTGTAGCGCTGCGTTTCGGCGAACACGTCGGGCACGATCACCGCGACGTGGTGGAAGGCCATGCCGCCCGGCGGGCCGTCGGGAAAGGCATCGCGATAGACGGACGGCGTGTCGTCATGCTGTTCGACCAACTCCATCTGCACGTCGCCGGCCTGCGCGAGGCACAGGCTGAAGTCGGTCCGCTGCGGCCGCCCGCGATGGTGCGGATCGTCGAGCTGGATGTGGCGCAACATCAGGAACGGACCACACTGCATCGAGCGCGATATCTTCTCCGCCGCGGTCTCGAGATGGTCGACCACCCAGGCGATCTGGATGATCTTCGCGCCGGGCAGGATCATAGCGCCTCCGGTTGTTCGATCAGCCGCGCAAGAGCGGCCAGGAAGCGCGCGCCGTCGGCGCCGTCGATCGCGCGATGGTCGCAGCTCAGCGAGAGGTGCAGCACCGGCACGATGCGGATCGCACCATCCTCGTCGATCGGTTCGGGCCGCGCCGCACCGACCGCCAGGATCGCGCCCTGCGGCGGGTTGATGATCGCATCGAATTGCTCGACTCCATAGGGACCGAGGTTGGACAGCGAAAAGCTGCCGCCGTCGATTTCCTCCTGGCGCAATTTCGACGCCCGCGCCCGCGCCGCGAGGTCGGCAGTGGCGGCGGCGATCTCGGTCAGCGACAAGCGTTCTGCCGCGCGCAGGACCGGGGTAAGCAGTCCTTTGTCGGTCGCCACCGCGACGGCGATGTCGGCGGTGGGCAGGCGGTGGATATCGGTGCCATGCACCTGGATATTGACCGCCGGCACTTCGCGCAGCGCAAGCGCGACGGCTCGGACGAGATAGTCGTTGACGCTCGCGACCTTGCCCGCCTTTTCGCGCGCGGCCATCAGCCGGTCGGCGCGGACGCGGCGGCGCAGGTAGAAATGCGGGATATTCTGCTTGGCCTCGGTCAGCCGCCGCGCGATCGCCTTGCGCATCGGGGTCATGGCGACGATCTCGACCTCGCCTGACGGTGGGGTCGCGGACACGCCCGCCGCGGCGAGCACGTCGGCCTTGCAGATGCGGCCGCGAGGACCGCTGCCCTTCAACCCTTCCAGCGCCACCCCATGCCGCGCCGCCAGCCGCCGCGCCATCGGCGAGGCGAAGGCCATGCCGCCGGTGTCGGGATAGGGTCCTTTCAGGTTCGGCCGCGCTTCGGGGCGGAGCGCCTGGTCGACGTCGATCAGCATGATCCGCCCGCCGCGACCGCTGCCGCTTAGGCTCGACAAGTCGAGCCGCGCTTCCTTGGCGCGGGCGCGGGCGGCGGGGCTGATGGCGACGGTGTCGGCAATGACGTATGCCGGCGCTGGCGCGGGCTCAGGTGCGGGCGCCGGTGCGGGTGCATCGTCGTCGTCCGTGGAGAATCGGGTGTCGGCGGCCTTGAAGGAGCCGACGAAGGCGTCGAGTCCGGCCTCGTCGCCCGGCTCGCCGAGCACCGCCAGCAATGCGCCGACCGGATGGGTCTCGCCCGCTGCCGCGACGATGCGCAGGAAGCGGCCGTCGGCCTCCGCCTCCACCTCGTTCGTGATCTTGTCGGTTTCAATGAGCGCCAGCACATCGCCCTTGGCGAACGCCTCCCCTTCGGCGACCATCCATTCGCCGATCATGCCTTCGGACATTTCGATGCCCCATTTGGGCATGGTGAAGGCCTTGAGCGCCATGCGGCCTAGCTCCGGAAGGCGAGCGTGGTGCGCACCGCCTCCTCGATTTTCGCGGGCGAAGGCAGCCACGCCCGTTCCAATTCGCGCGCGAACGGGATCGGGGTGTGCAGGCCGGTCACCATCTGCGGCGGTGCCTTGAGCGCGGTGAAGGCCTTCAAACTGGCCAGCGCGGCGATGTCGGCGGCAAGGCTGCAGCGCGGCGGGCTTTCGTCGACCACGACCAGCCGCCCGGTTTCCTCGACGCTGTCGAGGATCGCTTCCTCGTCCATCGGGCTGGTCGAGCGGAGGTCGATGAGGTCGCAGCCGATGCCGTCCTCCGCCAGCTTGTCCGCCGCCTTCTGCGCGAAGTTCACCATCCGCCCGCAGGCGACGATGGTCACGTCCCCGCCCTCGCGCACCATGCGGGCATGGCCGAAAGGCACGCGATATTCGCCGTCGGGCACTTCGCCCTTGGCGCCGAACAGCGCCTTATGTTCGAAGAATAGCACCGGGTCGTCGCCGCGTAGCGCCTCGGTCAGCAGGCCCTTGGCGTCGGCGGGCGTCGCGGGCAGCGCGATCTTGAGGCCGGGGATCGACGTCATCATCGCATAGACCGACTGGCTGTGCTGCGCCGCCGTGTTCATGCCCGCGCCGTAGATCAGGCGGATGACCGCCGGGCAGCGCGTCTTGCCACCGAACATGTATCGGAACTTGGCCATCTGGTTCCACAGCTGGTCGAGGCTAACGCCGACGAAATCGGCGAACATCAGCTCGGCCACCGGGCGCTTGCCGGCCAGCGCCGCGCCCGCCGCCGCGCCAACGATGGCGCTTTCGGAAATCGGCGTGTCGATGACGCGGTCGGCGCCGAACTTGGCGTAGAGCCCGCCGGTCGCGCCCCAGATGCCGCCGATGGCTTCCGGCCCGCCCGCGGTACCCATGCCGCCGACGACATCCTCGCCCAGCACGATGATGCTATCGTCGCGCTCCATCTCCTGATGGAGGGTCGCGTTGATCGCGTCGCGGATGGTCATCACCGCCATGTCAGTAACTCACATAGACGTCGGCATGGACGTCGTCGGGGTTGGGAGGCGGCGCGGCGCGGGCTTCGGTGACGGCGCGGTCGATGAGCGCAGCAACCTTCGCGTCGATCGCGTCGAGGTCGGCAGCGTCGAGCAGGCCCCGCTCGCCCGCCGTCTTGCGGAAGGCTTTGAGGCAATCGCGCTGTTCGCGGATACGGTCGAGTTCGCCCTTGCCGCGATAGCGCTGCGGGTCGCCTTCGAAATGGCCGTAGAACCGTTCGGTATCGAGTTCGATCGCGGCCGGTCCGCCGCCGCCGCGGACATGGTCGAGCAGGTCGCGCATCGCGTCATAGGTGGCGAAGAAGTCGCAGCCGTCGGCACGCCAGACCTTCATCCCGAACGCCTCGGCGCGGCTGGCGATATCGCCCGCGGTCCCGACCGCATAATCGACCCCGGTATGCTCGGAATAATGGTTGTTCTCGAACACGAAGATGGCGGGCGCCCTGGTCACCACCGCCATGTTCATCGCTTCGAACGTCGTGCCCTGGTTGCAGGCGCCGTCGCCGGAGAAGGCAACCGACACCTTGCCACGGCCGTCAATCTTGGCGCTGATCGCCGCGCCCACCGCGAGCGGCGCGCCCGCCCCGACGATGCCGTTGGCGCCCAGCATGCCGACCGACACGTCGGCGATGTGCATCGACCCGCCCTTGCCTTTGCACAGGCCATCGGCGCGGCCGTAAATTTCCTTCATCATGCCGACGACGTCGCATCCCTTGGCGATGCAATGGCCGTGGCCGCGGTGCGTCGAGACGATATAGTCGTCATCGTCGAGATGCGCGCAGACGCCGACCGCGGCCGCCTCCTGCCCGCAATAAAGATGGGTGAAGCCCGGGATTTCGCCGGTCTTTATCTCCTCGTGCAGCCGCTCCTCGAAGGCGCGGATGGTCGCCATCTTTTCGTACGCGTCGAGCAGCGCCTCACGGCCGAGCTGGCTCATGCCGCTCCCCCTTTCGCAAAATAATCGTCAATGACCTTGTGAAAGTGGCGGATGCGCAATTCCTGGTCGCCCAGCCACAGGCCGGGAAAGCCGCTCGAATGCATGCCCTTCTGGACGTTGGGCAGGTTGAACGCGTCCTGGTCGAGGACGAGGCCGATCGACTTGTCGCCATGCTTGAAGAACTGGTGCTTGGGACGGCGATGCTCGCGCTCCGGATCGTCCTTTTCGGCATCGGGCAGCTCGAACATCCATATGTCGTAAAACATCTTGTCAGGATCGTCGGGGTGCGGCCGTTGGCGGAACAGCATCAAATCGTCCGCGTGCGTGTTCAGCGTCACGTTGGGGAAGATCATATAGTGATAATCGTCGGTCAGCTGGTCGTCGTTCAGCTCCGAATAGTCGCGGCCCTTCTTCTTCGCGCCTTTCCGCATCTGTTTCTGGATCGCCTTGCGGATGCCGGTCATCGGGCCTTCCCAGTCGGCGGGGTCCATGCCGGCCTTTTCCATCATGTACATGATCGGCGGCGGGATCTGGCTGGGCAGCGCCTTTCGCGGGCTGATCGTCCCGAAAGGGATGAGGTAGCGGTTGTGCCGGTCGTAGCAGTCGATCTGCAGGTTGACGTCGTCGAGGTACCACATCAGCTGCGGATGGATGCCCTGGACGTGATAGCTTTCGTTGAAGGCGTCGACGCTGGCCTTCCAGTTGCAATTCCATTCGACCGTGATGTCGCGCACCCAGCGCATCCGCTCGAAATGATAGGGGTCGAGGTGGCGCGGCAGCGGGTCGAGATAATCCTGCAGCGGCTCGACATCCGGATTGAGCGAGAACCAGACGAAGCTGCCCCATTCGCCCGCAGGCAGCGGCTGGATCCGCGCGCCCGGCGGGCAGCCTTGGGGGAAGCTCGACAGGTCGGGGATATGCTCGATCTTGCCCTCGAGATCGTAGGCCCAATGGTGGTACATGCAGCGGAAATTTTCCGCGCCCTTGCCGATGCCTTCGGGCCGCAGCCGGTTGCCGCGGTGCAGGCAGACGTTGTGGAACGCCTTCACCGACCCGTCGGGCTGACGGACGATCAGCACGCTCTCCTTGCCGATATCGGTGCAGATGTAATCGCCGGTTTCCGGTATGTCGTCGCTCCGCCCGCCCAACAGCCAGACCTTCGACCAAACATGCTGCCATTCCTGCTGCATGTAATCGCGGCTGGTGTAACGTTCGGCGGGAATGAGGTCGTAGCCGAGGCCGGGATCGGGCGCCTTGTCGACCGGCGTGCCGTTGCCGGCCGCCTTGGGACTGACCCTCTCGATCCTGACCTGGCGCTTGATGTCCACCTATCGCGCCTCAGAAATGCGTCCGGTTGGTGAAGCCGCCGTCGACGATCAGGTGCGACCCGTTGACCCAGCTCGCCGCGGGCGAGGCGATGAAGGCGACGCAGCGGGCGATTTCCTCGGGCTTGCCGAAGCGGCCCTGCGGCTGCTGGCGCAGCGTCGCGTCGTAGAATTTCGTCATCGTGTCCTTGATCATTTCCCAGTTGCCGCCTTCGAATTCGATCGGGCCGGGGGACACGACGTTGACGCGCACGCCGTCCTTGCCGTTGGCGAGCGCCAGCTGCTTGCCCCAGGTGATGAGGCTGGCCTTCATCGCATTGTACGGCTGTGGCCCGCCCATCGCTTCGCCTGCCGAGGTGGTGGCGATGAGGACGATCGAACCCGACTGGCGCTTGACCATGTGCGGCAGGACCGCGTCGACCGCGCGCACCGGGCCCATCACGTCGACTTCGAATGCCTTTTCCCAATATTTCTCGCTGCCCAGCCCGCCGCCGGCGGAGGTGATGGGAATGAGGATGTCGCAGCCTTCCAGCTGATCGACCGCTTTTTCGACCCATTTCTTGTACGCGTCGGGCTTCTTCACATCGACCGCGCCGCCGACGACCTTGGTGTCGTAGCGTTTCAGGCTGGCGACCGCGTCCTTGACCGCGTCGGCGCTGCGCGCGCTGATGGCGAGGTCGCAGCCTTCGCGCGCCAGCACCTCGGCGATGGCATAGCCGATGCCGCGCGCGCCGCCGACCACGATCGCCTTCTTGCCCTGAAGCCCCAGATCCATCGCTCTCTCCTAGCCCTTCAGTTCCGCGCCGGTCGGCAGTCGCAGCAATTGCGCGCCGCCCGACACATGGACGATTTCCCCGGTCGCGAAGCAATCGTCCGATGCCAGCCAGCTGACCGTCGAGGCGACCTGCTCCGGCGTCACCAGCCCGCCCAGTGCGGTTTCATTCCGGTAGATAGCGGCGATCCGATCGTCCGACAAAAATGCCTCGGTCATCGGCGTGCGCGAAAAGCCCGGCGCGACCGCGTTGACGCGGATCCCGCGCGGCCCGAATTCGAGCGCCGCGATACGTACGATATGGTCGAGCGCGGCCTTGGCCCCGGCATAGGCGGCCAGCCCCGTACCCGGCACGCGCGCAGTCAGCGAGGAAAACAGCGTGAAGCTCGAGCCTGCGCCCATCTGCGCCACGAAATGCTTCATGAAAAGCAGGTTGCCGGTGACGTGGATCGCGAATTGTGCCTCGATCCGCTCGCGCTTGATCCGGGCGATGCCGCCGACGTCGGTCGTGCCCGCGGCATTGACCGCGGCATGGACCGGCCCGACCGCCGCTGCCAGCGCCTCGATCGAAGCTTCGTCGGTGACGTCGCAGGCGTGCGCAGTTCCGCCGATGTTGGCCGCGAGTTTCTGCAGTGGCTCGATCCGCCGCCCGGCCACCGCGACGCGGTAACCGTCACCGGCCAGCCGCCGCGCGACGGCCTCGCCCAGTCCACCCGGACTGGACGCGCCAAGGACGACGGCGGTGCGCTTCTCGCTCATCCCCTCACCCTTGCTTCACCCTTCGTCGCGGTTCAAGAAAAAAACAGTCCTGCTTGTTTTTTTCTTCAGCCCGCCGGGGTGATGGTCAGGCCGTTGTCGATCAGGATTTCGGCGCCGGTGACGAAGCGCGATTCGTCGGACGCGAGGTAGAGGATAAGGTTGGCGACATCCTTCGGCGCGCCGATCGATCCGGCCGGCAGCACGCCGTCCGGCACCTCATGCTCCTCGCCCGGCCGGCCCATCGCGCCCTGGATCATCGGCGTTTCGATCGAGGCCGGATGCACCGAATTGCAGCGGATCGGATAACCCTTCTGCTGGCAGTGCATGGCGATCGACTTGGTCATCGAGCGCACCGCACCCTTGGCCGCCGAGTAAGCGAAGAAGGGCGGATAACCCAGGTGGCTGGCGGTCGAGCTCATGTTGATGATCGACCCCGCACCCGATTTGGCCATTAGCGGCAGGGCATATTTGACGCCCAAAAACACGCCCTCGCTCATCACCGCCTGGACTTTGCGGAACTGTTCGATGGTCGTTTCCTCCGGGTCGGCGACGACCACGATGCCGGCATTGTTGACGAGGATGTTGAGCCCGCCGAACGCCTCTGCGGTTTTGGCAATCGCGGCCTGCCAGTCGTCCGGCGAGGAAACGTCGAGCTTCACCGCAATCGCCTTATCGCCCAGTTCGGCGGCCAGCGCTTGCGCCCCCGCCACATCGATGTCGGCGACGACGATCTTCGCGCCCTCTTCGGCCAACCGGCGGCAATCCGCCTTGCCCAGCCCCGACGCGCCGCCCGTCACCAACGCCACCTTGCCATCGACCCGGCCCATGACTGCCACTCCTGCTTGTTCTTTCCGTCAAACCGCTTATGGCCCGAACCCGGCTTGACTTGTCAAAGCAAAAACAATCATGTTTGTTTTTAATTTCGCATCGGAAGGTTGAAGATGGCGCGCACCGCCGCTCGCAAGGCCCCCGCCGCAAGGGCGGTCGCCGAGCCCACCCAGCAGGCGCTGAAAAGCGCCCAGACCCGCGCCCGGCTGATCGAGGCGACGATCCGCTGCCTGATCAAATATGGCTACAGCAGCACCACGACGCTGAAGGTCGCGGCGGAAGCCGGCATGTCGCGCGGCGCGATGCTGCATCATTTCGAAAATGGCGGCGCGCTGATGCAAGCGACGATCGGCGAATTGATGGAGCGCCGCCTGCGCGCCTTCCGCCGCGCGGTCGATAATCCCGCGCCCGACGTCCACACGCTGGTCCATACCTATTGGAAGCAGCTGCTCAGCCAGACCTTTACCGCCTTCGTCGAGCTGGCGATCGCCTCGCGCACCGACAAGGACTTGGCCAGGATCCTCGAGCCCGCGCAGGAGCAGTTCCGCCAGCGCTGGTATGAACTTGCGATCCAGCTGTTCCCCGAATGGCAGCAGGACCGCAAGAGCTTCGACCTCGCTCTCGCACTCACCCAGAACACGGTCGAGGGCATGGCGATCAACCGCCTGATCCACGGCTGCGACGAAGCGATGATCGACCCGGTGCTCGACAATCTGGAAGCGCAGATCCTCGCGCTCCGTCCCAAGAAAAAGAAGGGCTAGGCGGGACGATGCATGGCCCAGCCGATGGCGCGGCGCAGGATCTCGGTGAACACCGGGTAATTCCATGCGCAGCGCTGCGGATGGGGCCAGAAACGGGCGAGCGGACGAAGGTCGTAATGACCGCGGCAATGGCCGAGCGTGCAATAGAGGATCGCCCCCTGCCCGACCGTCCGTTCGTAGAGGATCGGCACGTCGGGATCGGCGGCCAGCGCGTCGGCGAAGTCGGGGCATTCGCCTTCGAAACTTGCGGCCATCAGCACGTCGATGTCGGCGGTGCGTTCGCTGACGTACAGCTCGTCCTCGACACTGAAATCGCGCAGCCCCTGCGTCACCGGATGGTCGTGGCGAACGATGCGCACCGGGAAAGGCTCGATCGGCGGGTGGCCAAGGAAGCGGGTGCCGAGCATCTCCATGAACGCTGGCGCTTCGTTGGGCGTGGTCGCCTTGCCGTCGGCGGCGAAGCGGATGATCGAATTGGTGCCGTGCAGCGCGATCCAGCGTCCGCCCTTGTCGAGGAACGCCTTGAGCGCCGGCAGCTCGGCATCGGTCGGAACCAGGTCGCACGTGTAGGTGACGAGGATATCGCAGGCCGCGATGCGGTCGCTATCGGCATAGCTGCAGCCGACGCTGGTGCGGATTTCGGGTACCTCGGCGAGGAGCTTGAGCAGCTCCAGCCGCGCGAAGTCGATGTCGTGATATTTGCCCGCCGCAATGAGGTGCGCCTGCATGGTGCGATCCTGTACCTGCCTACACGCGCGAGGGTATCGCGCCGAATGCCGCTGGCAAGGGCCGCGGCATGAGCGGGGGTCGCGGACAAGGACCGCTCAGGGGCATCAAGGTGCTCGACCTCACCAGCGTGCTGATGGGGCCGTACGCCACGCAGATCTTCGCCGACCTGGGCGCGGACGTGATCAAGGTCGAAGGGCCGACCGGCGATACCACCCGCCACCTGCCGCCCGCGACCGAACCCCTGCGCGGGGCGATGTTCGTCAATCTGAACCGCGGCAAGCGGAGCATCGCGCTCAACCTCAAGAAACCCGAGGCGGTCGAGGCGCTGATGACGATGGTCGAACAGGCCGACGTCTTCATCCATTCGATGCGCGGGGCGGCGATCAAGCGGCTCGGCCTCGGCGGCGACGCGGTGCGGGCGCGCAACCCGCGCATTATCTACGCCAACCTCTACGGCTTCGGCGAGAAAGGGCGGTATCGCGACTATCCGGCCTATGACGATATCGTCCAGGCGGCGTCGGGACTGACCGACCTCCAGAAGCATCTGAACGGCGGCGAGCCCGCCTATCTGGCCACCGTCGTCGCCGACAAGGTCGCGGGCCTGACCGGCGCCTACGCCATCATCGCCGCGCTGTTCGAGCGCGAACGCAGCGGCAAGGGCCAGGAAATCGAAGTGCCGATGTTCGAGACATTGGTCAGCTTCATGTATGCCGAGCATCTCAACGGTTCGCTCTACGATCCGCCGATGGGGCCGGCCGCTTACCCCCGCGTGGTCGCGCCCGAACGCCGACCCTATCGGACCCGCGACGGCCATATCGCGCTGATGATCTACACCGATCGGCACTGGCAGGCCTTTTTCGACGCGATCGGCAATCCCAACTGGTCGAAGGACCCGATGTTCGCGTCGATCACCGAGCGGACGAAGAATATCGGGACGGTGCTGGGGCGGCTGTCGGACCTGTTGATCGATCGCACGACCGACGAATGGATGGACCTGTTCCGCCAGATCGAAGTGCCGGCGATGCCGATCCTGACCCCGACCGGCCTGCTCCACGATCCGCATCTTGAGGAAGCGGGCTTCTGGGTCGAGCGGGAGGAATACGGGCACCGGATGCGCTTCCCGGGAATCCCGACCCGCTTTTCCGAAACGCCGGGCGCGGTGGGCGATCCGGGACCGCCGCTGGGCGCGGACGGAGACGCGGTGCTGGCGGAATATGGACTGGACGCCGCTGCGCTCAGGGCTGCGGGAGCGCTGAAGTGACGTCAGGCGGGATCGAAGCGCAGGACCGGCTCGCCGCCATCATGGTCGATGCGCGCCACGACCTTCATGCCGATGGCGATGGCGTCAGGGTCGATGCCGTCGACCTGGCTCATCAGGCGCGGGCCTTCGTCGAGGTCGACCAGAACGACGGCATAGGGCGCTTCGGGCGGACGCGGATGGACGACGCTGATCGAATGGACGCTGCCATTGCCGCTGGCCGCGACCCATTCCCAGTCGTTGCCGCTGCCCGGTGCGACGACGCGCGGCGGGAAAAAACAGGCACCGCTTTGCTTGTCGCGCGGCAGCAGGAACCGTCCTTCGGCGAGCGCGTCGCGCCATTGCTGTTCGGGGCCGTCCATGCGCCAAGGCTATGGCGGCACGCCTGCGGGGTCAACGGATGAGCTGGCGGCCGGGCGCGAATGCCATCGTCGGCGCGGCGACCTTCGGCATCGGCGCGATGCCGGGCTGGAGCTCGATCGAGCTGGCGGCGACGGCGGGCAAGCGCGCGCTCGACGACGCCGGCCTCGCGCTGTCCGACGTCGACGCGCTGTTCTGCTGCCTGCCCGACGACATGTTCGCCGGGCTGAGCCTGGCCGAACATTATGGCATCCAGCCCGCCTTCACCGACTGCAACCGCACCGGCGGGTCAGCCCCGATGAGCCATGCGATGACTGCGGCCGCGATGCTCGACGCCCGCCTGATCGACGTCGCGCTGCTCACTTATGGGTCGAACCAGAAAAGCGGCGGGGGCAAGCTGTCGACCCCTGCCCGGCCCTCGCCCTACGAAGAGCCTTACAAGCCGATCTTTCCGCTCACCGGCTATGCGCTGGCCGCCGCGCGGCACATGCATGAGTTCGGCACCACGCGGGAACAACTCGCCGCCGTGGCGGTAGCGGCGCGGCAGTGGGCGGCGACCAATGACGAGGCTGTGGAGCGCGGGCCGCTGAGCATCGACGATTGCCTGGCCTCGCGGATGATTTCGACGCCGCTCAGCAAGGCCGACTGCTGCCTCGTCACCGACGGCGCGGCGGCGATCGTCATGACCCGCGCCGGCCGCGCCCGCGACCTCAAAGCGCAGCCCGTCGCGCTGCTCGGCGCGGCGGCGGCGACGCATCATCACGCGATCAGCTGCATGCCCGACCTCACCCGCACCGCCGCCGCGGAAAGCGGTCCGCGCGCAATGGAAATGGCAGGCGTCGTCGCGGGCGAAATCGACGTCGTCCAGCTCTACGACGCCTTCACCATCAACACGATCCTGTTCCTCGAAGACCTCGGCTTTTGCGCCAAGGGCGACGGCGGTCCGTTCGTCGCCAGCGGCGCCATCGCGCCCGGCGGCGCGCTGCCGGTCAATACCAACGGCGGGGGCCTGAGCTGCTGCCACCCCGGCATGTACGGGCTGTTCGCGATCGTCGAGGCGGTGCGCCAGCTGCGCGGCACCGCCGCCAATTCCATCGAAGGCGCCGAACTTGCCCTTGCCCATGGCAATGGCGGGACCCTATCGAGCCAGGCGACTTTGGTCCTTGGCGGACCCAGCAGCCTCGCTACGAATTGATCACACGGAGAGATTGACCATGGCCCAAGCCTATATCGTCGAAGCCTTGCGGACCGCCGGCGGACGCCGCGGCGGTGCGCTGCGCGACTGGCATCCGGCCGACCTTGGCGCGGCGGTGCTCAACGCGCTGGTCGAGCGGAGCGGCATCGATCCCGCGGCCGTCGAGGACGTCATCGCCGGCTGCGTCAGCCAGGTCGGCGAACAAAGCTTCCACATCGGCCGCAATATCGTGCTGGCGTCCAACCTGCCCGACAGCGTCCCGGCGGTCAGCATCGACCGCCAGTGCGGGTCGAGCCAGCAGGCGCTGCACTTCGCGGCGCAGGCGGTGATGAGCGGGACGCAGGATGTGGTCATCGCCTGCGGCGTCGAAAGCATGACCCGCGTGCCGATGGGCACCCCGACCATCCTCGCCGCGCAGGCCGGCGTAGGGATCGGTCCTTGGCCGCAGTCGATCAAGGACCGCTACGGCGTCGACCAGTTCAGCCAATTCACCGGCGCGGAAATGATCGCGAGCAACTATGATTTCCAGCGTGGCCAGCTCGACCAATTCGCGCTCGACAGCCACCGCAAGGCCGTCGCTGCCACCGACGCGGGCGCTTTCGATCGCGAAATCGTCGTCGTCGACGGCGTCGACAAGGAAGGCAATGCGATCCGCCACGCGCATGACGAAGGCATCCGCCGCGACGCGTCGCTGGAGGGGCTGGGCTCGCTGAAGACGCTGGTGCCAGACGGCGCGATCACGGCGGGCAATGCCAGCCAGGTCTGCGACGGGTCGTCGGGCGTGCTGGTTGTATCGGAACGCGCGCTGAAAGAGCATGGCCTCACCCCGCTCGCGCGGATCGACGCGCTTGCGGTGACCGCGGGCGACCCGGTGATCATGCTGATGGAGCCGATTCCCGCCACCCGCCGTGTGCTCGATCGCAGCGGCCGGGCCCTTGGCGACATCGACCTGTTCGAAGTCAACGAAGCCTTCGCGCCCGTGCCGATGGCGTGGCTACACGACCTCGGCGCCGATCCGGACAAGCTCAACGTCAATGGCGGCGCGATCGCGCTCGGCCATCCGCTCGGCGCCAGCGGGACCAAGCTGATGGCGACGCTGGTCCATGCGCTGCGGGCGCGCGGCAAGCGGTTCGGGCTCCAGACCATGTGCGAAGGCGGTGGCATCGCCAACGCGACGATCATCGAGGCGCTGTGAACCACGACGTTCTCATCGTCGGCAGCGGCCATGCCGGGGCGCAATGCGCGATCGCGCTGCGCCAGCAGGGCTATGCAGGCAGCATCGCGCTGGCCGGCGAAGAGCGCGACTTGCCCTATGAACGACCGCCGCTGTCGAAGGATTATCTGGCCGGCACAAAGGAAGCCGACAGCCTTGCCATCCGCCCCGCCGCATTCTGGGCGGAAAAGCAGATCGACCTGCTCCCCGGGCGCAAGATCGTCGCGGTCGATGCGGAGGCGCACGTCGCCCACGCCGACACCGGCGAAGCGCTCATCTTTGGCAAGCTGGTCTGGGCCGCAGGCGGCCATGCCCGGCAATTGGGCTGCAAGGGCAGCGACCTTCCCCAAGTCCATTCGATCCGCACCCGCGCCGACGTCGACGCGTTGACGGCCGACCTTGGCGACGGCGCGCGGGTGGCGATCGTCGGCGGCGGCTATATCGGGCTGGAAGCGGCGGCGGTGCTGACTAAGCTCGGCCATCCCGTCACCCTGCTGGAAGCCCTGCCGCGCGTGCTGGCGCGGGTCGCGGGCGAACATCTCAGCAGCTTCTACGAGGCCGAACATCGTGCCCATGGGGTGGATCTGCGCACCGGCGTGACGGTCGAAGCGATCGAGGGCGAAACGAAGGTCGAAGGCGTCCGGCTGGGCGACGGCAGCGTCATCCCCGCCGATGTCGTCATCGTCGGCATCGGCATCGTCCCCGCCATCCTGCCGCTACTCGAGGCAGGCGCCGATGGCGGCAATGGCGTCACGATAGACGATCGCTGTCGCACCACCCTGCCCGACATCTTCGCGATCGGCGACTGCGCGCTGCATCGCAGCCGCTTCGCCGCGGGCCTGCCGGTGCGGATCGAATCGGTCCAGAACGCCAACGACATGGCGACGACGGTGGCGAAGCAGCTTTGCGGGCAGGACGCGACTTATGCCGCTACACCCTGGTTCTGGTCGAACCAGTATGACCTGAAGCTGCAGACCGTAGGCCTGTCGATCGGCCATGACGCCACCGTGCTGCGCGGCGATCCGGCGACGCGCAGCTTTTCGGTCATCTATCTTCGCGACGGCGCGGTGATCGCGCTGGATTGCGTCAATCGCGTCAAGGATTATGTGCAGGGCCGCGCACTGGTCGAGGCCGGCGCGACGATCGACCCGGCGGCCCTCGCCGATGCCGACACCCCGTTGAAGTCCCTATTGCAGCAGGAAGCCTGACACCCCCATGCCCACCATTAACGTCACCACCCGCGACGGCCATGCCAAATCGTTCGAAGGCACCAACGGCCAGTCGCTGATGGAAAACCTCCGCAGCCACGGCGTCGACGAAGTGCTGGCACTGTGCGGGGGCTGCCTGTCGTGCGCCACCTGCCATGTCTATGTCGACGAAGACTGGCTGTCGGCGCTGCCGCCGATGAGCGAGGACGAAGACGATTTGCTCGACTCGAGCGGCGCGCGCGAAGCCAACAGCCGCCTGTCGTGCCAGATCCCGGTCAGCGACGCGCTCGACGGCTTGTCGGTCACGGTCGCGCCCGAAGATTGATGCTGCCAACCGCGGCCGAGCCGCCGGTCATCGTCGTCACCGGCCAGCGGCCGAGCGCGGACGAGCGCGACGCGGTCGTCATTGCGCGCCGGACCCTCGACGACGCTGCGTCGGGCCGGATCGAGGACGCGCTCGCCACCGTTCCCGGCCTGCAGAGCTTCCGCCGCAGCGACAGCCGCTCGTCCAACCCGTCGGCGCAGGGTCTGACCCTGCGCGGGCTTGGCGGCAACGCCAGCAGCCGGACGCTGGTCCTCCTCGACGGCATCCCCATCGCCGATCCCTTCTTCGGTTTCGTGCCCTTGTCGGCGCTCGACCCGGACCGCATCGGGCGCATCAGCATCGTCAAGGGCGCGGGCGGCGGGCGGTTCGGCTCGGCGGTGGCGGGCACGATCGACATCGACAGCCTGGCGCTGGCCGACCGGCCCGACTGGCGGGCGGGCGGCGCCGTTTCGACGGGCCATGCGATGCAACTGGGCGGCGGCGCGACCGGCCGACTGGGCGACAGTGTCGCCACCCTCGACGCGCGCTGGGACAAGGGCCGCGGCTTCTGGACGACGCCGGCCGACCAGCGTGTCGCCGCCAGCGCCCGCGCGGCCTTCAATGCGCGTTCGGTCGAAAGCCGCTTCGTCGCGCCGCTGGACGGCAGCGAACTGCAATTCCGGGCCGCCGCCTTTCGCGACGAACGGACCTTGCGGTTCAAGGGTGCGGACAGCCTGTCGGAAGGAATTGACGCCAGCCTGCGCTACGTCAGCGCGGCCCGCGATCTGACGCTTGCCGTCTACGGCCAGCGCCGCAACTTCGCCAATGTGGTCGTCAGCGCCACGCGCTTCGTGCCGGTCCTCGACCAGTATCGGACACCGGCGACCGGCGCGGGCGCGATGGCCGAGTGGCGGCCATTCAAATGGCTGGCGGTCGGTGCGGACGGGCGCTGGACCGACGGTACGGCCTATGAGCGGGCGCTGTCCGCCAGCACCGGCGCCGTCACAGCGATCCGCGCCAATGGCGGGCGGATCGCCGAACTGGGCGCCTTTGCCGAAGCCAATGGCGAGATGGCGGGCCTGGACCTTGGCGGGTCGATGCGGCTCACCCGCTGGAGCGTCAGCGATGGCCGCAGCATCGTGCGCGACGGCGGGGGCCTATTGCTCAGCACCACCCCCTTCGACCGGCGCAGCGGGAGGGCGCTGACCGGCCGCGTGTCGATCGGCCAAAGCGGCAAGGCCCTCGACTGGCACGCAGCGGCGAGCAGCGGGATCCGCGTGCCGACGCTCAACGAACTGTATCGCAGTTTCACCGTCTTCCCCGTCACCACACTCGCCAACCCCGCGTTGAAGCCGGAACGGGTGGTCGGCGCGGAAGCCGGGGTGCGCTGGCACCCGCTGCCCGGCGTGCGGGCCGACATCGGCCTGTTTGCCAACCGCCTCCACGACGCGATCGCCAACGTTACCCTGAGCCCTAGCTTGCGCCAGCGCCAAAATGTCGACGCGCTGACCACCAAGGGTATCGAAGCAGGCCTGTCGGTCGAGCGCGGACCATGGGGATTCGACGGGGCGCTGAGCTGGCTCCGCGCGCGGATCGGGCCCTTGCGCCCGGCGCAGGTGCCTGCCTTTACCGCGTCGGCCACGCTACGCTGGAAAGACGAGCGGAGCGGCATCGCGGTCACCCTGCGTCATCAGGGCGCGGCATTCGACGACGATCTGAACCTCGACCGCCTGCCCGCTGCGACCACGGTCGATGCGGTGGCGAGCCGCCAGCTGGGCCGCATCACAACCGTCAGGCTGCGGCTCGAAAATGCCTTCGACCGTCGCACCGTCACCCGAAACCAGGCAGGCTCGATCGACCTCGGCGCGCCACGCGCGCTTTGGCTTAACGTCGAATTCCGGGCGCCATGAATTTTTTTCGGAAATTTTTTTGACAGGCGCGGAACCATGACGGGCCTGCGTCGTTTTAGTTACGTGGTTCAAATCTTCGGACGCGAACCATGGAGGCCCGGTGACTTCGGTTACCGGGCCTTACTCGTTTCCGGGACCCGCAATCCTCTTCGACAAACGACATGGCTGCCGCGACCAATTGTGCGGCGCAGCGATTGCGATGTTGTATCATCATGCCCTAGAGAGCGTCGACTCCTTATAGCGGAAGCATGATGACCCCGAAGATTTGCTTGTTTGCGCTCGCTGCGGCGCTGGTTTCAAAGCAGGCCCTCGCCGAAGATCTGGCGGAGACCGGCACCACCGCGGCCGATGCGTCTGCAAGCGTGCCGGCCGACGACAACAAGGACATCGTCGTCACCGCCCACCGCCGTCGCACCGACGACGTGCTGGGCGACGTCAAGGTCCTGTCGGGTGCAGAGCTGCTCGCGACGGTGCGACCGACCATCGGCGCGACGCTCGCCAGCCAGCCGGGCGTTAGTACGACCGGGTCCGGTCCCAACGTTTCGAAGCCGGTGCTGCGCGGCCTGTCGGGCGACCGGATCCGCACACTGGTCGACGGGATCGGCAGTCTCGACGTCTCGGCTTCCAGCAGCGACCATGCCGTCGCGATCAACCCCCTTACCGCCCAATCGATCGAAGTGCTGCACGGCCCGGCATCACTGGTGTTCGGCTCGTCGGCAGTCGGCGGGGTGGTGAACGTCATCGACAGCCGCATTCCGCGCGCCGTTCCCGACGACGGCGTCAAGGCCAAGGGCCTGCTCGGCTACGGAACCGCGGCCAATGAACGGCTTGCAAGCGGCGCGGTCGACGTCGGACTGGGCGCGCATCTCGTCGCCCATGGCGACGTCAGCTGGACCAGGAACGACGATCTGCGCATCGGCGGCCATGTGCTGGCCAAGCCGCTGCGCGATGCCGCACTGGCCAGCGGCGATCCCGACATTCAGGCACTGGCCGACCTCAAGGGCAAGCTGCCCAACAGCGACGGCCGCACCTTCGAGGCGGCTGGGGCGCTGGCCTATGTCGACGGCGACCTCAACATCGGTGCATCGGTCAGCCGCCGCACCGCCAATTACGGGGTGCCGGTGCGCTACTCGCTCGATCCTGCGATCGAGGCGGAAGACACTCATATCGACGTCCACCAGACCCGCTATGACGCGCGCGCCGAAATACCGCTCGACGGCTTCCTAAAGAAGGTGCGCCTGCGCGGCGGCTATTCCAACTATCGCCACGCGGAAATCGGCGCCGACGGCGATATCGGCAGTCAGGTCTATTCGAAGGGCGGCGACGCACGCCTCGACCTCGACCAGCGCGACACGGCCGACGGCTGGGGCGGCGCGTCTGGCGTGCAATATTTCAATGTTCGCCAGCACATCGACGGCGACGAACAATATCTTCCGCCGGTGCAGCAGCAGAGCGTCGGCCTGTTCACCGTCCAGCACATCGAAAAAGGCCCGCTGCGGGTAGAAGCGGGCGCGAGGTTCGAACATTCGAAAGCGACCGCCGACGCCAATATCGTGACGGACAATCCCAACCTCAACCGCAGCTTTTCGACCCTCAGCCTGTCGGCGGGCGGACGCTACACCCTGTCGCGCGCGTGGAGCCTCGGGCTTAACCTGACCCGCAGCCAGCGTGCGCCATCGGCGGAAGAGCTTTACGCCAACGGCCCGCACGGCGGGAACGCCAGCTTCGAAGTCGGCGACCCGAACCTCAAGACCGAACGAAGCGTCGGGGTCGAAGCCACGCTGAAGCACAGCAGCGACGCATTCGACGGATCGGTGACCTTCTATGCCAGCCGCTACGCCAGCTTCATCTACCAGGCGCCGACCGGCATGATCGAAGACGATCTGCCGGTCTACGAAACCCGCCAGGGTCGCGCCCGTTACCGCGGGTTCGAGGCCGAGGCGCATGTCCCGCTGGGCAGCGCGGGCGGCATCGAATGGGAGGCCGAAGGCACCGCCGACGCGACCTTTGCGACGATCCGCGGCTTCGGCCCGGCGCCGCTGATCCCGCCGCTACGCGTGCAGGGCGCGCTGGTCGGCAAGGCCGGACCGGTCGGCGGTCGGCTGGAAGTCGAACATGCCTGGCAGCAAAATCGCAACGCGACCAACGAGCTGGAAACCCCGGCCTATACGCTGGTCAACGCCAGCCTGGACTGGAAGCCGTTCGACCGGCGCCCGGACCTGACCGTGTCGCTGGCGGCCAACAATATCTTCGATGTGACCGTCCGCCACGCCACCAGCCTGCTGAAGGATTATGCCCCCGCCGCCGGGCGCGACGTCCGGCTGACGCTCAGCTTCGATTATTGATCAGCCGTGCCCGCAGTCGCGGGCGTGCGGATGGCCGCCGGCGCAATCGTCGCTGTCCGAGGCCCGTTCGACCTGGATGGTCGAATGGTCGATGCCGAACATCTGGTGCACATAGGCGTTCGCTTGTCGCAAGATGACGTCGCGATCGACCTCGTCCCCAACCAGCAGGTGGACGGTCATCGCGGTTTCCGTCGTCGACAGCGACCAGATGTGCAGGTGATGGGTGCCGGTCACCCCCGGCAGCTTTTCGAGCGCGCGCCCGACCAGTTCGGGATCGATCCCGCGCGGCGTGCCCGCCAGCGTCATCGACGTGCTTTCGACCAGAAGGCCCCACGTTCCCCACAGGATGACCGCCGCGACGATAAGGCTGGTGACCGGGTCGATCCACCTCGCGCCCGTCCACAGGATGAGCGCGCCCGCCACGACGACCCCGACCGAAACGGCGGCATCGGCCATCATGTGGAGATAGGCGCCGCGGATGTTGATGTCGTCCTTGCCGCCGCGCGCGAACAGCCAGGCGGTGATGCCGTTGACCAGGATGCCCACCGCCGCGACGATCATCACCGTCTGTCCGTTCGAGCTTTCGGGTTCGACCAAGCGGCGGATCGCTTCCGCGCCGATACCGCCGATCGCGACCAGCAGCAGCAGCGCGTTCACAAGCGCGGCGAGGATCGAGCTTTTCTTGAGGCCGTAGGTGAAGCGCGGGCTTGGGCTGCGCTTGACCAGTGCGGCACCGGCCCAGGCAACCGCCAACCCCAGCACGTCGCTGAGGTTGTGCCCGGCGTCCGCCAGCAGCGCCATCGAATTGGCGGCAAAGCCGTACCCCGCCTCGACCGCGACGAAGCCGAGGTTAAGCGCAATGCCGATCATGAAGGCGCGGCTGAAGTCGGCCGGGGCATGGTGATGACCGTGACCGTGATGCCCATGACTGCCGTGGGCGTGATCATGCCCGTGCTGATGATGTCCCACGCCCATATCGGTTCAGCCTAGCCGAACCGCGGAACGGCACAAGCCGACAAAAATGGGCGGCCCTTCACGAAAGAAGGACCGCCCGTCAGGAGAGAAGCGCGGGGTGGAGCGCTTCTTGCGGAGGGGGTTAGAGGTCGATGCCTGCTGCGATCGCTTCCAGCTTGCGGACACGTTCGCGAAGATCTGCGATTTCGATCCGGCCGCCGGCGGGGGGCAGATGCGCATCGCCGACATGGCTGGCCAGTTCGAGCCGCTTGTAGTCGAGATAGGCCTGCCAGCCCTTGAGGCTCGCCACCGCCGCGAGGGCGAGGCCGACTAGCGAGGTTGCGGCCAGGATCAGGGTCGAAACGTCGGTCATCACTTGCCCTCCCGCAGCGCTTCGATTTCGCGCGCCAGCTCGTCGTTCTGGGTGTTGAGGTGATGGTCGATCGCCATCATGCGGCGATCGTTTTCGTCCAGCTTGGTGCGCAGGTCGTGGATCGAGGTGCGACCCTTGCCGACATCGCCCATGCGGTCGAAATCCGACTTGCGATCGAAGCGTTCGTTGGCGCGGTTCTTCTGGACGTGCAGGTAGACGCCGGCGCCGATGTAGCCGAGCAGCGCCAGCTTCCAGCTGACCAGGATCGCGACGGCGACGAAGCCGATGCGCAGGAAGGTCGGGTCGATGTTGAAGACGTCGCCAAGCTGCGAGCAGACACCGGCAAGCTTCTTGGTACGGCGGTTCATCGAATAACGGTTGGACACGGTCTTTTCCCCTTTTCGCGTCGCTTAGTTCTTGGCGGCCAAGGCGGCCTTCAATTCTTCCAGTTCGGCATCCACCGCCTCTTCGGCGCGGAGTTCGGCAATTTCTTCTTCCAGGCTCTTCGGGCCGGTCAGCGCCAGCGCGTCGGCGCGGCCCTCGGCGAAGTCGGCGCGGCGTTCGAGGATCTCGAACTTGGCGAAGGCTTCCTCGGTCCGGCTGCCGTGCAGCACTTCGCTGGTGCGGGCGCGGGTCATCGCGCTCTCCATCCGCGACGCGATGGCATTCTGGCGGGCGCGGGCTTCGGCGAGCTTCGCCTGCAACCGCTGGATGTCCTTTTCATAGCCGCGCAGCACCTGTTCGATCTGGGCGACCTCGGCGTGCAGGCTTTCGGCCATTTCGGCCGCCTTCTGCTTTTCCTGGAGCGCGGCGCGGGCAAGATCCTCGCGGCCCTTTTCCAGTGCCAGCTGCGCCTTTTCGGTCCAGTTTGCCTGCATGTCGTCGAGGCGCATGACGGCCCGGCGCATTTCCTTGATGTCGGCGATCGACCGGGCGGCAGTGGCCCGCACCTCGACCAGCGTTTCTTCCATTTCGACGATGATCATGCGGATCATGCGGGCCGGGTCTTCCGACCGGTCGAGCAGTTCCGTCACGTTCGCCGCAATGATGTCGCGGGTGCGGGTGAAGATCGGGCCCGACAGGATACCGGCGAGCGGTGCGAAGCGCACGGTTTCTTCCGGAACCTGCTGTTCCTGCCGCGCAATACGGACGGCGGGACGGGCCACGATCGGTTCAAATTCAGGCATAGGTGACAACTTCCACATTGGCGGCCGACACCGGGGTCGGCGAAATCGCGGCACCAACCGCAATCGTGCTCATCAGGAGCGACGCAAAGGCCGCAAGCAGATGACGGTGAAACTTCAGACCAGACATGGTTCATTCTCCCTTTTCATGGACCGTCGGAACAACCTCAGGTCCACGGCTCACTCTTTACAAGAGCCGTGCCAATTCCGGTTTTCTGCCGTTTTTTATCGAGAGACCGTTCATCGGGGAGAAAGTTGGCGGGAATTCCCACCACGGGTTGGGAGATTTTTCGCGGCGGAACATCAGGCCGCCTCGCGCGCTTTAGCGGCAAGACCCCATTCGAGAGGACATGTGATGCTTGCCAAGATTTTGGGCGCCATCGCGGGCGAAAAGCTCGCCGGCCGGAACAACAAGACCACCGGCGCGCTGATCGGCGCGGCGGTCCCGATCATCGCCCGTCGCGGCCTCGGCCCGCTCGGCCTCGTGCTGGCCGCAGGCTATGGCGTGAAGAAGCTCAACGAATATCGCAAGGCGCGCCGCGTATCGGCCTAAGCGCCCTGCCAGTTACTGCGTAATATGTATGCGTATGCGTAAGGATCAGGCTTCGGCGGTGTCGCCGGAGCCTTTTTCTTCGCTTTCGATATAGGGTTCGACCTTGCCCTTCAGCGTCAGCATCATCGGGTTGCCGTAGCGGTCGCGGCTCTTGCCGGCGGCGACCTTGATCCAGCCTTCCGAGACGCAATATTCCTCGACATTGGTCTTTTCGTTGCCGTTGAAGCGGATGCCGACGCCCTTCATCAGCAGCTCTTCGTCGAAGTATTTGCTGCGCGGGTCCATCGCCAGGCGGTCGGGAAGCTGGGTCTTTTCGGTCATGGTGCGCGCCCTAGCCGCTGGCCCCACCCCGCGTCAATTCGACCAATGGCGGTTGCCAGTACCGCCGCATCGTCCCAAGGTCCGCGCCGATTTCAGACAGGGGAACCTCCATGCGCCGCTTTGCCCTCCTCCTTGGATGTTCGTTGATCGCGTCGGCCGGCGCATTGGCCCAAGCGCCGACCCCGCCGGTCGCGCCGCCGCCGCCGACCCCGGGCGAAGCGTCGCCCATCATGCAGCCGCAGCCGGCGAACATCGCCGCCGCACCGACCGCCGAGGCGAAGAAGGACGGCAAATGGTCGGTCGACGCCCGCCACGGTCCCGGCCGCGACGTCGCCATCGATACCCGCACCGGCACGTGGATGAGCCTCGATGTGTCCCCCGACGGCAAGGAAATCGCCTTCGACCTCTTGGGCGATCTTTACACCATCCCGATCGGCGGCGGCGACGCGAAGGCGCTGACCAGCGGCAACGCGTGGGACATGCAGCCGCGCTATTCGCCCAACGGGCGCGAAATCGCCTTCACGTCGGATCGCGGCGGCGGCGACAATATCTGGGTCATCGACCGCGCAAGCGGCGCCACTCGGCAGATCACCAAGGAAGACTTC
This sequence comes from Sphingomonas jaspsi DSM 18422, assembly GCF_000585415.1. Lineage (NCBI taxonomy): Bacteria > Pseudomonadati > Pseudomonadota > Alphaproteobacteria > Sphingomonadales > Sphingomonadaceae > Sphingomonas > Sphingomonas jaspsi. Next base: position 1,205,887 of record NZ_KK073876.1, on the reverse strand, counting down.
CGCCTATTGAACCAGGCCGAATGGAGCCCGGACGGCAATTACATCGTCGCCCGCAAGCATTTCACCTCCGCGCGCTCGCTCGGCGCGGGCGAAATGTGGCTGTATCACAAGGGCGGCGCGGCCAAGGGCGGCGGCGTGCAGATGACCAAGGCACGCACCAAGCAGAAGGACAGCAACGAGCCCGTCTTCTCGCCCGATGGCCGCTACCTTTATTTCAGCGACGACGCGACGCCCGGCGGCACCTTCGAATATTCGAAGGACGTTAACGGCCAGATCTACGTCATCCAGCGATTGGACCGGCAGAGCGGCGACATCGAAACGCTGGTCAGTGGCCCCGGCGGCGCGATCCGCCCGACGCCCTCGCCCGACGGCAAGACCTTGGCCTTCATCCGCCGCATCCGCTACGAATCGACGATCATGCTGCTCGACCTCGCGTCGGGCCGCATCACGCCGCTGACCGGCGGGCTCGACCGCGACATGCAGGAAACCTGGGCGGTGCAAGGCGTCTATCCGGGGATGAGCTGGACGCCCGACAACAAGTCGATCGTCTATTGGGCCAAGGGCGGCATCAAGCGCGTCGACGTCGCCAGCGGGCAGGTCAGCGACATTCCCTTCCACGTCACCGGCACCCGCTTCGTCGAGGACGCGGTGCGCCAGCAGAAGGACGTCGCCCCGGCCAGCTTCGACGTGAAGATGGCCCGCTTCGCCAAGACCAGTCCCGACGGGCGGCGCGTCGTCTATGAAGCGCTGGGCCATCTTTATGTGAAGGACGTCGCGGGCGGCGCGCCGCGGCGGCTGACCAAGGCGGCGGAATTCGAAAGCTACCCCGCCTGGTCGCGCGACGGAAAGAGCATCGCCTATGTCGCATGGGACGACGACAAGGCGGGCCGGATAAAGCTGGTCGGGTCGGCCGGCGGCGAAGGCCGCGTCGTCACCAGCGAGCCGGGCCATTATCTCGAGCCCAATTTCTCGCCCGACGGCAGCCTCATCACCTATCGCAAGTCGTCGGACGGCTTCCTGACGACCCCGCTGTGGGGCCGCGACCCGGGTCTCTACGTCGTCTCGACGCGCGGCGGGGCGGGCAAGCGTATCGCCAAGGCCGGCAGCCTGCCGCATTTCGGCGTGACGGGGGACCGCGTCTTCTTCACGGCCGATGGCGACGACGACAAGCACCTGCTGAAATCGGTCGGCGTCGACGGCAAAGATGAGGTCACGCACCTCATTACCGACAATGCCGGCGAGTTCGCCGTGTCACCGGACGAGCAATATGTCGGCTGGGTCGAACGCTACCAGGCCTATGTCATGCCGTTCGTGCGGTCGGGCCGCTCACTCGAGGTCGGGCCCGATGCCAAGGCACTGCCGGTATCGCGGGTCAGCGCCGACGCCGGCGACTGGCTGCATTGGGCGGGCAACAGCCGCCAGCTGTTCTGGACGCAGGGTCCCGCCGTCTACGGCCAGACGCTAGCCGGCGCGGGCGATTTCAAGGGCGGCAAGCAGGCCACGGCGCCGCTTTTGGCCAACCTCAGCTTCGCCGCCGCCGAGGCCAAACCCACCGGCCGCGTCGCGCTGACCGGCGCGCGCATCGTCACCATGCGCGGCGACGAGGTGATCGAAAACGGCACCATCCTGGTCAACGGCGACCGCATCGAAGCGATCGGCGCGGGGGTGGCCATTCCGGCGGGCACGCAGACGGTCGACGCCAGCGGCAAGACCGTCATCCCCGGCCTGATCGACGCCCACTGGCACGGGCCGATGGGGGCGGAGCGGATCATCCCGCAGCAGAACTGGGTCCACGCGGCGGCGCTCGCCTATGGCGTCACCACCGTCCACGACCCGTCGAACGACACGTTCGAAATCTTCGCCGCCAGCGAATATCAGAAAGCGGGCAAGATCCTCGGGCCGCGCATCTTTTCGACCGGCACCATCCTTTACGGCGCAACCACCCCGTTCACGGTGGAAATCAACAGCCTCGACGATGCGCTGTCGCACCTGCGGCGGCTGAAGGCGTCGGGCGCATGGTCGGTCAAAAGCTACAACCAGCCGCGGCGCGAACAAAGGCAGATGATCATCGAAGCCGCCCGCCAGCTGGGCATGGAAGTGGTGCCCGAAGGCGGGTCGCTGTTCGAAATGAACATGACGATGATCGCCGACGGACACACGACGATCGAACATTCGCTGCCCGTCCAGCACATCTACGACGACGTGCTGCAATATTGGAAAGGCAGCGGCACCGCCTGGACCCCCACGCTGGTCGTCGCCTACGGCGGGCCGTTCGGGGAGAATTACTGGTACCAGCACACCAATGTCTGGGAAGAACCGATCCTGTCGAAATGGGTCCCGCGCCCGCTGCTCGACGCCCGGTCCCGCCGCCGCGTGATGAACCCGCCCGAAGAGGACAATGTCATCAACGTCGCGCGCATGGCCAAGCAGGTCAACGACCTTGGCGTTCCGCTGTCGATCGGCGCGCACGGCCAGCGCGAGGGGCTGGGAGCGCACTGGGACATGTGGATGTTTGCATTGGGTGGCATGTCCAACCTCGACGCGCTGAAGACCGGGACGATCAACCCGGCCCGCGCGCTCGGCCTCGACAAGGACCTCGGCAGCCTCGAAGCCGGCAAGCTCGCCGACTTCGTCGTGCTCGACGACAATCCGCTCGAGAACATCCGCAACTCAGACCATGTCGCGATGACGATGCAGGGCGGCCGCCTGTTCGACCGCAACCTGCAGATCGTCGCCGGCCAGAGCGCTGGCAGCCCGACCGGCTTCAAGCCTTTCTGGTTCAGCGAACAGGCGGGCGGCAGCTACACCGCGGGCACCGGCAACGGACTGCCGCACCAGGCGCATCAGGACGACTGAGCCGATCAAGGTTGAGCGCGCGAAGGGCGGGTGGGAAACCACCCGCCTTTTTCGTTGAGCGATAAGGAAAATATCGTTTTTCGATATTATTGATTGACAATAAGGCGAATCGGACTTATTGAATTTCGATATTGGAATTATCGGAGAACGAACAATGACACTTACCACTGCCCGCACCGCCGCCAGCTTCATGGCCGCCTTCGCCCTCACCGCCACGCTGTGGCTGATGACCCTTCCCGTCGGCACCGCGTCGAGCGTCGCGATCATCAGCTTCGCCTGACCGCCAACCCGTTATTTCAGGGGACCACCATGTCGAAATTCAAATCCGATCCGCTGCTGAACAGCGCGCGCATCCTGATCGGCTTCCTGATGGGGATCTGCGCCTTTGCCGGCGGCGCCGTCGTCCTGGGCGTCGGCGCCATCCTTACCGTCCAGCGACAGGACCTGGTCGCCAAGCTCGCCGCCGAGGGCATCCCGGCGAACGGCGTCAACGCGATCCTCGCCATCCTCATCCTTGTCGCCGCCGTCATGGCGCTCGGCTTCTTCTTCCTGCGCCACCTGCTGCGCATCATCGGTTCCGTCGGCGAAGGCGATCCGTTCAACCCGGTCAACGCCGACCGCCTGCGCTCGATGGGCTGGCTCGCCATCGCCAGCCAGCCCGTGATGTGGACGCTGGGCCTCGTCGCGCACTGGATCGAGCAGTTCACCGACAAGGCGCATACCGAAGTCGGCATCAGCCTCGGCGCGATCATCCTCGGCCTCATCCTGTTCATCCTGGCTCGCGTGTTCCGCACCGGCGCCGCGATGCGCGAAGAGCTGGAAGGAACCGTCTGATGACCATCACCGTCAAGCTGGACGACCAGCTCTATGCCAAGCGCATGACCCTCACCGAACTGGCCGAACGCGTCGACATCACGCTGGCCAACCTGTCGATCCTCAAGACCGGGAAGGCCAAGGCGATCCGCTTTTCGACCCTCGACGCCATCTGCCGCGAGCTGGACTGCCAGCCGGGCGACATCCTGGGCTTCGAAGCGGCCGAATAACCAGCCTTCCCTAGCGTTCCCCACCCCGGTCCGGGCTTCACCAGTTGAGGCCCGGGCCGAACCTGTCTAGGGGGGTCATCGATTCCATATCGCTGCGGCGCCGACCATGGTGACACGCGGCAGGAAAGGTGAGGATGAACGACGCAACGAAGCGCCCCAACCGGCCGGCGCTGGCCCTACACGTCCCGGAACCGCCGTTCCGGCCGGGCGATACCCCCGACTTCTCGTCGATCAAGGTTCCGCCCGCCGGTGAAGCGCCGCGGCCCGACGTCGCGGCGGAAGCGGAAGAGACCTTCCCGCTCGTCACCCACCTGGTCCGCGTGCTCGACGATAGCGGCAATGCGGTCGGTGCATGGGACCCGAAGCTCGACCCCGATACGCTGCGCAAGATGCTGCGCGACATGAAGACGGTCCGCACCTTCGACGACCGCATGTATCGCGCCCAGCGCCAGGGCAAGACCAGCTTCTACATGAAGTGCACCGGCGAAGAGGCGATCGCGGTCGCCGCCGCTACCGCGATGGACCCGGAAGACATGCACTTCCCGACCTATCGCCAGCAGGGCCTGCTCGTCGCGCGCGGTTATCCGCTCAAGACGATGATGTGCCAGATCTATTCCAACGCCGAAGACCCGGTGAAGGGGCGCCAGCTGCCGATCATGTATTCGGACAAGAAGCACGGCTTCTTCTCCATTTCCGGCAACCTCGGCACCCAATATCCGCAGGCCGTCGGCTGGGCGATGGCCAGCGCGATCAAGGGCGACAGCCGCATCTGCATGGGCTGGATCGGCGACGGCGCGACGGCGGAAGGCGACTTCCACAACGCCATGACCTTCGCCACCGTCTACCAGGCGCCGGTCATCCTGGCGGTGGTCAACAACCAGTGGGCGATCAGCTCGTTCAGCGGCATTGCCGGCGCCGAACAGGCGACCTTCGCCAGCCGCGCGGTCGGGTACGGCATGGCGGGCCTGCGGGTCGACGGCAACGACGCGCTGGCGGTCTATGCGGCGGTGAAGTGGGCGTCCGAACGCGCCCGCACCAACAACGGCCCGACGCTGATCGAATTCTTCACCTATCGCGCCGAGGGCCATTCGACCTCCGACGACCCCACCGGCTACCGCGCCAAGGGCGAGGCGGAGCAGTGGCCGCTGGGCGATCCGATCGCCCGGTTGAAGGCGCACCTCGTGGCGCTGGGCGAATGGGACGACGAACGCGACGCCGCGCTCGACGCCGAACTCGACGCCACCGTGCGGGCTGCGCAGAAGGAGGCCGAGGCCGTCGGCACCCTGCCCGACCAGGGCTTCGAAAATATCCCGTCGATGTTCGACGACGTCTTTGCCGACACGCCGTGGCACCTCAAGGAACAGTGCGAACAGTCGCTGGCCGAGGCACGCGAATTTCTGGGACACGAACCCAAATGAGTAGCGAAGTAAAAACCACCGGTCGCAACATGATCGAGGCGATCAACGACGCGCACCGCGTGATGATGGCCAAGGACCCGGACATCGTCGTGTTTGGCGAGGACGTCGGCTTCTTCGGCGGCGTGTTCCGCGCCACCGCTGGGCTGCAGAAGGAATTCGGCAAGACCCGCTGCTTCGACGCGCCGATCAGCGAAGGCGGCATCGTCGGCACCGCGGTCGGCATGGCCGCCTATGGCCTGAAGCCGGTGATCGAAATCCAGTTCGCCGACTATATCTACCCCGGCTACGACCAGATCGTCAGCGAGGTCGCGCGCATCCGCTATCGCACCGCGGGCGAATGGACGATGCCGATGGTCATCCGCAGCCCCTATGGCGGCGGCATCTTCGGCGGCCAGACGCACAGCCAGTCGCCCGAGGCGCTGTTCACCCATATCGCGGGCATCAAGACGGTCATCCCGTCGAATCCCTATGACGCCAAGGGCCTGCTGATCGCCGCCATCGAAGACCCGGACCCGGTGGTCTTTTTCGAGCCCAAGCGCATCTACAACGGCCCGTTCGACGGCCATCACGACCGGCCGGTGACGCCCTGGTCGAAGCACGCGCTGAGCGCGGTGCCCGATGGCCACTACACCGTGCCGCTGGGCAAGGCGAACATCGTCCGCGAAGGCGAGGCGCTGACCATCCTCACCTACGGCACGATGGTCCATGTTTCGCTCGCAGCGGTCGAAGAGAATGGCATCGACGCCGAAGTGATCGACCTGCGCACGCTCGTGCCGCTCGACATCGAGACGATCGAGGAGTCGATCAAGAAGACCGGCCGCTGCCTCGTGGTGCAGGAAGCGACCAAGACGAGCGGGTTCGGCGCCGAACTCGCCGCGCTGGTGCAGGAGCGCTGCTTCTACCACCTCGAAGCGCCGGTCGAGCGCGTGACGGGCTGGGATACGCCCTACCCGCACGCCTATGAATGGATTTATTTCCCCGGCCCGATCCGGATGAAGAACGCACTCAAGAAAGTGATGGCCGCCTGATGGGTACGTACAAGTTCAAGCTCCCCGACATCGGGGAAGGCATCGCCGAGGCGGAAATCGTCGCCTGGCACGTCGCGGTCGGCGACATGGTCAAGGAAGACCAGCAACTGGCCGACATGATGACCGACAAGGCGACGGTCGAAATGGAAAGCCCGGTCGCCGGCAAGGTGGTGAAGCTGGCCGGCGAAGTCGGCGACCAGATCGCGATCGGGTCGGTGCTCGTCGAGATTGAAACCGAAGGTGGCGCGGAAGCGGCGGCTCCGGCGGTGGAAGAGACCGAGGAACAGCAGCCGCTGGCCGACGGCATCGTCGAGCCGACCCCGGCGCAGGCCGAGGAAATTCCGGTCACCGCAACTGCTGCAGCGCCCAAGGCCGAGCCTGCGCCCGCACCCGCGCCTGAACCCAAATCCGCTGGCAGCCACGCCAAGGTCCTCGCTTCGCCGGCCGTGCGCCAGCGCGCCCGCGACCTCGGCATTGACTTGTCGCAGGTTCGCACCACCAGCGACCGCGTCCGCCATGCGGACCTCGACGCCTATCTCCTCTACAACGGCGGCAGCGTCGGCGGCGGTGCCCCGGCCCGCGCGGACGAGACGATCAAGGTCGTCGGCCTGCGCCGCAAGATCGCCGAGAATATGCAGGCGGCGAAGCGCAAGATCCCGCACTTCGCGCTGGTCGAGCAATTCGACGTCACCGACCTTGAAGACACGCGCGCGATGATGAACCGCGATCGCGGCGACAATCCCAAGCTGACGCTGCTGCCCTTCCTCATCACCGCCATGTCGAAGGCGATGGCCGACTGGCCGATGATCAACGCCACCTATGACGATGATGCCAATGTCGTCACCCGCCACGGCGCGGTGCACATGGGCGTCGCGACCCAGACCGACGGCGGCCTGATGGTCCCGGTGATCCGCGACGCACAGCGCATGAGCGTTTGGCAGCTCGCCCGCGAAATCTCGCGCCTCAGCGACGCCGCGCGCACCGGCAAGGCCAGCCGCGAGGAGCTTTCGGGCCCGACCTTCACCATCAGCTCGCTGGGGCCGATGGGCGGCATCGCGTCCACCCCGGTGATTAACCCGCCACAGGTCGCGACCATCGCGGTCAACAAGCTGCAGGAAATCCCGGTGATCGTCGATGGCGAGCTCGAAGCGCGCAAGGTGATGAACCTGTCGCTATCCTGCGACCACCGCGTGGTCGATGGATGGGATGCTGCACAGTTCCTGCAGACGCTGAAGACCTATATTGAAAACCCGATCCGGCTGCTGAGCGCCTGATGGGCATTTCGGGGGCAGCACCGCTCGCCCTCGGCACTGCAGCCGTCGCCTGCGGGGCGGCCTTCCTGTGGAATGTCGGCGCGCTGCCCGGTATGGCCAGCCGCAACGTGGTCGCCTATCTCGCAGGCCTTCTGCTCGGCTGGCTGGCCCACAAGGTCGCGCACAGGGGGCATGGCGCGGCGATCCTGTTCGGCTTGTGCTGCATCCTGCTCGCCGCCGTGCTGGCGATCGGGACCGAACTGGACGGGGTCACACGCTGGCTGCCGCTTGGTCCGTTCATGGTCCAGCCCGCGCTGGTCCTGTGCCCCCTGATCCTGGCCATCGTCGCCAGCCGCGAAGGCCGCCATTGGCGCGCCTTCGTGCTGCTGCCGCTGCTGCTGATCGCGCTGCAGCCCGACGCCGCAACGTCGTTCGCGCTGGCGGTCGGCGTGGCCGTGCTGATGATCGGCGCCAGCCGCAACTCGCGACGCGGCTGGTCGCGGCGGCGGATCATCGTCGCGGTGGGCGCCATGACGCTGGCGGTTGCCGGCCTGCTGGTCGCGGGGATCAAGACGCCGCCACCCGTCGCCTTCGTCGAGGGCACGGTCGGCATCGCGGCGCTGAGCGGCCTGCCCGCCATGGCCCTCCATGCGGGCGCGATCGGGCTTGCGGTCTGGGCGCTGGCCAGCCGGGGCAGCCCGGCCGACCTGGCCCTTGCCGCCTATTTGGCTGTCGTGGCGATCGCAGCCGTCTTCTGGGCCTTTCCGATGCCGATCGCCGGGGCAGGCCCCAGCCACCTCATCGGATTCGGCATCGCCATCGGCTGGCTGGCGGAGGGCGTCCGCCGGGCCAGACGGCAGCGTGCCTTCGGCTGAGCCTTATTCGGGGACGGCGGTAGCGCCCGCATAGCTCCAGCTGGAAATCTTCCATTCCTTGCCGGTCTTGACCATGACGAAGGTCATCGTGCTCTTCCCCGCCATCGGCTTTCCGTCCTGCTTGAAGCGGTAGACGGTCGGCAGCACGATATAGGCGGAGGTGCCATCGCTGTTGGCCTGCAGCGGCTTGCCATAGTCGACCCGTCCGTCGCTGATCTTGTGGGCAGCCGCGTCCTTTCCGTAGCTGTCGAGCCAGGCCTGCACCGACCCGCTGCCGCCCCATGCGAACGGCGCGAATTCGTCGATGATGACCGCGCCGTCGCGGTGCGCGGCGATGAAGGCGGCGACGTCGCCGCCGTTGAACTTGTCCAGCGTGGTGGTGACGGTGGCGACCGCGTCATCGACCGGTGCCGCAGCGGCAGGAACGGCGACAAGGACGGCGGCACAAGCCGCCAGCGCGAACATCTTCATGATCAACCCCCTGTTCCCAAGCGGCCGACGGTGAAGCTGTCCGGCACGGGGCCGCAGCGTGCGGGACGGACCCGACGCTGCGCCCCCGGAGCAGTCAGGTCAAGCCGCGAGCTTTTCCACTTCACCGAGCGCATGGGCGATGCCCGCTTCGCGCTGGTCGGGGCCGTAGTTGACGCCTTCGGCACGGACGAATTCGGGTTCGATGCCGATGAAGTTGAACAGCGCCTTCAGATAGCTTTCGCCATGTTCGAATGCATTGTCGGGCGCATAGAAACCGCCGCGCGACACGGCGATTATCACCCGGCGACCGCCGGCCAGGCCTTCGGGTCCGTTGTCGCCATATTTGAAGGTCTTGCCGGCCACCGCGATGCGGTCGATCCACGCCTTCAGCTGCGAGGGCACCGAGAAATTGTAGAGCGGCGCGCCGATGACGATGGTGTCGGCGGCAAGGAATTCGTCGAGGATGTCCTCATCGCCCGAACCGCCGAGCGTCAGGTGCGAAAGGGGGTCGGCGACGAGGTCGCGGCGAACGACGGTCGCGCTCGGGTCGGCCTTCAAAAGCTGGTCCACCGTGGCGGCGGAAATCTGGCGCGACACGCTGTTGTCGCCGGTGATGCTGCTGTCGAGGTGAAGGATGGTCATCTTCTTGTCCTTGGTATTGATTTGTTACCGGGACGCTTTAAGTAACCATCCATGGACCACGCACAAGAACGCAAAAATTTGTCACCAAGTCACAGCCATGTGACCGCAGAGGAAGCCGCTGCAATTCACGGCCCGATCTGCCGGTCGGTGACGCCGGTGCTCAATCGCGTCGGCGACAAATGGAGCATGCTGATCGTCATGCTGCTGTCGAACGGCCCCAAGCGCTTTTCCGAACTGAAGCGCGCGATCGAGGGCATTTCCCAGCGCATGCTGACCCTTTCGCTGCGCAACCTCGAGCGCGACGGGCTCATCAGCCGCCACGTCACGCCCACCATCCCGCCGCGCGTCGACTATGAGCTGACCGAGCTTGGCATTTCGCTGCGCGAACCCGTTCAGGGACTCGGCGCTTGGGCAATGGCGCATATCGACTGCATTCGCGCCGCGCAGGAACGTTACGACAAGGCGCAAGACGAGGCCTAGCCTTCGCGCCGCGAGGCGTTAATCTGCCGATCTTTCCATCGAAAGGTCGTGCCGATGCGCCGCTTCGTTGTCTCGCTCCTGCTGCTCGCCAGCCCACTGCCCGCCGTCGCCGCGCCGGCCCCGCCGATCGCCGCCGCGCCTGCCTCGACCCACGCGCAGTTGGTCGCGCTGTTCAACGACTGGCGCGCGTTCAACCAACCGGCACTGGTGCGCCGCGTTGCTGACTATGGACCTGCGGCGATCGCGGCAAAGGCGGACGGGCTTGCGCGGTTCAAGGCCCGGCTGGCCGCGGTCGACCTGAGCAGCGCGAGCCTGTCCGATCGCAACGACGCCCGCCTGATCGGAGCCGAGATGAACGGCCTCGACTTCTTCCTGCGCGTGCTGAAGCCGTGGGAGCGCGACCCGACCTTCTACGCCAACGTCTTTGCCGAAATGAGCGACGTGCCCGCGCACGAAGGGCCCTCGGCACAGCCCAATATCGACCTGTGGACCTATCGCTTCCCGCTGTCGAAGGCCGACGATGCCAAGCTGGCGGCGCAGCTGGGTGCGGTTCCGGCGCTGCTGGAGGCCGCGAAGGCGAACCTCGCCCCGAGTACCGCGCACGACTTCTGGACCTACGGCGACCGCGCCTTCACCGAACAGGCCGAGGCGCTGGCCGCGTGGCAGAAAGGCGAACTGGGCCTGCGCGACCTCGACGGGGTGCGCAGCGTTTCGCTGAAGGGCGCCAGCCCGGCGCTGTTGAAGGCGGTCGAGCAGGCGCGGGCCGCCAGCGCCGCCTTCGCCGACTGGGTCCGCGCCGAAGCGCCCAGGCACCAGGGCCCGTCGGGCGTCGGCAAGGAGAATTACGACTGGTATCTGAAGAACGTCCTGCTGAGCCCCTACACGCTCGACGAGCAGAAGGTGCTTCTGCAGCGCGAGCTCGACCGGTCGCTGGCATCGCTACGGCTGGAAGAATCCCGCAACCGCGCCGCACCGCCGATCGCCGAGGTCAGCGATCCGGCCGCCTATTTCGCGCGCAGCCAGGCCCGCGCCGATGAACTCTACCGGCTGTGGGTCGATACCGGGGTGATCAGCGACAAACCCTATTTCCGCTCGGCGCTGCTGGCCCAGCTCAATCCCTACACCCCGCCGGCGCAGCGCAATTTCTTCACCCATGTGACGGCGCTCGACGTCGTCCCGCTGTCGAGCCACCAGTTCCACTGGATCGAGCTGGCGCGGATGAAGCATGAGCCCAACGCTAATCCGATCCGCGCGGTCGCGCCGCTGTTCAACAATTACTCCGACCGCTCCGAAGGCTTCGCCACGGCAATGGAGGAAGTGGCGATGCAGCAGGGCGTGTACGACAGCCTGCCGCACGGGCGCGAGCTGGTGTGGGCGTTGCTCGCCAATCGCGCCGCGCGCGGGCTGGCGTCGCTGCGCGTCCAGGCCAATGAAATCGGGCTCGACGAAGCCGGCAAATTCCACGCTGCGTGGACCCCGCGCGGCTGGTCGGACGCGAAGAGCAAGCTGGTCGGCTTCGAACAGCTGCTCTACGCGCGCCAGCCCGGATATGGCCCCAGCTACATCATCGGCAAGCTGGCGCTCGACCGCATGTTGGCGGATGCGTCGCACCAGGCCGATGTCGGCGGCAAGCCGTTCGACCTGAAGCGAACCTTCGACGCCATCTATGCCGCCGGGATCGTGCCGATCGCGATCGTCGAAAGCGAGCTGCCCGACCGCTTGCGCTGAGACGGCTCGACTCTTCGCGGCCTGACGCGCTAGGCGGTTGAGCCATGGCCCGTATCCTCCTCATCATCGGCGGCGGCATTGCCGCCTACAAGGCCGCCGAACTGATCCGCACCATCCGCAAGGCGGGCCATGCGGTGACGCCGGTGCTGACCGAAGGCGGATCGCATTTCGTCACGCCGATGAGCCTCGCCGCGCTGGCCGAAAGCCCGGTCTACACCTCGCTGTGGGACCTCAAGGACGAAAGCGAGATGGGGCATATCCAGCTGTCGCGCTCGGCCGACCTGGTGCTGGTCTGCCCAGCGACGGCCGACCTCATCGCGCGGATGGCGGGCGGGATCGCCAACGACCTGGCGACGACTCTGCTGCTGGCGACCGACAAGCCGGTGGTCATCGCCCCGGCGATGAATGTCCGCATGTGGCAGCACGCCGCAACGCAGCGCAACGTGGCCCAGCTTAAAGCCGACGGCATCACCGTGCTCGACCCCGACGAAGGGCCGATGGCGTGCGGCGAATTTGGCCCGGGCCGCCTGCCCGAGCCCGACGATATTTTCGCGCGGATCCAGCCGATGCTGGGCGACCGGCCCAAGATCGCGGTCACCAGCGGCAAGCTGGCCGGCCGCCACGTGCTGGTGACCGCCGGCCCGACGCATGAGCCAATCGACCCGGTCCGCGTCATCGCCAACCGCTCCAGCGGCAAGCAGGGCTTCGCCATCGCCAAGGCGGCGGCGGACGCGGGTGCGCGCGTCACGCTGGTCGCCGGACCCGTCGCCCTTCCCACCCCCGCCGGCGTTTCGCGGATCGACGTCGAGACGGCGCAGCAGATGATGGACGCCGTCGAAGCCGCGCTGCCTGCCGATGTCGCGGTGATGGTCGCGGCGGTCGCCGACTGGCGGATCGAAAACCCCGCGACGTCGAAGATGAAGAAGGGCGGCGGCCCGCCCGAGCTGAAATTCGCGCCCAATCCCGATATTTTGAAGACGCTGGGCGCCCATCCCGACCGCCCGCGCCTGCTGATCGGTTTCGCCGCCGAGACCGACGATGTCGTCGCCAACGCACAGGCCAAGCTCAAATCGAAAAAGGCCGACTGGATCGTCGCTAACGACGTGTCTGGTGACGTCATGGGCGGCAGCCACAATCGCATCCACCTGGTCAGCGCTGGCGGCGTCGAGGATTGGCCGGAAGCGGCCAAGGACGATGTCGCGCGCCATTTGATCGACCGTATTTCCGAGGAGTTTTGAGTGACGATTTCGATCCGCATTTCGCGTTTGCCCCACGGCGAGGGCCTGCCGCTTCCAAGCTACGCCACCCCCGGCGCGGCGGGCATGGATGTGGTCGCGGCAGAAGATCTCGATCTCGCTCCCGGCCAGCGCCACGCGGTCGCGACCGGTTTTCGCGTCGCCATCCCCGAAGGCTATGAAATCCAGGTTCGCCCCCGTTCCGGTCTCGCCTTCAAGCATGGGATCACCGTGCCCAATACGCCGGGCACGATCGACAGCGACTATCGCGGCGAATTGAAGGTGCTGCTGATCAACCATGGCAGCGAGCCCTTCCCCATCCGCCGCGGCGAGCGCATCGCACAGCTCGTCCCGGCCGCAGTGACGCTGGCAAGCTTCGAGGAAGTCGAGGAGCTGTGCGAGACGGAGCGCGGCGCCGGCGGCTTCGGCAGCACGGGGCAATAAGGCCTTGAGCCTCAGCGACGACGAACTCGACCGCTACGCCCGCCACATCGTGCTGCCCCAGCTGGGCGGCGCGGGGCAGATGCGGCTCAAAGCCGCGCGGGTCGCGGTGGTCGGTGCGGGCGGCATCGGCGCGGCGGTGATCCCGGCGCTGGCGGGTGCCGGTATCGGCCATCTGACGATCATCGACGGCGACATCGTCGACAAAAGCAACCTGCAGCGCCAGCAGCTCTACAAGACCGGCCAGGTCGGCATGGGCAAGGCGCTGCTCGCCAGCCAGTTCGTCATGGCCCGCAACCCGCACGTCGGGGTGACCGCGATCAGCGACCGGCTCAACGCCGACAATGCCGACGCCTTCCTTGGCGGACACGATCTGATCATCGACGGCACCGACAATTTCGCGACCCGGCTGATGGTCAGCGATACGGCGGTGCGGCTCGGCACACCTTTGTTGTCCGCAGCGGCGCAGCAGTTCCAGGGGCAGGTCGCGCTCTTTTCCGCCCAGCCCTGCTATCGCTGCTTCGTCGGCGACGCGTTCGACGCCGACGATTGCGACACGTGCGCGGAACTGGGCGTGCTAGGCGCGCTGACCGCCACGGTCGGCAGCTTCGCCGCGCTGACGGCGATCAACGCCATTGCGGGCATCGGCGGCGACCTGTTCGGCACGCTCCATTTGTTCGACGGAGCGGGCCTCAACTGGCGGCGGATCAGGCTTTCTTCCGACCCTTCGTGCCGGTCTTGCGGGCGCCCTTCTTCTTCGTAGCCGGGCCCTTGGCCGCCTTGGCGTCGATCAGCGCCACCGCTTCATCGAGCGTCACCGCCTTGGGATCGGCCGACTTGGGCAGGGTCGCATGGGTGGTGCCGTCGCTGACGTAGGGACCGAAGCGGCCTTCCAGCACCTTCAGCTCATTGCCGCTTTCCGGGTGCGCGCCCAATACCGCGATCGGCTCGCGCGAGGCGCCGCGGCCCTTGCCGCCGCCCGCCGCTTCGGCCAACTTGACCACCGCCGCGTTCATGCCCGTTTCGAAGACCTCCGCGGTCGATTTCAGCCGGGCATATTTACCGTCGTGCATCAGATAAGGACCGTAGCGGCCGATCGACGCGCTGATCATCTGGCCGGTCTCGGGATGCGCGCCGATTTCGCGGGGGAGCGAAAGGAGGTTCTCTGCCATCTCCAGCGTCAGGTCGGCCTGCGGCACGTCCTTGGGCAGCGACGCGCGCTTGCCGTCGCGCTCGAGGTACGGGCCAAAGCGCCCGACCTTCAACTCGATGCCATTGCCGAGCTCGGTCGGCCCTTCGCTCGCCGCCTCCTCGCCCTGGCCGAAGCGGCGGGTATATTTGCAATCGGGGTAGTTGGAGCAGGCCACGAACGCGCCGAACTTGCCGCCACGCAGCCCGAGCTTGCCGGTGCCGCACAGCGGGCAGGTGCGCGGATCGTGACCGTCGCCCTTGTCCGGAAACAGCCAGGGCGCGAGGAATTCGTCGAGCGCCGCCGTGACGTCCGACGGCTTCTGTTCCATGACTTCGCCCGCCTTGGGCTTGAAGTCGCGCCAGAAATCCTCGAGCAATTTCTGCCAGTTGAGGCGGCCGCCGGAGACGTCGTCGAGCTCTTCTTCCAGCTCGGCGGTGTAATCGTAGCTGACGTAGCGTTCGAAGAAACGTTCGAGGAAGGCCGTCACCAGCCGCCCGCTCTCTTCCGGGAAGAAGCGGTTCTTTTCGAGCCGCACATACTCGCGGTCCTTCAGCGTCTGCAGCGTCGCGGCATAGGTCGACGGGCGGCCGATGCCGAGTTCCTCCAGCCGCTTGACCAGCGAGGCTTCGGAATAGCGCGGCGGCGGCTGGGTGAAATGCTGGGTCGCCTCGACGCCGGTCTTGGCCGGGGCATCGCCATTGCGTAGCAGCGGCATGCGGCCCGACTCTTCGTCGGTCGGATCGTCACGGCCTTCATCATAAAGCGCCATAAAGCCGGGGAAGAGCACGACCTGCCCGGTCGCGCGCAGCGTCGCGCGCCCTGCGCCGTCGGTCAGCTCGACCGTCGTGCGTTCCAGCCGTGCCGAGGCCATCTGGCTCGCCAGCGCGCGGTTGTAGATCAGCGTGTAGAGCCGGCCATGGTCGCCCGATCCTGCGCGATCCTTATGGAAGTCGGTCGGGCGGATCGCTTCGTGCGCTTCCTGCGCATTCTTGGCCTTGGACGTATACTGGCGCGGCTTGTCGGGGAGGTAGCCCGCGTCATAGCGGTCGGCGACGGCCTTGCGCGCAGCGGAGATCGCCTCGCCCGCCATCTGCACGCCGTCGGTACGCATATAGGTGATCAGCCCGTCCTCGTAGAGCGACTGGGCGAGGCGCATCGTGTGGCTGGCCGAAAAGCCGAGCTTGCGCGCCGCTTCCTGCTGCAGCGTCGAGGTCGTGAAAGGCGGCGGCGGGTTTTTGCTGAGCGGCTTGGTGTCCGTGGACGCGACCGAAAAACGGCCGTCCTCGACCACTTTCTTGGCGGCGTTGGCGCTGCCTTCGTCGCCGATGGTCAGCCGGTCGATCTTCTGCCCGTCGAGCTGGACCAGGCGCGCGGTAAAGGGCGTGCCGTCGGCCTCGAACGTCGCGCCGACCTGCCAATACTCCTGTGCCTTGAACAGCTCGATCTCGCGTTCGCGGTCGACGATCAGCCTCAGCGCGACCGACTGGACGCGGCCGGCCGATTTCGCGCCCGGCAGCTTGCGCCACAGGATCGGCGACAAAGTGAAACCGACGAGGTAATCGAGCGCGCGGCGGGCACGGTAGGCGTCGATCAAATCCTCGTCCAACTCGCGCGGACTGGCCATCGCTTCGGTCACCGCCGACTTGGTGATGGCGTTGAAGGTGACGCGCTCAACCGTCTGCGGCAGCGCCTTTTTCTTGCGCAGCACTTCCTGCACATGCCAGCTGATCGCCTCGCCCTCGCGATCAGGGTCGGTGGCAAGGATGAGCGCGTCGGCCTTCTTCGCTTCGTCCGAAATGGCTTTGAGCTGCTTGGCCTTGTCGGGATAGGTTTCCCAGTCCATCGCGAAGCCGTCGTCCGGGTTCACCGACCCATCCTTGGGCGGCAGGTCGCGGACGTGGCCGTAGCTGGCCAGCACGCGGTGGCCGGGGCCCAGATATTTCTCGATGGTTTTCGCCTTGGCAGGCGATTCGACGACGACGAGCTTCACAGGTGAGACGTTCCTTTACGTGTACACGCGCGATTGTCGGCTAGTTGGGGAGGCCGTCAAGCGGCGGCAAGGCTGACCTTGTTACCCGCATGGCGGTCGATCCGCCCGGCCAGGTCGAGCTCGAGCAGGACAAGCTGCACTTCGCCCGCCGAAGCGTCGGACAGGCGCACCAGTTCGTCGACCGGCACCGGCGACGGGCCGAGCAGGCCCTCCACCCGCGCCCGCACATCCTCGTCCGCGTCGAGCGGGGTGGCGATGCCATGGTGGTCGAACGGGTAGACCGGACTCGCGACGCGGCCCGACAGGGTACGCACCGCCTCCAGCACGTCGGAAGCATTCTGGATCAGCGTCGCGCCGTCGCGGATCAGCTGGTTGCAGCCCTGCGCGCGCGGGTCGAGCGGGGAGCCGGGAACCGCCATCACCTCGCGCCCCGCCTCGGCCGCCAGCCGCGCGGTGATGAGCGAGCCCGAACGCGGCGCGGCTTCGACCACCACCGTCCCCGCCGCCAGCCCGGCGATGATCCGGTTGCGATAGGGGAAGTGGCGGGCGTGCGGTTCGGTGCCCGGCGGCATTTCGGCGATGAGCAGGCCGCGCGCGGCAATGTCCCGCTGCCGAGCCTCATTCTCGGGCGGATAGAAGATGTCGAGCCCGCCGGCGACGACCGCGATGGTGCCGCTCTCCAGCGACCCATCGTGCGCGGCACTATCGATTCTGCGCGCCAGCCCGGACACGACACTGACGCCCTCGCGCCCCAGGTCATGGGCCAGCCCCCGAGCAAAGCGGCAGGCGGCGGCGCTGGCGTTGCGGGCACCGACGATGGCGACCATCTGGCGTTCGAGGAGCGACAGGTCGCCGATGACGGTCAGCAGCGGCGGGGCATTGTCGAGCTCGGCCAGCGCGCGCGGATAGAGCCCCTGCCCCAGCACGAGATGTCGCCCGCCGAGCCGGGCCACCGCCTCCGCCTCGCGCTCCGCCACGGCGATGGGGGCGATGGTCGGCACCTTGCCCCGCCCGCGCCGGGCCAGGTCGGGCAGCGCGCGGATGGCCTCCGCGGCGGTGCCGAAGCGCAGCATCAATTGCGAGAAGGCGACCGGCCCGATCCCTTGCGATCGGATCAGGCGGATGCGGTCGATGAGGTCGGCTGGCGGTGCGTTCACGCTTTCTTTTTCCCCACGCGCGGTTCGTCGCCGCTGGCGAGGCGGCGAATATTTTCCTGGTGCTTCCAGAGCAGGAGCACCGCGAAACCGAGCAGCATGGGGAAATATTGGCGTTGGTCGAAGATGATCGCGGACAAGGGCGCGCTGGCGGCGGCGGCCATGCCCGATACGCTGCTGATGCGGACGATCAGCAGCAGGGCGATCCACACCACGGCATAGACCAGCGCCGCCATCGGCATCAGCGGCACCAGGATTCCGAGGAAGGTGGCGACGCCCTTGCCGCCCTTGAACTTGAGCCACACCGGATAGAGGTGGCCGATGAACGCGCCCGCCGCGGCATATTGCTCCGCGCCGAACCACAGTTTCTGGGCGATGATCACCGCTGCCGCGCCCTTCAGGGCGTCGAGCAGCAGCGTCGCAGCCGCCAGCCCCTTGGATCCGGTGCGAAGGACATTGGTCGCGCCGATGTTGCCCGACCCGATGTCGCGGATGTCGCCCTTGCCGGCGAAACGCGTCAGGATGAGCCCGAACGGGATCGATCCCAACAAATAGCCCAGCGCCAGCGCCCAGATCATCGGTCCTTGCATCGCCGCCTTGCCTAGCAGAACATCCGGGTCCCGCAATATTGCGATTGGCCCGCCGCCGCCCTAGCTCAGGGCGCGATGGACCCCAGCGCGCCTATCCTCTTTTTCGATTCGGGTGTCGGCGGGCTGTCGGTGCTTGGGCCGACGCGCACCCTGCTGCCGACTGCGCCCATCGTCTATGCCGCCGACAGCGCCGGATTTCCCTATGGCACCAAAAGCGAGGCCGAGCTGGCCGCGCGCGTGCCGGCGCTGCTCGGGCGGCTGGTCGAGCGATTTCACCCCCGCCTCGCGGTCATCGCCTGCAACACCGCCAGCACGATTGCGCTCGACCATGTCCGTGCCGCGCTCGACATTCCAGTGGTCGGCACCGTGCCCGCGATCAAGCCGGCGGCGGAATTGTCGAAGAGCCGCGTCATCGGCGTGCTCGGCACCGAAGCGACGGTTCGCCAGCCCTATGTCGACGACCTCGCCGCGAGCTTTGCTGCCGACTGCAAGGTCATCCGCCACGGCAGCGCCGAAATGGTCGAGCTGGCCGAACGCAAGCTGGCGGGCGATCCCGTCAGCGTCGAGGACGTCCGCGCCGCCGTCGCCCCGCTGGTCGAAGCGGACGGCGCAGCAGGTATGGACGTCATGGTCCTCGCCTGCACCCACTTCCCGCTGCTCGCCGACGAAATCGCCGCGGCCTATCCCCGTATCGCGCTGGTCGATGGCGGTGCCGGGATCGCCCGACGGATCGCCTATCTGACTCGCGGCCAGCCCTGGCCGGTCGAAGCGCCGGGCGGCATCGCGGTCTTCACCGCCCCGCCCCGTCCGGTGCTCGCCTCCGCCCTTGCCCGCTTCGGACTGGACGAGGTCCGGACGCTTTGAACCGTTCGTCGAGTGGCGGCTGGAAATCTGGCGCAAGCGGCGGTAAAGGCCCGCCAAACCGAGGGTTATCGATGAACTACGATCACATCTTCCAGAAGGCGATCGACCGCCTTCACGACGAAGGCCGCTACCGGGTCTTCATCGATATCCTGCGCACCAAGGGCAATTATCCCAACGCCCGCTGCTTCCACGGCCACAACGGGCCGAAGCCGATCACCGTATGGTGCTCCAACGACTATCTTGGCATGGGCCAGCATCCCGCCGTCATCGGCGCGATGGAAGAGGCGCTGCACGACGTCGGCGCAGGGTCGGGCGGCACCCGCAACATCGGCGGCAACACCCATTACCATGTCGAGCTCGAGTCGGAACTGGCCTCGCTCCATGGCAAGGAAGCGGCGCTGATCTTCACCTCGGGCTATGTCTCGAACGAAGCGACGCTGTCGACGCTGGGCAAGCTGCTGCCGGGCTGCGTAATCCTGTCCGACGAACTGAACCACGCATCGATGATCGCGGGAATCAAGAATTCGGGCTGCGAAAAGCGCGTCTTCAAGCACAACGATCTTGAACATCTCGAACAGCTGCTGCTCGAAATCCCGGCGGACACGCCGAAGGTCATCGCGTTCGAAAGCGTCTATTCGATGGACGGCGACGTCGCCCCGCTCCACGCGATCTGCGACCTCGCCGACAAATATGGTGCGATCACCTACCTCGACGAAGTGCATGCCGTCGGCATGTACGGCGCACAAGGCGGCGGCATTTCGCAGCGCGACGAAGCCGCGCACCGCCTGACCATCATCGAAGGGACGCTGGGCAAGGCGTTCGGCGTGATGGGCGGCTATATCGCGGCCGACAAGAATATCGTCGACTGCATCCGCAGCTATGCGCCGGGCTTCATTTTCACCACTTCGCTTTCGCCGGTCCTCGCGGCGGGCGCGCTGGCAGCAGTCAAGCACCTCAAGGCGTCGTCGGAGGAACGCGACGCGCAGCAGGCCCATGCGGCGATGCTGAAGGTGAAGTTCGCCGAGGCCGGCCTGCCGGTGATGGACAGCGTGACGCACATCGTGCCGCTGCTCGTCGGCTGCCCGGTCAAGGCCAAGGCGATCAGCGACATCCTGCTCGCCGAATATGGCCTCTACGTCCAGCCGATCAATTTCCCGACCGTGCCCCGCGGCACCGAACGACTGCGCTTCACGCCGGGCCCGTGCCACACCGAAGCCATGATGGACGAACTAACCGGCGCGCTGGTCGAGATCTGGGACCGGCTGGAACTGCAGGCGGTCAAGGCGGCCTGACCCGATGGCGGAAGCGAATACAGACTTCCGCCACGACACCCCCGATGATCTGAAGGCCGTGCTCGCCGCCCACCCGGCGCTGCGCGCGAAATGGGACGGCCTCACCGACCTTGGCCGCAACGAATGGATCTGCTGGATGACCTCGCCCAAGACCGAGGCGACCCGCGCCAAGCATTTCGCCCGGCTGCAGGACGAAGTGCTGGCGGGCAAGCGCCGACCCTGCTGCTGGCCCGGCTGCCCGCATCGGCGAGAGTCCGCCGCCAAATACTTTCGCGACTGACGCGCACCCTTCGCCCAATCATGCTATAAGCGTCGCGGCTGGTGCCGAGCCGTGCTGGAGTGAAGCCTATGGCTCGCAAGCCGCGCCCTGCATCGGATTCGCATTTCATCGAAGCCTTTCCTCTGGTCGACGGTGCGCCGGTACCGGTCTGGACCGAGGTTATGCGGCCGAAGCCCGACGACCAGCTGTTCGGCATGCTGCCGGCTGGCGCCCTGCCGCTGCATCCTTCGCAGCCGACGGGACCTGCCGTCCTTCGATCGGTCCGCCATCCGCCCACGCCCGGCGCGACCTTCCTGTTCGTCAGCGAAGGCTTCGGCGACGACCGGGACCGGTTTTTCAATCGCGCCGAAAAGGTGGCGGCCGGGCTGCTTTCCATCGAACCGTTCAAATCCCTGGCGGCGATCATCGCGATCGACGCGCTGTTCATCCCGCTGGCGGGCGGCGCGGTGGTCGACATCGGCTGCAACCGGTCGCAAGCCAACCAAGAACTGTTGAAGCCGACGCTGTTCGCGACCCAGTGCTGCATCGACGGCAGCACCAACCAGCTGTGGTGCGGGGACGAGGACCCGGTGCGAAGCGTGGTGGCCAAGGCGTTGACCGCCAACGGCCGCGCCATCGGCCAGTATCAATTCCTCGCCGTCCTGATCGACAGCGCCAAATATGGCGGGGCCGGTTCGATTCCCAATTCGGTCGCCAAGCCGCGCATCGCCTGGGCGACGACCGATCATGCCCAGTCGCTGCTGATCCTGCTGCACGAGCTTGGCCACGCCTTCGGCCTGCAGGACGAATATGAAAGTCCCTACGTCGACCCGATCAAACCGTGGCGCAACATCAGCCGATACAAGCGACCCGACCAGACGCCATGGCGCCAGATCGTGACCGCCCCGGACAAAGCCGCGCTGACCTGCCCGGCGGGTACGAAATGGACCGGAAGCCGTGCCGTCGTCGGCACCTTCGAAGGCGCCGGCTATCGCCCTACCGACCGTTTCCGGCCGACGGTCGACTGCAAGATGCGAACGCTGGCGGCGGAATTCTGCCCGGTATGCGCCGACCAGATTCGCGCATCGATCGATCCGGCCTTCGTCCCCCGCATCACGCCGGAAGTCTGAACAGGCAGGCGCATCTGACGGGTGGCGAATCTCCGGCGCTTGCCCTAGAGCGTGGCCATGCGCATCGCCCTTTCCGCCGATCATGCCGGCGTCGACATGAAAGACACCCTCGCCCAATGGCTTACCGAGCAGGGGCACGACATCCTCGACCTCGGCACGCACGGGCATGAAAGCGTCGATTATCCGCGTTACGGCGCGGCGCTGGCTGAGGCGCTTGAGCAGGGCAAGGCGGAGCGCGGCATCACCGTATGCGGATCGGGCATCGGCGTCGCCATCGCCGCCAACCGCAATCCGGCCTGCCGCTGCGCGCAGGTCAGCGAGCCCTTGAGCGCCACGCTCGCCCGCCAGCACAATGACGCCAATGCCATCGCGCTCGGCGCGCGCCTGATCGGGATCGAAATGGCCAAGGCCTGCGTCACCGCTTTCCTCACCACCGACTTCCTCGGCGGGCGCCACACGCACCGCGTCGACATGCTTGGAGAATGCTGAAATGGCGACCATCGCCGACCGCCCTTTGACCGACGTGCAACCGCTGGGTTTCTTCACCGAGACGCTGGGCAATGCCGATCCCGCCGTCGCTGCCGCAATCAAGGAAGAGCTTGAGCGCGAGCAGAACCAGATCGAGCTGATCGCGTCGGAAAACATCGTCTCGAAGGCGGTGCTTGAAGCGCAAGGGTCGGTGTTCACCAACAAATATGCCGAGGGCTATCCGGGCAAGCGCTACTACCAGGGCTGCCACCCGTCAGACAGCGTCGAGCAGCTCGCGATCGACCGCGCCAGGCAGCTGTTCGGCTGCGGATTCGCCAACGTCCAGCCGCATAGCGGTGCGCAGGCCAACGGCGCGGTGATGCTGGCGCTGCTCCAGCCCGGCGACACCATCCTCGGCATGAGCCTCGCGGCCGGCGGTCACCTGACCCACGGCGCCCCCCCGGCCCAGTCCGGCAAATGGTTCAACGCCATCCAGTACGGCGTGCGCGCAGACGATCACTTGGTCGATTTCGACGAGGTCGAGCGGCTGGCGAAGGAGAACAAGCCCAAGCTGATCATCGCGGGCGGTTCGGCCTATCCGCGCCACCTCGACTTCGCCCGTTTCCGCGCCATCGCGGATGAAGTCGGCGCGCTGCTGATGGTCGACATGGCGCATTTCGCCGGCCTCGTGGCGGCGGGCGAGCATCCGACCCCGTTCGGCCACGCCCATGTCGTCACCACCACCACCCACAAGACGCTGCGCGGCCCGCGCGGCGGCATGGTGCTGACCGATGACGAGGCCATCGCCAAGAAGATCAACTCGGCAGTCTTCCCGGGCCTCCAGGGCGGCCCGCTGATGCATGTCATCGCCGCCAAGGCGGTGGCGTTCGGCGAAGCGCTGGAGCCCGGCTTCAAGACCTATGCCAAGGCGGTCATCGCCAATGCCCGGAAGCTGGCGGGACGGCTCAAGGAACGCGGCGCTGACCTCGTCGCGGGCGGCACCGACACCCATCTCGCACTCGTCGACCTCAGGCCCCTCGGCATCACCGGCAAGGATGCCGACGAAGCGCTCGAGCGTGCTGGCATCACCTGCAACAAGAATGGCGTGCCGTTCGACCCGTTGCCGCCGATGAAGACCAGCGGCATCCGCGTCGGATCGCCCGCCGGCACGACCCGCGGCTTCGGCGAAGCGGAATTCCGCGACATCGCCGACATGGTCGCCGACGTCCTCGACGGGGTCGCCAAAACCGACGGCGCGGGCGATGCGGCGGTCGAGCAGGCGGTCAACGAGCGCGTCCGCGCGCTTTGTGCGCGTTTCCCGATCTATGAGGCTTGACGATGGCGTTACAAACTTGCCTGAAATGCGGCTCAAAAACTCGGAAACCGGAAGCAAAATTCTGTGATGCTTGCGGCGCCAGCCTCACGGTTGAACAGCGAGACTCCACGCTTGCCGTTGCTAAAGAGTTCATCAGCGACAGCGCCAAAGAAGCCACGGAGCAATTTAAGGATGCTGCACGCCATCCGGCTGCCAAGAAAATTGCAGGGGGTGCTGCACTCGGAGGAGCTGCTGGCGCGTTACTGCCCATCCTCACGGTCGGTGTCGGAGCCGCGCTGGTTGGTGGTCTGGTCGCATACAAGCAATTGACCAAGAAATAGATGCGCTGTCCCTTCTGCGCCCATGACAACAGCCAGGTAAAGGATTCGCGGCCGAGCGAAGACGGGACCTCGATCCGCCGTCGTCGCCAGTGCGAAGGCTGCGGCGCGCGGTTCACGACGTTTGAACGCGTCCAGCTGCGCGACCTCACCGTGGTCAAGCGCGACGGCAAGCGCGAGCCGTTCGACCGCGAAAAGCTGCGCCGCGCAATCGGCCATTCGACCCGCAAACGCGACGTCACCGCCGAACGCGTCGACCAGCTGGTCAGCGGCGTGCAGCGCCAGCTGGAAACGCAGGGCGACGAAGTCACCAGCGTGCAGATCGGCGAGGCGGTGATGGCCGGCCTCAAGACCATCGACCACGTCGCCTACATCCGTTTCGCCAGCATCTACCGCGACTTCACCGACCCGGCCGATTTCGCCGAAATCGCCGAACGGGTCGAAAAGGAAGGCGTGCCCGCCAACCAGGACAAATTGCTGTGAGCGGCTACGCTCCGGTCATCGTCCTCGTCCGTCCGCAGCTTGGCCAGAACATAGGCAAGGCGGCGCGGGCCATGCTCAACTTCGGCCTCACCGAAATGCGCCTCGTCGCCCCGCGCGACGGCTGGCCCAACCCGGAAGCGGGTCCGGCAGCGAGCGGCGCCGACATCGTGCTGGAAAAGGCTGCGGTCTTCGACACGGTGGCCGAGGCGGTGGCCGACTGCAGCCTCGTCTATGCCTCCACCGTCCGCCGCCGCGACCTTGTCATGTCGGTGGTGGGGCCGGAGGAAATGGCGGGCCAGATCCGCGCGTCGGACGGCCGCTCGGCGATCCTGTTCGGGCCGGAACGGTCGGGCCTGG
This sequence comes from Sphingomonas jaspsi DSM 18422, assembly GCF_000585415.1. NCBI lineage: Bacteria > Pseudomonadati > Pseudomonadota > Alphaproteobacteria > Sphingomonadales > Sphingomonadaceae > Sphingomonas > Sphingomonas jaspsi. The sequence continues at coordinate 1,180,985 of NZ_KK073876.1, read as the reverse complement.
AGAGCGCCGACGTCGCGCTGGCCAACCATATCGTTACCGTGCCGATCAATCCGGAATTCGGCAGCCTGAACCTTGCCCAGGCGGTGATCCTGCTGGCCTATGAATGGTCGCGGGGCGAAGCGCTGGTCCAGCCGACGCGGAAGGACGATGCCGAACCGCCCGCGCCGCATGCCGAACTGGAAAGCCTGATCGGCCGCATCGACCGCGAACTGGACGAGGCGGGCTATTATTTCCCGCCCGACCGGACCGAGGCGACGCGCCTGACGTTCCGCACGCTGCTGACCAAGCCCGGCTGGTCGAGCCGTGAGTTGAAGGCGATGCACGGCATGGTCCGTGCCCTGTCAGACAAGCGGCGGCGGCGCTAGGCGCGGGTGGCGTCGAATCGTTCGAATTCGTACGCGATCGACTGCTCCATCAATTCTTCCCACACCGCGCGCAGCCGCTCGACGGGTAGGCCGAGGCGGGCTGCTTCGGCGGCGACCTTGGCGTGGACGTCGTCCTTGCGCCACTGGTCGCGCACTGCGCCACGATCCGGCTTGATGCGGGCGGCCGCGTCCATATAGCCGAAGCGGCGCTGCAACAGCGCGACCAGTTCGCGGTCGACGGCGTCGACGCCGCTGCGGACGTCGGCCATGGTGGTGCAGTCTGCGGGATCTTTGACGGGATCGATCATGGCCCGACCCATCGACTGCCCGGGCCGACATTTCAACCCGGCAAATCTGGGCCGATGTTCGACTCCCCATCGCAACGGCGCTATAGTGGCAAGCGTCGGAGGTGTACCACTCGACCATCGGGGGCAAAGATGAAGCGTCATATCGTGCAAATCCTGGCTGCAGCGCCGTTGCTGCTGGCCGTTCCGGCCGCCGCGTCGGCAGCGGATGACCCTTCCAAGCCCGCCGAGGCGGCCACCGCGCCGGCCCCGGGCAAGAAGCTGGTCCGCAAGGAAGTGTGCCGCAGCGTGGTGTTGACCGGCTCGCGAACCTCGAAGCGGATTTGCCGCACCGTCGACGAATGGGTCAGCGAGCAGGCCCGGGCCAACGGCGAAGTGCTGGGCGTCGAAGCGCGCGGATCCTGGATGGAAGGGCAGGACGCGGCCGCCGCCGGCCCGCGTTGACTTTCTGATCGGTCCTGACTAGGAGCGCGCCACGCGCAATTGATCCCGCATGTCCGGTGAAGTGGGTATCGCGTCCAGTGCAAGGCTGGGCGGTGCGGTCCGGACGTTCCGCTGGCCCCAAGGCCGGCATGACAATTGGAAGGATGACATATGTCGAAGCGCAGCAGCGCCAAGTATAAACTCGACCGCCGCATGGGTGAAAACGTCTTCGGACGTCCCAAGAGCCCGGTCAACCGCCGCGAATATGGTCCCGGTCAGCACGGCCAGCGCCGCAAGGGCAAGATGTCGGACTTCGGCATCCAGCTGCGCGCCAAGCAGAAGCTGAAGGGCTATTACGGCGACGTCACCGAAAAGCAGTTCAAGCAGACCTTCCAGCACGCCTCGAAGATGAAGGGCGACGCCTCGCAGAACCTCATCGGCCTGCTCGAGCGCCGTCTCGACATGATCGTTTACCGCGCCAAGTTCGCGCCGACGATCTGGGCGGCCCGCCAGCTGGTCAGCCACGGCCACATCCGCGTCAATGGCGTGAAGTGCAACATCGCCTCGCGTCGCTGCGACGTGAACGACGTCATCGAACTGGGCCCGAAGGCCAAGCAGATGGCGCTGGTCATGGAAGCGCAGAGCCTCGCCGAGCGTGACGTTCCCGACTATGTCGTCGCCGACGGCGACCACAAGGTCACCTTCACCCGCGTGCCGACCCTCGACGAGGTGCCGTACCCGGTGAAGATGGAACCGAACCTGGTCGTCGAATTCTACTCGCGTTAAGCCGCACGGCTTCACGCGAAAATGGGGCGGCTCCGACACCGGAGCCGCCCTATTTTTTTGCCTATTTGCCGATCGTCTGTTCCAGCAGCTGGCCCATGTGGGTCAGCACTTCGATCCGCGCATTGCTGTCTTCCAGCTGGTGGTCGAGGCCCTTGTAGCGCAGATAGTCGACCTTGATGCCGCCCTCGGTCAGCGCCTTGGCCATGCGGTCGCTGTGATCGACTTCGACATTGGTATCGAGGTCGCCGTGCGCCAGCATCACCGGCACCTTGATCGCCTTGGCGTTACGCAGCGGCGAACCGGCGGTGATATGATCGCCCTTGCCGATGAAATCCTGGACTAGTTTGGAGTTGGTGTAGTTGTCGGCCTGCTGTTTCATCAGCGCGAGGTCGGTCACCGGCGCGATTGCGACGACCGACTTGAACTTGGTCGGGTCGACCGCCGCCGACTGAAGCGCGGCATAGCCGCCATAGGACCAGCCGACGATCGCCAGGCGGTTCTTGTCGGCGATCCCCTGCCCGACCAGATAATCCGCCGAATCGATGATGTCTGCGATCGCGGTCTGCCAGTTGCGGAAGCCGTTTTCGTTCTGGAAATCGTCGCCATAGCCTGACGAGCCGCGATAGTTGGGCTGGATCACGACATAGCCGCGCGCGGCGAGGAACTGAGGCAGCCAGTCGAAGCCCCATTCGTCGCGTGAGCTGGGCCCGCCGTGCGGCAGGACAACCGCCGGCATATTCTTGCCCGACGCCCCGGTCGGCATGGTGATATAGGCCGGGATGGAGGCGCCATCGCGCGACTTGTAGGTCACCGACTTCACCGCCGCCAGCGTGCGGTTGGCAAGCGCCGGGCGCACCTTCGCCAGTTCCGACATCTCGGCCGTCTTGCGATCGAAATAATAATAGGTGCCGGGGCTGACGTCCGATCCGGCGAAGATCACCAGCTTCTGCCCGTCGGTGCTGGCCGAGGAGAAGTTAATCGCGCCGGCATTCGGCAACGCGCGCCCCAGGCGAGTGGCCAGTGCGTCGAATTCCTTGTCGAAATAGACGGTGCGCGCACGATCATCGACATAGTCGTAGCTGATGACGCGCTGGCCCCGGCCGAAGCGCGACACGCCGTCAATGTCGACCTGCGCATTCTTGGCCACCAGCGTCAGGCCATTGGTTCCGTCGAGCGCCATCCGATAGAGCGCATCGCGCCCGTCGAGCTTCTTGAGCAGCAGCAGGCTGTTCGTATCCCCCTCGACCGCGAGCGGATAGATGCTGGCATCGCCGTCCTTGGGATCCCAGCTGCCGAGCGTTTGCCAGCTGCGCGATCCGGGTTTGCGGTAGCTGTAATTGGTCTTGCCGGTCAGCGTCGCGCCGTCGGACGTCTCGTCCTGGATGCGGATGCGCAGATTGCCGCGACCGTCGGTCATGAACCCCGACGCCAGCCGGTCGGGCTGTTCGACAATGCTGCTCTTCAAGGTCGACAGCGAAATCTTGTCGACGCCAAGGCCGTTCTTGGTGCGCGAAATGTTGCTACCGGTGCGTCCCGCCTCGGGGATATAAACCCGGGCCATCAGGATCGACCCGCCGTCGTCGGGCAACCAGTCGAGCACATAGCCGTCGTCCTGGCGGATGCCGTCGTCGTAGAAGCTCTGGTTCTGGCCCAGCATCTTGAGTTCGGTGCCGTCGGTCTTGACCGACACGGTCCGCGCGAACCCGACCAACACGCCCTCTACCGGCACATTGCCGCTGTACCGGCAGACCAGCCGGTCGTCGGTCGCGAATTCGCACCACTGGATGCTTTCCGGGTCGCCGCGCGACATGATCGGCGTGGTCATCGGTCCGCCGTTGAGGTCGTACACCTGCACCGCGGTGGTGCGGCCCGGCCCCGCGGCCAGCATCAGCACCTTGCTGCCCGACGGCGAAATGGCGACGTTCGATACGCTCTGGCGCGCGCCGAACAACTTGGCATCATCGGCCAGCGGCGCGGCCTGCGCGTAAAGTGCAGTGGACGCGAACAAGGCGACGGCACCCGCAGCAAGGCGTCGGCAGATCATGGACATATTTCCCCCCAAAACTCGAAAATCAAAACACCGAGCGAGCCGAAGCTTGGCGAAATCGCGGCCTGACGCAAGCCCCGTTCTTGGCGGCGGCGGCCGCGCTTGCTAGGGCGCGGCCCATGACCATGCCTCCTCTCGCCGAATGGGAACCGCACGACGCCGTGTGGATCGGCTTCCCCAGCGCCGCCGACCTGTGGGAAGACGATCTGTCGCCAGCCCAGGAAGAGGTCGCCGCCTTCGCCGCCGCCGTCCATGCCGATGGCCAGGGCGAAGCGATCTGGCTGGTCGCGGCGGATGAAACCGCTGCTGCCCGCGCCCGCGCCCTGTGCCCCTTCGCCCGCGTCATCGTCGAACCGTTCGGCGACGTCTGGCTGCGCGATACCGGCGCGATCGTGATGGGCAGCGGCGCCGACCGCCGTGCGCAGGGCTTCGGCTTCAACGGCTGGGGCGACAAATATCAGCTCGAAGGCGACGACAGCATTGGCGAGCGGCTGGCCGACGAGGCCGCCCTGCCCTACGCCAAGGCCGACTGGATCCTGGAAGGCGGTGCGATCGACGGCGATGGCACGGGCACCTTCCTCACCACCGAACAATGCCTGCTCAATCCCAACCGCAACCCCGGGTTCGACAAGGACGAGGTCGAGGCGCGGCTGAAGCGCGACCTCGGCGCGACCCGCGTCGTCTGGCTCGGCGACGGACTGGAGAATGACCATACCGACGGCCATGTCGACAATCTTGCGCGGTTCGTGGCGCCGGGCCGCGTCGTCATTCCGGAGGCCGAGGCCGACGACCCCAACATGGAGGTCTATGCCGACGCCGCCGAAGCGCTGCTCGATGCCGAGCTGGAGGTCGTCGCCCTCCCCTCGCCCGGCCGGATCGAGGATGAGGACGGCGAGCCGATCCCCGCCAGCTACATGAATTTCTACGTCGGGAACGCCACCGTCGTGGTGCCGCTCTACGGCGCGCCCAACGATGATGCCGCCGTCGCAGCGCTGGCGGAGATTTTCCCCGACCGCCGCGTTGTGGGCTTGCGCGCCGATCATGTGCTGACCGGCGGCGGCAGCTTCCATTGCCTTAGCCAGCAGGTGCCGAAATGAGCCAGAAGATCAAGGTCGGGGCGCTCCAGCTCGCCTTCGGCGACGATACCGCCGAAAATATCCGCAACGTCTCCGACCTCGTCCGCGAAGCCGCGGGCAAGGGGGCGCAGGTCGTGCTGCCGCCCGAACTGTTCGAAGGCCCCTATTTCTGCCGCGTCGAGGACGAGAGCCTGTTCGCGACCGCGAAGCCGACCGCCGAACATCCCTCGGTGGTCGCGATGCAGAAGCTGGCGAACGAGCTCGGCATCTGGATCCCGACCAGCTTCTTCGAACTGGACGGCCAGCATCACTACAACAGCCTCGCGATGATCAACCCGGACGGAAAGATCGAAGGCGTCTACCGCAAGAGCCACATTCCCGACGGGCCGGGCTATGAAGAGAAGTTCTATTTCCGCCCCGGCAACACCGGCTTCAAGGTGTGGAACGGCCTCAACACCACGCTGGGCGTCGGCATCTGCTGGGACCAATGGTATCCCGAAACCGCGCGCGCGATGATGCTGATGGGCGCGCAGATCCTGTTCTACCCGACCGCGATCGGCACCGAACCGCATGACCCCGAGCTCGACACCTCGCGGCTGTGGCGCCGGGCGATGATCGGCCATGCGGTCAGCAACGTCGTTCCCGTGGTCGCCGCCAACCGCATCGGCAACGAACATGGACAGATCTTCTACGGCCACAGCTTCATCTGCGACGAGCGCGGCGATTTGCTGGCTGAATTCGGATGTGACGAAACCGGCGTGCTGGTGGCCGAGCTCGACCTCGACGCCGCCAAGCGCCACCGCGCCGCCTTCGGCTTCTTCCGCGATCGTCGGCCGGAGCTTTACGGACGCCTCGCGCAGGATATCTGATGGCGGGGTGGTTGAGCCGCGCCGACCATGCCGCGAGCGCGGAGCAGATCGAAACGCTGAAGGCGATCTGCCCGATCGAATTGCCGGCAAGCTATCTCGCGCTGCTCGCAGAGAGCGACGGGGCCGAGGCGGGCCTGTCGGTCGATCCGCTGTGGCTGGTCATCTATGACGCCGCGGAGGTCATCGAGATCGCGACCAGCGGTGCGTTCGCCGCGCACTTCCCCGGCCATTTCCTGTTCGGCGACAGCGGCGGGGCGGATGCCTTTGCCTTCGTCACCTTAGGGAATGAAGCTGGCCAGATCGTCACCATCGAAGTCGGCGCAACCGACGAGGCGGCGAAGATCCGGCCGGTGGCGGACAGTTTCGACGCGCTGCTCGCGCTGATCGACACCTAGAGGTCGAGCGCCAGGTAGACGCTGTCGCACAATTCGTCGCCGACCTGCCACGTGCCTTTGGCGCGGTGGGTTTCGACGAAGCCGTGACGCGTGAGCAATGCGATCGACGCCGCGTTGCGCGGGTCGACGTCGGCAGTGAGGCGCGACGGCGTTCCGATGGCGCGGCGACGGTCGAGATAGGCTGCCATCGCCTCGCTCGCCACGCCCTGCCCCCACTGGTCGCGGGCAATGTGGTAGCCGATGTCCGGCAGCTTCCAGCAGCCGATCTTGCCGACCACGCGACCGTCGCGTTCGATCACATAATCGTCGCTGGTCGCAGGGTCGGCGTCGACCATAGACTGCAGCCACTCGGCGGTCCGCGCCAGGTCGGGATGCGGCGGTTCGGACCAGAAGCGCATGACCTCGGGATCGCTCATGATCGAATGAATGGCCGGGAGGTCGTCCATCGTCGCGCGGCGCAGCATCAGCCGCGCGGTGCGGATCACAGCCATGACGGGACCGGCGCCGCCGCGGCATCGGCGATGTTGATCCGGCGGCGGACCAGCGCCCACTTGTCGCCCTTCACCAGCACTTCGGGGGTCAGTTCGCGGCTGTTATAGCCGTTGGACATCGCTGCCCCATAGGCGCCGGCCGTGCGGAAGACGATCAGGTCGCCGGGGGCGACCGCATCCATCTCGCGCGCCAGGGCGAAGGTGTCGCCGCTTTCGCAAACGGGTCCGACGACGTTGGCGGTCCATCGGCGGCCGGACGGGCGGACCGCCGCGATATGGTGGTAGGCATCGTAGAGCGCGGGCCGCATCAGGTCGTTCATCGCGGCGTCGACGATCACCCAAGGGTGCTTTTCGCCCGGCTTCACCCGCACGACGCGCGTCAGCAGCACGCCGGCGTTGCCGCTGATCAGGCGCCCCGGCTCGAACGCCAGCCTGATATTCCAGTCGCGGGTCACCCGCGCGACCATCGCGCCATAGGCTTCGGGCGTTGGCGGCTCGGGTTGGCCCGGACCGTAGGGCACGCCAAGCCCGCCGCCGAGGTCGGCGATCTTGAGGTCGAAACCGTCGGCGCGCAGCGTGGAGATCAACTCCCCCAACCGTTGGAACGCCGCCTCCAGCGGGTCGAGCCGGGTCAGCTGGCTGCCTATGTGGACGGTGACTCCGGTGACCTCCAGACCCGGCAGGTCGCGGGCCGCACGGAATGCGTCGAGCGCCTGCGATGCGGGAATACCGAACTTGTTGTCGGCATTGCCGGTCGTGATCTTGGCATGGGTTCCGGCGTCGACGTCGGGATTGAGGCGGAAGGCGACCTGGGCGGTTCGGCCGGCGGCCACCGCGACCACCGACAGCATATGCGCCTCCTCGACCGATTCGAGGTTGAACTGGAGCACGTCCCCCGCCAGCGCCTCGGCCATTTCGGCGGCGTCCTTGCCCACCCCGGAAAAGAGGATGGTCGACGGGGGCATGCCCGCCGCGCGAGCCAGCCGATATTCGCCGATCGACACAATGTCCGCCCCCAGCCCTTCGCCGGCCAGCGTCGCCAGTACGGCGGGATTGGGGTTGGCCTTGACCGCAAAGGCCACCAGCGGGTCGTGAAGCGCCGCCAGCGCTTCCTTCAGCACTCGGGCGTGCCGCACCAGGGTCGCGTGCGAATAGACGTAAACCGGCGTGCCTACCTCGGCTGCGATGGTTTCCAACGGGACGCCGTCGCAATGCAACGCGCCATCGTTCAAATCAAAATGGTCCATGTCGTCCCTAGCCTTGGGCCTGCAGCGCCAGCGCCCGTTCGAACACCTGGTGGAACATCGCCTCGGTCAGACGGCCGGTGTTCGTGTTGTAGCGGCTGCAGTGATAACTATCGATCAGGATACGACCGTCGGGCGCATCATGTTCCGCCCCATGGCCGAACTTGGCCGCCGATGGCCGGATGCCCAGCACCTTGCAGGCGCTGTTGTGCGCGATCTGGCCGAGCGCGATGAGCACGCGGACATTGGCGAGCTGGGCTAGCCCCTCCTGCAGGAAGGGGCGGCAATTGTGGATTTCGCCCGGCTCCGGCTTATTCGCGGGCGGCAGGCATTTGACGGCATTGACGATCACTGCGCCCTTCAGCCTGAGACCGTCGGCGGGGTCGGCGCGATATTCGCCCTCGCTGAAGCCGAAGCGGGCAAAGGTCGCGAACAGCAGATCGCCGGCATAGTCGCCCGTGAAGGGCCGCCCGGTCCGATTGGCGCCATGCTTGCCGGGCGCAAGGCCGACGATGGCCAGCCAGGCGTCCGGGTCGCCGAAGGCGGGGACCGGCGCATTGTACCAGTCGGGATATTCGGCGCGGCACTGCAGGCGGAAGGCGACCAGCCGCGGACATAGCGGGCAGTCGCGCATCGGCTCGGCCCGCGGCAGGGGCGACAGGTCGGCGGGGGACTGGCTGGCGGCGGGACTGGTGAAAAGCATCGGATCAGCCTAGGCGGGCGGGCATGAGCGGCGCAACGCATCTTTACGCCATCGCGATCGGGTCGAACCGCCGCCACGGCCGATATGGCCGGCCCGCGGGCGTGGTCGAATCCGCCATCGCGCGGCTGGATGCGGACTTCGGCCTGTTCGACGCCAGCCCGATCATCCTCAACAAGGCCATCGGCGGCGCGGGCCGCGATTTTGCCAATGCGGTGCTGCTGCTGGAAAGCGACCTCGCCCCCGTCGAAATGCTCAGCGCGCTGAAGGCGATCGAGCGTGAATATGGGCGCCGCTCGGGACGACGCTGGGGCGAGCGCGTGCTCGACCTGGATATCGCCGACTGGGACGGCCCCCCGGTCCGGGCCCATGGCCTGACGATTCCGCACCCGCGCCTCGCCGAGCGCAGCTTCGTCGCCGGGCCGTTGGCCGCAATTGCGCCCCGCTGGCGGCTCAGCGGCTGGCAAAATGCGGCCCATGTCGCTGCACGCCTTGGCAAGCGCCGCCCGGCCCGCTAACGGGCATGGCGTCTGGCTGGTCACGGGCCGTTAGCTCAGTCGGTAGAGCAACTGACTTTTAATCAGTAGGTCGCTGGTTCGAATCCAGCACGGCTCACCAGCCAGACATTTTTATCGTCCCGGGGGACGATGAAAATGTCTGGCTCGCAAAGCGGCCAGCTTCCTACCGCGACAATAGCGCCAGCCTATACCCGTCGCGCATGCTCGTGCCCGGCAGCTTGAAGCGCACCTTGCGCGCGGCGAAATCGATGGTGATGCGATCGAAGGCGCGCATGGCGTTCATGCCCAGCAATATCGTCGGCTCGTCCGCGAGCTTGAGCTGGTGGAAGATGTGCGCGTCGGCAAAGGCGATGGCGAGGCCGTCGATGTGAATCCCGCCGACTTCGACCCGCTGCAGCGTCGCCACATGCGCGCCCATCCGCTCGCCCGTCACCGACTCCACCTCGATCGGCTCGGTGAGCGGCAGGTGCCGGCGCTTGACCAGCGCTTCCTCGAGCGACTGGTTGCCGATCGTCACTTGCGATCCGGTGTCGACCACGACGTTGACCTTGACCCCGTCGACCACCGCATCGGTGAAGATCAGGCGCCCTTTGCGCGACTTGGCCCGAACCACGACAACGTCGCCATCTTCACGTCCTTGCCGTTCGAGGGCGGAGGTGATGGCCATGGTCTTGGCCTTGAAGTCGAAGGTCACGCGCTGCGAGCGCAGGCTGTCGATGCCGAGCATGCCGTCGGCGCCGATGTTCGCCGCTTCGAGCGCCGGCGCATCGACCACCGACATGCTTTCGCTGCTGACCTTGAGGTCGGGGATGAAAACGGTCTGGACGCGGTTCGGGCCCATCACGCTGTGCAGCACCGTCTGCTCACCGCTGTCGAGCTTCAGCCGCGCCGCGAGCTGGCGCGAGATGACGGTGCGTTCGGCCCCGGTATCGACGAGGAAGCGATACGGCCCGCTGCCGCTCACCGTCACGGCAACGGTCATGCGGTCGCGGTCGTCGCGGCGGATGGCGACCTCGTCGGTCCTCGACAGCGCGTCTGCATCGTTCGCCGTTTGCGGCACTGCGACAGGCGCGGGAGTAGCGGCGGCCGCCAGCACGGAAAGGAACGGCAAAAGGATCATCGGCGTCATCCTGGCCTGCAACGCCGCAGGTCGGCGTTGGCGAACAAGCTACGCCTGGTTCGTTGCGACGGCAACATAAGTGACTGCGAACGGCCGTTCCAATTCGGCGAATGCGTCAACACCTTGGTAAGGCCCTCGGGCTAACCCTGTTGCCGCTCGGTCTGAAGAGGTGAGTCTGCACGATGGCGAATCCGATGCGTAGCGACGCTGTTGAACCGTTCGAAACGACGGTCCTGTCGTTGTCGAACGATGTCCCGACCGAAGATGCCGCCAATCGACGCACCGGTGAGCGGCACATGACGCTGTTCCGCGTGGGGTCGTTCGACATGGACGGCAGGCGCGAGCTTTGCCTGATCAAGAACATCTCTGCCGGTGGCATGATGATCCGTTCCTATTGCGACCTGCAACCGGGCCGACGATTGACGGTCGAGCTGAAGTGCGGACAACCGGTCAGCGGGACGGTGAGCTGGGCCAAGGAACCCTATGCCGGTGTCGCCTTCGACCAGCCGGTTGACGTGATCGACATCCTCAGCGCCTCGCAATCCGGCCCCCGCCCGCGCATGCCGCGGGTCGAGGCGGACTGCCCGGCGACGCTGCGCGAAGGCGCGACGCCGCACCGCGTATGGGTCAGCGACATCAGCCAGGGCGGTGCCAAGATCCGGTGCAAACTGGTCCTCGCGGCGGGAACGCCTGTGGTGCTGACGGTACCTGGCCTGGCGCCGATTGCCGGGGTGGCATGCTGGTCGGACGGCGAGAATGTCGGCGTCAGCTTCAACCGGCTGCTGCCGCTCGCCGAAATGGTGCACTGGCTGAAGGTCCAGCGCGGCGAGCGCCAATCCCTCAATTAGGCGTCGGTCAGTCGCCCAGCGGCGCGATCGCCCCGCTCTGCAACCACATCTCGCCGAACTTGCGTTCCTGCGCGCTCAGGCTTTGCGACTTGAGGCCGGGGCGGCGAAACGACGGCGCGACCCGTGCGCGCGGCTGCGGCACATGACGCAGAACCTGTTCGGGGTCCAGCTTGCGGTTGAAGCTGACGCCGGCATGGCGGGTCCTGGTCCAGGCAATGCGCCCCGGCACGGCGAGGTCGCCGCGACGAAAAACAACGGCCGACCCTTCGACCGGCAATTTGTCGGATTCGACCAGCGCACCATCGCACGACAGGTTGCGCAACTTGACCGGCAGCGAAGTGCCGGACACTTCGATGCTTGCCTGCATCAGCACATTGGCACGCTGCGATTTGCGATTCTGGGGTACGTCGGACTGGTCCATCCGTTATGAACTAAACTTTTCGGGTAAAGCAGGCTTTAACAGGGGCGGTGCGCATGACGATTTTTCGATCGGGTTGGACCCTTGCCCTGCTGGTGGCGATCTTCGCCGTGGCGGCATGGATCGGGGGCGTCACCAATCCGTGGGACATTGCCGCCAACACCGCGCTGCTGAAGCTGCGGCTGGCGCATCCCGGCCTGACCCAGTTCGCGATTGCGGTGACCTTTTTCGGCAGCGCCTATGCGACCATCGGCTTCGGGCTGCTGGCGGCGCTGTGGCTGGTCGTGCGGCGGCGGTTGGTTCTCGCCGGATGGCTGGCGGGGGGCATCGCGCTCGAACGATTGTCGGCGGACGGGTTGAAGCTGCTGTTCGACCGCCCGCGTCCCAATTTCGACCTTCCCGCCGTCGCCACCAGCAGCAGCAGCTTTCCCAGCGGTCACAGCGCCAACAGCCTTGCGATCTACCTAATGATCGCGCTCACCCTCGCTCCCGCCCGTTATCGAGTTCCGGCCGTGCTTGCGGCCAGTGCGATGGGGATCGCCGCCGGGCTGACCCGGCCCTTCCTTGGCGTTCATTGGCCGACCGACGTGATCGGCGGCTGGGCGCTGGCGCTGATCGCGGTGTGGATATTCCTCTGGGCAGGCAGCCGGTCAGGCGCCCGCCCGTTCGAACAATAGCATCAGGTTGTTGGACGGCATGGTCCGGCGCTCGACAAGGCGTAGGCCGTGAAGCGACGCGAGGTCGGCGAACGTCTCGACCTCGCGCAGGCCGAAGCGCGGATCGCGTTCCTTCAACCAGCCATCGAACGTGATGTTCGACGGCGCCGGTTCGACGCCCCGCTCAAGCCACGGGCCGTATAGGATCAGGCGCCCGCTCGGGCGCAAGGTCCGCGCAGCGCCTGCGACCAGGCCGACCGCGCTGTCCCACGGGCTGATGTGCACCATGTTGATGCACAGGATGGCGTCGGCCGTCGCGACCGGCCAAGCGGCGTCGGTGGCGTCGATGCGCTGCGGGGGCAGGAGGTTGGATGGGCCCTCATCGCGCCATGCGGCGATCGAGGCCATGGCTTCGGTGTCCGGGTCGGTCGGCAGCCAGTCCAATCCGGGAAAGCGGCGGGCATAGGCCAACGCATGTTCGCCGGTGCCGCTGGCGATTTCCAGCACCGTGCCCGCTTCCGGCAGCCAGTCGGCAAGGACGTCGCCGATGGGTCCGATGTTGCGTGCCGCGGCCGGTGCCTCGCGCTTGCCGGCCCCCGGCAGGTCGCCGACGCCGTAGGGCGGCAGGCTGGGTTCAGCCACGCTTGCCGTCGGTCGGCGCAAGCTTGCGCGCGCGCCGGTCACGAACCAGCAGCCAGATGAAGAAACCGACCGGGCCGACCATGAAGATCAGGAGCAGGAACGGCACTTGGACGATCCGCGAAAAGCCCTTGTGGTCGGCGTCCTTGGCCACCCACTGGCCGACGAACAGGTCGAAGGCGAGGTAATGGGTCCAGCCCATCACCAGCCCGCCGTCGCTCATGAAAAGGTTGCGGAGGCCCGCGATATTATAGTCGAGGAAATTGGGCGGCGGCGCGCCGGGCAGGCGGTTGGCGTTGAGCCAGCCGGCGTGCATCGACACGATCAGCGCGAGGTAGGTGAAACACAGCAAACCGACACCGAGATACAGGATCATCGCCATCGTCTTCGGCCCGCGCGGCATCAGCAGCAGCATCGCCCACGCGATCAGCGCGACGATATTGGTGAACCCGAAGATCGCATCCCAGTTCATGCCGGCTGCTCCTCGCCCGCGTCGATCCGCTTGGCACGCAAGGCCATTTCGACCCGGGTAAAGCCGATCAACCCGATCGCGAAGGTCAGCAGCGCGTCGGTGACCAGCAGCGCCTGCCCGCTCAGATGGTCGCCGGCTGCCGGATCGACCCCATAGTAGGACCGGATGGCGAAGCGCGTGGCGATGACGCCGACCAGCAGCAGCATCGCGGCGGGCGACGCCTTTTGCATCAGCTGGCCGTTGGCAGGATCGCGCCAGATGTGGATCATCTTGCCGCGCTGCCAGCCGATGGCCGCGCCGATGGCAAAGGTTGCAATGCAGATCGCCCATCCGATGACCGTCGGCGGATTGGCGAACAGGCTGACCGCGCCCAGCGCGACGAGGATGAGGGGCAGGACCCACAGCGTTCCCGATTTCAGCGGCCGTTCCTTCGACATGGACCGGATCCTGAGCGCCAGCACGATCGCGACGACCACGATCGGCATGACTGACTGGATAAACGCTGCGTCCATAAATTAACCCCCGCCGTACTTGGCCCCCAGGCCGGTGCCAGCACCATCGGGCGCGGGCGTCTTGTAGGCAAGTATTGGTTTGCGCGCGGCCAGCGTTTCGTCGAGCCGGCGACGCGGTGCGTAGATTGGCGCGGCCTTCAGCGCCGGATCGCCCGCCTTCGCCTTTTCCGCGATCGAGCGCAGCGCGGCGATGAACTGGTCGAGGTTGGCCTTGGATTCGGTCTCGGTCGGCTCGACCAGCATTGCGCCATGGACGACCAGCGGGAAATACATGGTCATCGGGTGGAATCCTTCGTCGATCAGCGCTTTCGCAACGTCGATGGTCGAGAAACCGTCGGCGAAACCCTTATCGCTGAAGATCGCTTCGTGCATGCACGGCCCGCTGAACGCGAACGGCGCGTCGAGCACGTCTTCCAGACTCCTGAGGATATAGTTGGCGTTGAGCACCGCATCCTCCGCGACCTGCGCGAGGCCGTCGGCACCATGGCTGAGGATATAGCTCAGCGCGCGCGTGAACATGCCCATCTGTCCGTGGAAGGCGACCATGCGGCCGAAGCTCTGCGGATGATCTGCGCCGGCATTTTCCTCTTCGACCAGGCGCAGGCCGTCGGCGGTCTTCATCACCATCGGCAGCGGCGCGAAGGGCGCGAGCGCCTCCGACAGCACGACCGGACCCGAACCCGGACCGCCGCCGCCGTGCGGGGTGGAGAAGGTCTTGTGCAGGTTGATGTGCATCGCATCGACGCCAAGGTCGCCAGGGCGGACCTTGCCGACCACCGCGTTAAAGTTCGCGCCGTCGCAATAGACCAGGCCGCCTGCGGCATGGACCGCGTCGCTGATCGCCTTCATGTCCGGTTCGAACAGACCGCAAGTGTTGGGGTTCGTGATCATCACCGCGGCGACATCGGGACCGAGGCGGGCTTTCAATGCTTCGAGATCGACGCGGCCTTCCTTGGTGGCCGGAATATTTTCGACCTTGTAGCCGCAGAAGGCAGCGGTCGCCGGGTTGGTGCCGTGCGCGCTTTCCGGCACCAGCACGACCGAACGGGCATCGCCGCGCGCTTCCAGCGCGGCGCGGATGCACAGCAAGCCGCACAGCTCGCCATGCGCGCCGGCCTTGGGGCTCATCGCCACCGCGCTCATGCCGGTCAGCGTCACCAGCCAGTGCGCCAGCTCGTCGATCAGGCCCAAAGCGCCCTGCAGCGTTTCCTGCGGCTGCATCGGGTGGATGTCGGCGAAGCCGGGCAGGCGCGCCATCTTCTCGTTGAGGCGCGGGTTGTGCTTCATCGTGCACGATCCGAGCGGGAAAAGGCCGAGGTCGATGGCGTAGTTCTGCCGCGACAGGCGGGTGTAGTGGCGCACCGTTTCGGGTTCGCTCAGGCCCGGCAGGTCGACGCCATCGCGTTCGAGGCCGCCAAGGCGCGCGTTGCCGAGCTCGACCGTGTCGATATCGACGCCGGTCTGGTCGCGGCGGCCGATTTCGAACAGCAAAGGCTCTTCGAGCATCAGCGCGCGGTTGCCGGTGGTGGTGCCGGTCGCAGCGCTTTCACCTGCCATTGGCGCTTCCGGGCGCCAGCCTGAAGGATTGACCGAGCTCACTTCACCGCCTCCTTCAGCGCCGCTTCCAGCGCGTCGATATCCGCATCGCTGACCACTTCGGTGACCGCCACGACCAGTCCGTTCTTGAGCGCGTCGACGCTGGGATAGAGCCGCCCAAGCGACACCCCGCCCAGCACGCCCGCTTCGACCATCGCATGGACCGCGGGCCGCGCTTCGACCGGCAGTTCGAGCGTGAATTCGTTGAAGAAGGCATCGTTGACGAGGCGGACGCCAGGGACAGCCGACAGCCGCTCTGCCACCTTCACCGCCTTGGCATGGTTCACCTTGGCAAGCTCGGTCAGCCCCTTTTCGCCGAGCAGTGTCATGTGGATCGACCAGGCCAGCGCGCAGAGGCCGGAATTGGTGCAGATGTTCGACGTCGCTTTCTCGCGGCGGATATGTTGTTCGCGGGTCGACAGGGTCAGCACGAAGCCGCGCTTGCCCTCGGCATCGACCGTCTCGCCCGCCAAACGCCCCGGCATCTGGCGGACATATTTTTCGCGGGTCGCGAACAGGCCGACGTAGGGCCCGCCGAACTGCAGGCCGACGCCGATCGACTGGCCTTCGCCGACGACGATGTCCGCGCCCATTTCGCCCGGCGCCTTGATGAGGCCGAGCGCCACCGGCTCGGTGACTACCGCGACCAGCAACGCGCCCTTGGCCTGCGCCGCTTCGGCGATGGGGGCTAGGTCGGTGATGCGGCCGAGGATATCGGGGTACTGGACGACGACGCAGCTGGTATCGCCGTCGATCTGCGCGATCAGTTCGTCAACATCGGTGGCGGCTTCAAGGCGCGGTTCGGCCGTCACCAGCGTGTCGCCGGTGAACTTGGCCATCGTCTTGCACACGCTGACATAATGCGGGTGAAGGCCGCCCGACAGGATCGCCTTCTTCCGCCGCGTCACGCGCCCGGCCATACCAATCGCTTCCCAGCAGGCGGTCGAGCCGTCGTACATCGACGCATTGGCGACCTCGCAGCCGAGCAGCCGTGCGACCTGCGTCTGGAATTCGAACAGCATCTGCAGCGTGCCCTGCGCGATTTCCGGCTGGTAGGGCGTGTAGGCGGTCAGGAATTCGCCGCGCTGGATGAGGTGGTCGACGCTGGCCGGCACATGGTGCTTGTAGGCGCCGCAACCGAGGAAGAAGGGCACCTCGCCCGCGACCATGTTCTTCTTGGCCAGCGCACCGAGGTGGCGTTCGACCGCCATTTCCGGCGCATGCATCGGCAGGCCGCGGATCGGGCCGGTCAGCCGGGCTTCTTCGGGAACGTCACGGAACAGCTCGTCGACGCTGCCCGCGCCGATGGTCTTCAGCATGTCCGAGCGATCGGCGTCGCTCAGCGGCAAATAACGCATTTAAGGTTTCCTCATCCAGAAGCGGAGGCGGACATAGTCTGCGGTGGTAGTTCCGACGCGGTCGGCGACCTCGTCGGCAATGGATTGACGTTCGGACAGCGGCACCCCGGCACGGTCCATCCAGCCGGCGCGGAAGGTCAGCACCCAGGGGGCGACACCGTGTGCCAGCGGGGTCGGCCGTTCGATCAGGCGGGCGTCGATGTCGCGGAAGCCCGCGGCCTCATAGGTTTCGACGAAATCGTCGACGCTGGGATACCAGTTGGCGGCATAGGTCGGTGGTCCGTAGCCGCGCAGGACGAGCACATCGTCCAGCGCCTCGCGCAGGCGGGCAAGATTACCCTCCCCGCCCATTTCCCCGGCAAAGCGCCCGCTGGGGCGAATCGCGAACCAAATGGCGCGGGCGGCGCGATCCTTGGCAAGGATCCAGTGCAGCGTGGCATTGGAAAAGGCCGCGTCGAACGCCTCGGAAAATCGCATTTCCGACGCGTCCATCAGCCGCGCGTCGAGGCCCTTGGCGCGGGCGGCGGCGATCATGCTTTCGCTATTGTCGATGCCGACGACGCTGGCACCCGCTTCGCGAATCTTGAGCGTCAGCGTGCCGTCGCCGCAGCCGACGTCGAGGATTTCCTCGCCCGGATGCGGATCGAGCAGGTCGAGCGCCGCCTGACCCAGCGCGGGCACGAAACCGCCGACCTTGGCATAGTCGGCAGCGTCCCACTGGCTGGTTGAGGTCGGCGCGTCGGGCTTCACAGCGTCTTGCACCAATCCTGGTAGGCGGCTTCGTCCATCAGGCCGCCGAGCTCGCTTTCATCGCTGAGCTTCATCTTGAAGAACCAGCCCGCGCCCTGCGGGTCGCTGTTGATCAGCGAAGGTTCGTCGGCGATGGCGGCATTGCCTTCGACGACTTCGCCCGACACCGGGGCATAGACGTCGCTGGCGGCCTTGACGCTTTCGACCACCGCGGCGTCATCGCCCTTGGACAGGGTGCGGCCCGCTTCGGGGACTTCGGCAAAGACGATATCGCCCAGCGCAGCCTGCGCATGGTCGGAAATGCCGACGGTCGCCACGTCGCCCTCGACGCGGATCCATTCATGGTCCTTGGTGAAATAGAGGCTCATCGATCAGGCTCCCTGCGGTTTGCGGTGATAGCGGTGGGGGACGAAAGGCATCGGTGCGACGGTCGCCTGGAACAGCTTGCCGCGCTGCGAAAGGGTGATGGCGGTGCCCGCTTCGGCCAGCGCGACCGGCACATAGGCCATCGCGATCGGCCGCTGCAGCGACGGCGAGAAGCCGCCCGAGGTCACCTTGCCGACCTCATTGCCTTCGGCGTCGAGCACCATTGCGCCCTCGCGGACCGGCTGGCGGCCTTCGACATTGAGGCCGACGCGCCTGCTGATCGCGCCGCTCGCCAGTTCGGCAAGAATGCGGTCGGCACCGGCGAACCCGCCGTCGTTGCGGCGGCGCTTGCCGATCGCGAAGGTCAGGTCGGCGGCTACCGGTGTCGTCTCGGTATCGAGGTCGTGGCCGTAGAGCGGCAGGCCCGCTTCGAGGCGGAGCGAATCGCGCGCGCCGAGGCCGATCGGCTTGACCCGCTCGTCGGCGGAGAGCGCGTCGGCCAACGCTTCGACGTCGCGGCTCGACACCGAAATTTCGAATCCGTCCTCGCCGGTGTAGCCAGAGCGGCTGATCCACAGCGGCTTGCCGTCCCAATGGAACAGGCCCGCCTGCATGAAACTCAGTTCGGAAACGCCGGGCACGAGCGCGTCGAGCGCATCGACCGCCTTGGGACCCTGCAGCGCCAGCAGCGCCTGCTCCTTCATATGATCCATGACGATGGTCGAAGGCAGACGGCTCCGGAACTGGTCGATGTCGCCATGCTTGGTCGCGCCATTGACGACCAGGTAGAAATGCTCGCCGCGACGGGTCGCCATCAAATCGTCGATGATGCCCCCGTCTTCGGTCAGCAGCATCGAATAGCGCAGGCGGCCGTCCTTCAGCGCCTTGAGGTCGCCCGGCAGCAGCGTTTCCAGCTCGGTGTCGAGGTCCGGGCCATGGAACAGCAACTGGCCCATATGGCTGACGTCGAACAGGCCGGCATACTCGCGGGTCCACAGATGCTCGGCCATGATGCCTTCGTACTGGACCGGCATTTCATAACCCGCGAACGGGACCATGCGGCCGCCCTTCGCGCGATGCCAGGCATCGAGCGGCAGCTGGGCCAAAGTTTCGGTGGAATCGCTCATCTGTGCCGCCCTTGATTAAAGCCCGATGGCACAAGGCTCCGCCCTGCGCCGCTGAAACGGGCCCCCATCTGTCTCGGCAACCTGAGAGCTTTCGTCGCGGCGCGGGTCCGTGACTTACCCCTTCGGTGGTCCCGCGCACGACGGCGCGAAACGCTTTCCAGAGTGTCGGGCGGACGCGGTCCTTCTGCCTGAGAGATTCCGGGGGCGGTTGCTCCTTCGGCGCCTGCCCCGGCATGGGCAGGTCTCTCCCGCGTCTGCCTTCCGTCGCCGGAAGAATCCGGCACCGGGCGACGGCATCGCTGTGGCCGTGCCGACGCGCCGAGTCAACGCGCCGCAGGGCCGATGTGAAGGATTAACGCGTCGCGTTGTAGCGAAGCTGCTCCTGCGTCAGCTGGAAGCCGATCAGATGTTCGAACGTGGCCTTGGCGACCGCGTCGCGAATTTCCGGCTTCGACAGCGGATCGATCGACGCGTCGGCGTCGCCCGACTTGCGCTCGCGCGTCAGTTCCTTGCGCACATCTTCGGGCAAGGTGACCGAGGCACGGTTGACCTGGATCGTGGCCTGGCCCTGCGTCTGGGCGCGAAGCTGGCCTGCCGGGAACTGCAGCGCGACCCGGCCGACCCGCTTGGCAATGACGTTCGAGCCGCCCTGCATGGCGACGTCGAAATAGGGCAGCACGACGGTGCGGTCGCCGTCGGCCGACCGGCGCGTCGCGACGACGTCGAACGTCACCGTCGAAATCACGTTGGCGCCGGTGTCGTCGCAGCTGGGGCGAAGGTTGGTGATCGTCGCGCTGACGTCCAGCGCCGCGGCATCGGTGCGATTCGACGGGTTGAACAGGGTGATGTCGCCGGTCGCGGCGGGAATGCCGACCTGCGGGCACACCGAACGGGTGATGTAGATGCCGCCGTCCTGGATCTGCCCTTCCCTCGAGCAGGCCGTGGCGAGGAGGACCAGGGCAAGGGCGGTAAGACGCAGCTTCACGATGGCGATATCCTTGATAAAGTCAGGGTCGATTGCACGCTGTCATAGGAAGCGCCTTGGCGTGCTGCAAGCAATAGCCTACATCGCGCCCATGGTTTCCCCTAAACCCCCGCTCCACATCCTGATCGCCAGTCCCCGCGGCTTTTGCGCAGGCGTCGACCGCGCCATCAAGATCGTCGAACTGTCGATCGAGCGCTACGGCCCGCCGGTCTATGTCCGCCACGAAATCGTCCACAACAAGTTCGTGGTCGACCGGCTGCGCGGGATGGGGGCGGTGTTCGTCGACGAACTCGACGAAGTGCCCGACGGCCGACCCGTAGTGTTCAGCGCCCATGGCGTGCCCAAGGTGGTTCCCGCGGCGGCCGAGGCGCGCGGGCTCGACTATCTCGACGCCACCTGCCCGCTAGTCAGCAAGGTCCACCGCCAGGCCCAGCGCCTGATCGAGGACAGCCGCCACATCCTGTTCATCGGTCATGCCGGTCACCCCGAGGTGATCGGCACCATGGGGCAGGTCGAAGAAGGATCGATCAGCCTCATCGAAACGCTGGACGACGTCGCGGCCTTCGACCCGACCGGCAAGGAGCGGCTGGCCTATCTTACGCAGACCACCCTTTCGGTCGACGACACGCGGCAGATCGTCGCCGCTCTCGTCAACCGCTTCCCCGACATTCGCGGGCCCAAGGCGGAAGATATTTGCTACGCCACGTCCAACCGCCAGGGCGCGGTCAAGACGATCGCCGACCGCGCCGACAAGATGCTCGTCATCGGCGCCCCGAATAGCAGCAACTCGCTGCGCCTCGCCGAAGTGGCCGAGCGCATGGCCATCCCCGCGCGGCTGATCCAGCGTGCGTCGGACATCGACTGGGACTGGCTCGGCTATCCCGAAACACTGGGGCTCACCGCCGGCGCATCGGCGCCCGAACTGCTGGTCCGCGAAGTCGTCGACGCCCTGTCCGAACGCTTCGACGTGACCGAAGAGGAAGCGGCGCACGTCAACGAGGACATGGTGTTCAAGCTGCCGCGCGAACTGGTGGCCTGATCCGCCGCGATGACCGATCTTCCGCTGGTCGAGATTTTCACCGACGGCGCCTGCAAGGGCAACCCGGGACCCGGCGGCTGGGGCGCGATCCTGCGGTCCGCCGGCAAGGAACGCGAACTGTCGGGCGGCGAGTCGCCGACCACCAACAACCGCATGGAACTGATGGCCGCGATCGAGGCGCTGAACGCGCTGAAGAAGCCGTGCCAGGTCAGCCTGACGACCGACAGCAATTATGTACGCGACGGGATCACCAAGTGGGTCCACGGCTGGCAGCGCAACGGCTGGAAGACTGCCGACAAGAAGCCGGTCAAGAATGCCGAGCTGTGGCAGGCGCTGGTGGAAGCGGTGAAGCCGCACCGAATCGACTGGCACTGGGTCCGCGGCCATAACGGCCATCCGGAAAATGAGCGCGCAGACGCGCTCGCCTGCGCCGAGGCGGAGAAACGCCGCTAGGCCTTCGGCGCGAAATCGTTCGCGCTGAGACCGGCCAATTCGTCGCCCAGCGGCTGGCCAAGGATCAGTCGTGCCGACAGCAACGATGCCGCGGGCGCGGTCTGGATGCCCATGCCCCCCTGCCCGACGCACCAGAAGAAGCCGGGCTCGTCCGGGTCGAAGCCGAATCGCATCCGCTTGTCGGCCGTGAAGGTCCTGAGGCCCGCCCATTTGCGCTCGACCGCTTCCACCGGCCAGCGCACCGCCTTTTCGAACCGGTCGATGGCAATCGCCACGTCCAGTTCCTCTGGGGCCGCATCGCAGGGTTCGACCGGGGTCTCGTCCAGCGGGCAGACCCACACGCTGCGCTCACCCTCGCCCTTGAAGTAGAAGCTTTCGTGAAGGTCGGTGACCATCGGGATGTCACGGCAATCGCCGCGCCCGATGCGCAGCTGGACGACCGTGCGCCGCTTGGGGGTCAGGCCGATCGCCCCGACGCCGCAACGCGCAGCGACCTCGTCGCCCCAGGCGCCGGCTGCGTCTACGATGATGCCGGCCTCGATGTCGCCGCCGCTGGTTTCGACACGCCACCCGTCGCCCTGCCTGGTCGCGGTGCGCAGTTGATGGTCGGTGCGAATCGCGGCCCCTTTGCGCCGGGCCGCAGCGAGGCAGGCGGCGTGGAAGGCGGCGACTTCGATGTCGGCGCAGCTCGGTTCCCACCAGGCGCCGATCCACTGGTCGCGCAGGCCGGGCAGTTTCGCGTCGAGCGCGGCGCGATCAAGATAGTCGAGCGCAAATTCGCCGCTGCTTTCGATGTCGCGCAGGCGCTGACCCTCCTCGTGGATCAGGTGCAGCGTGCCGCGACGGCGCAAGAGCGGCACGTCGCCCCACGGCCAGTTTGCGTCGAAGAAGGGCTTGGACAGCAGGCTTAACGTCCGCTCGGGCGTCCCCGCACCGAGGCTGGCCTGCCAGAAGGCCGCCGAACGCCCGGTCGAATGGCGCCCGCACAAATCCTCGGCCTCGATCAGCGTGACCTTTCGCTCGCCCGCCAGCCGCGCCGCAAGGCTCGCCCCGGCGATGCCGCCGCCCACAATCAGGATGTCGGTTATGGCCATGTCGCGGGCTGGTTACGGTTTGGAAAGGCCTTGCGTCTAGAGGGGTTGGATGATGAATCCCACATTCACCTTCGCATTGCTCGCCGTTCTCGGGATCCTGCTGGTCTGGATTGCGGTGGTCGACATCAAGACCTTCACCATCGCCGACGGCATCAACATCGCCATTGCGCTGATGGCGCCGCTATTCTGGTGGGCCAGCGGAGTCGGGCTGTGGCCCGATGCCGCGATCCGCGTCGGGGTGGCGATCGGCGTGTTCGTCCTGTTCGCGCTGATGTTCCACGTCGGCGCGATGGGCGGCGGGGACGTCAAGCTCGCCGGCGCGCTGGCGCTATGGTTTACGCCCTACGAAACGCTGCAGATGCTGGTGATGATGTCGCTGGCCGGCGGGGCGCTGACCATCATCGTGCTGGCGGAGACGAAAATCCGCAAAAAGGAAGGCCGTCCGGAGGTTCCGTACGGCGTCGCAATCGCGTTCGGCGGACTATGGTTACTCGCCCAACGCTTTCTTAACCATTTTGCCTGATGGTCATGACCATTGAGGGGACCCACTTGGGGAGGCGTATTCGCCATGGACGTTAAAAAGGTTGCGCTGCTCGTTGGAGCGCTGGTCATCGCGGTAGTCACCGCCTTCATGGCCAAGAACATGTTCACCGGGGCTGGGGCCGAACAGGCCGCCGCCGCGCCCGTCGTTCCGCTGGGACCGAAAGTCCTGGTGGCGCGCAAGGCGCTTCCGGTCGGCACCATCATCGACGCGGAAAGCCTTTCCTTCCAGGCCTGGCCGAAGGAACTGATCCAGGATGCCTACTATACGGAAGGCTCGCCTGACGCGGACATGACCAAGCTGATCGGTACGGTCGTCCGCAACCCGATCACCGCCGGTCAGCCGCTGACCCATGGTGTCCTGGTCGGTCCGCAAGATCGTGGCTTCCTCGCCGCGGCGCTGGGGCCGGGCATGCGCGCCGTGACCGTCCCCGTGTCGGCGTCTTCGGGCGTCGCCGGCTTCATCTTCCCGGGCGACCATGTCGACATGGTCCTGACCCAGGAAGTCCGGGGCGGCGGCGACGGCCCGGCGCTGAAAGTGTCGGAAACCATCGTCCGCAACATCCGCGTCCTTGCGACCGACCAGCGCGTCGACAACAAGGATGAAGACGGCAAGGTCGTCGTCCGCACCGCCAGCAACGTGACCGTCGAAGTCACCCCGCGCATCGCCGAAAAGATCGCGGTCGCCCAGTCGGTCGGCACGCTGACCCTGACCCTGCGGTCGCTGACGGACAACGCTGCCGAACTCGACCGAGCCATTGCATCGGGCGACGTCAAGGTCCCGGCCGGCGCCAACGCCGCCCAGGAACGCCAGCTGCTGTCCAGCGCGGCCAACCGCCCGACCGACAGCAACACCACCTTCGTGACCGGCGGCGATGTGTCGCGCTTCCAGCGCAGCAGCGTCCCGACCCGTACCTCGCCCACCGAAACGGGCGGAGCCGCCCAGGCACCTGTCGGTGTCGCGGCGCCGACCGGCCCGGTGGTTCGCGTGTCGCGCGGCGGCAATGTCACCATTGTGCCCGTGACCCGCGGCAGCACTGCCGATGCCGGTCGCCGCATTTCGAAGGCCACCTCCGCGATGGGAGCGTTCTAAGATGACCAGCTTCAAGCAACAGAAAAGCGTTCGCCTGGGCGTTGCCCTCGCCGCGCTGACCATGGGCCTCGGCCCGGTGGCAATCAGCACCCCCGCCGTCGCGGCCCAGTCGGCCCGCCCGTCGGAAACGCTGAACCTTTCGAAGAACACCGGCACGCTGGTGCGGTTGAGCGCTCCGATGGCCGACCTGTTCGTCGCCAACGACACGGTCGCCGACGTGCAGGTGCGCAGCTCGACCCAGCTGTATGTGTTCGGCAAGGGCGCCGGTGAAACCACCATCTACGCCACCGATCGCAACGGCCGGGTGGTCTATGCCGCCAACGTCCGCGTCGGCCAGAATGTCGGCTCGGTCGACGAGATGCTGCGGATGGCGATGCCGGATGCACGGATCGACGCGACCCCGATGAACGGCCTCGTGCTCCTTACCGGCACGGTCGCCTCGCCCGACGATGCCGCCGAGGCGCAGCGCCTGGTGCAGGCCTATGTCGGCGAAGGCACGCAGGTCGTCAGCCGCCTGAAGTCGGCGACGCCGCTGCAGGTCAACCTGAAGGTCAAGATCGCCGAAGTGAACCGGTCGGTGACGCGCAACATCGGCGTCAACCTGCTGTCGCAGGACACCACCGGCGGCTTCCAGTTCGGAATCGGACAGGGCAACGCCGGTTCGATCACCGACGGTACGTTCAAGATCGGCAGCACCGGCACGACGCTCGGCGCTGCGGGCAAGCTGTTCGGCCTCGACCTGCTGGGTACCCTCCAGCTGGCCGAAAATGACGGCCTGGTGACGACGCTCGCCGAACCGAACCTGACCGCACTTTCGGGTGAAACCGCCAGCTTCCTGGCCGGCGGCGAATTCCCGGTCCCGGTTGGCCAGGGCAATTCGTCGATCAGCATCGAATATAAGCAATATGGCGTCGGCCTGGCCTTCACGCCGATCGTGCTGGCCGACGGCCGCATTTCGATGCGCGTCCGCCCGGAAGTCAGCGAGCTGTCGAACGAAGGCTCGATCAAGCTGGGCGGCTATGACGTCCCGGCGCTGACCACCCGCCGTGCCGAAACCACGGTCGAGCTGGGCAGCGGCCAAAGCTTCATGATCGCCGGCCTGCTGCGCAACGCCAACACCAACAGCATCGAAAAGGCGCCGTTCCTCGGCGACCTGCCGATCCTTGGCGCACTGTTCCGGTCGAAAAGCTATCGCCGCGCGGAAACCGAACTGGTGATCATCGTCACGCCCTATCTGGTGCGTCCGGTGTCGGGCCAGCTGCCGCTTCCGACCAACGGCTACCGTGCCCCGTCGGCCACCGACCAGGTGCTGGAAGGCAAGACCTACGGGACCGTTCCCGTTGCGTCGGCCCCTGCCCCGGTCGGCGCGGCCGTCGCGCCCGGGTTCAAGATGTAATCGCCGGACAAGGGAGAATATCGATGAAACAGACTCTTCTCATCCTTGCCGCGGCGACCAGCCTGGCCGGCTGCGTCCATACCGACGCGAACATCCCCGCCCGCGGCGTGGAATCGCTCAACGTGCCGGTGGTTTCCAAATCGACCTATGTGTTCGATGCGGCGGCCCCCGACGGATCGCTGGGTTCGACCGAACAGGCCCGCCTCGACGGCTGGTTCGCCGGTCTCCAGCTCGGCTACGGCGACAGCATCTACGTCGACGGCCCCTACAGCGATGCGGCGCGCCGCGACGTTGCCCGGGTTGCCGGTCGCTACGGCATGATGGTCAGCGACGGCGCCCCGGTGACCGAAGGACAGGTTGCACCCGGCGCGGTTCGCGTCGTCGTCAGCCGCACCCGCGCATCGGTGCCGAACTGCCCGAACTGGTCCGACCGGTCGGAACGTACGCTCGACAACACGATGTATTCGAACTTCGGCTGTGCCGTGAACGGCGCCTATGCCGCCATGATCGCCAATCCGGAGGACCTGGTTCACGGCCGCGAAGGCTCGGGCGTCGTCGATGCCCGGACCGCCGCCAAGGCCGTCGACGTCTACCGCAAGCAGGTTCCGACCGGCTCCGGCAAGCTGCAGTCCGTCTCCACCAAGGAGGATAAATAAGATGAACGCCCCCTTCCAGGCACGAGCGGGTCTGCGTGACCCCTTCACCGCCTTCGTCTGTGACGATGCGACGGCGGACATGCTGCGCCCGGTGGCGGTCGAGCATGGCTGGTCGCCCGAAAAGGTGAACAAGGGCGGTCTGCGCAACGCGGTCCAGTCCCTGTCGGTCTCGGCGAGCCCGACCATCCTGTTCGTCGACCTGTCGGAATCGGCCGATCCGCTGAACGACATCAACGCCCTCGCGGAAGTCTGCGAGCCGGGCACGATCGTGATCGCGGCCGGCCAGGTTAACGATGTCCGCCTCTATCGCGACCTCGTCGCCAGCGGCATCCACGACTATCTGCTGAAGCCGTTCACGGTCGACCAGCTGCGCGACACCTTCGCGCATGCCCAGGCGATCCTGTCGGGACCGCGCGGCGAAGCGCAGGCCGACAAGCCGCATGTCATGACGGCCGTGATCGGCGTTCGCGGCGGCGTCGGCGCGTCCACTGTCGCCACCAGCCTGGCGTGGCTGATGGGCGCCAAGGCCAGCCGCTCCACGGCGCTGCTGGACCTCGACGTCCACTTCGGCACCGGTGCGCTCGCGCTCGACCTCGAGCCGGGCCGCGGCCTGACCGACGCGATCGAGAACCCGAGCCGTATCGACGGCCTGTTCATCGAACGCGCCATGATCCGCGCCAACGAGCGCCTCAGTGTGCTGTCGGCCGAAGCGCCGATCAATCAGCCGCTGATGACCGACGGCACGGCCTTCTTCCAGCTTCAGGAAGAAATGAAGAATGCCTTCGAAGCGACGGTCGTCGACCTGCCGCGGCAGATGCTGATCCAGTATCCGCACATGGTGCACGACGCCCATGTCGCGGTGGTGGTTAGCGAACTGACGCTGGCAGCGACGCGCGACACGATCCGCGTTCTTGCCTGGCTGAAGGCCAATGCGCCCCAGACCAAGGTCATCGTCGCGGCGAACCGCGTGTCGGCCGGCGGTGCGCTCGAAATCAGCAAAAAGGATTTCGAGCAGTCGATCGAACGCAACGTGGACATCGTCTTCGTCGACGATCGCAAGGTCGCCGCACAGGCTGCGAAGCTTGGCAAACCGGTCGCCGAAATCGCGACCGGCAAGGTCGGCCAGCCCTTCACCCAGCTGCTGAACATGGTGCTGAGCCATGCCAGCGAAGAAGGTGCATCGGAAGGCAAGTCGAGCAGCGCAGGCAGCAATGGCGCCGGCGCCAAGGGCGGCCTGATGGGCAATTTGAAGGGCATGCTGGCCAAGCCGAAAGACAAGGCCGCTTGAACTAGGACGGACGGCGGCGCGGGCTGATGCCTGCCCGCCGGCCATGAAGGACGACGGGACGGATCATGCTTTACATCCTCCTATTGGCAGTGGGACTGGCGGCGGTGCTGTTCATGGGCGTCAGCGCCATGTCCGGCCCCAACCCGCGCAAGGCGGCAAAGCGGCGCATGGAGGCGGTCAAGGAACGCCACCTCGAAGGCTCGCTCGCTGCGGCCGCGCAGGCCCAGATCCGCAAGCTCAACGCCGCCCGCGCGGCGCGCATGGAAAGCCTGGCGTCGACCTTGATTCCCAAGCCCGCCCTGCTGCGCAAGCGGATTGAACAGACGGGCAAAGACATCAGCCTTTCCAAATATATGATGTTCTCGCTCGGCACGGCGCTGTTCATCATGGCACTGCTGCTGCTGAAGGGTGCGCCCTTCCTGCTGGCCCTATTCATCGGCCTGATGATCGGACTTGGCCTGCCGCACATGGCCATCGGCTTCCTGATCAAGCGCCGTATTGCCGCCTTCACCAACAATTTCCCGGACGCGATTGAACTGATGGTTCGCGGGCTGCGCTCGGGTCTGCCGATCACCGAAACGCTGGGTATCGTCGCAAGCGAAATCCAGGGCCCGGTTCAGGACGAATTCCGCACGGTCGCCGACAAGATGAAGATCGGCCGCACCATGGAAGCGGCACTGCAGGAAACCGCAGACCGCCTCGGCACGCCGGAATTCCAGTTCTTCGTCATCACGCTGGCGATCCAGCGCGAAACCGGCGGCAACCTGGCAGAAACCCTGTCCAACCTTGCCGATGTGCTGCGCAAGCGTGGCCAGATGAAGCTGAAGATCAAGGCGATGAGCTCTGAATCCAAGGCCTCGGCCTATATCGTCGGCTCGCTGCCCTTCATCGTCTTCGGCCTCGTTTACATGGTGAACCCTGCCTACATGGCCGGCTTCTTCAGCGACCAGCGACTGATGATCGCCGGCATGGGCGGCCTGCTGTGGATGGGCATTGGCGTCGCCATCATGGCCAAAATGGTCAACTTCGAGATCTGAGGAAGCGATAAGTCATGGCAGCTCCCACCTCCGGACCTACCCTTCTCGGCGTTGACGTCATCTGGGTCGCGACCCTGCTGAGCGCGGTCGCCACGATGGCCGTCCTCGTCGCCATCTATGCCGCGACCACGGTGCGCGACCCGATGGCCCGCCGCGTCAAGGCGCTCAACGAACGCCGCGAGCAGCTGAAGGCCGGCATCGTCGCGTCGACCAACAAGCGCAAGAAACTGACCAACAAGAATGTCGCTGCCGACCGCGTGCGCGGCATCCTGTCCAGCTTCAAGGTGCTGCAGGAAGACCAGATCAAGAAGACCCAGCTGCGCCTGATGCAGGCCGGCATCCGCACCAAGGACCTGGCCTTCTTCATCATCTTCGCGCGCATGGTCTTGCCGATCGTGCTCGGCACGTCGGCGGTGCTGCTGGTCTACGTCTTCGACTATTTCCCGACCTGGGGCTGGTTCAAACAATATGCCTTCGTCGCCGGCACCTTCCTGCTCAGCTACAAGGCGCCTGACCTGTGGCTGTCGAACAAGGTGACCAAGCGCAGCCATGCGGTCCGCAAGGGCCTGCCCGACGCGCTCGACCTCCTGGTCATCTGCGCCGAAGCCGGCCTCACCGTCGACGCCGCCTTCAACCGCGTCGCCCGCGAACTGGGCAAGGCCTATCCGGAACTGGGCGACGAATTCGGCCTGACCGCGATCGAACTGGGCTTCCTCAGCGAACGTCGCCAGGCGTTCGAAAACCTCGCCAACCGCGTCGACCTGGAATCGATCCGCGGCGTGGTGACGACCATGATCCAGACCGAAAAATATGGCACCCCGCTCGCCTCGGCGCTGCGCGTGCTGTCGGCCGAATTCCGCAACGAGCGCATGATGCGCGCGGAAGAAAAGGCGGCGCGTCTGCCGGCGATCATGACCGTCCCGCTGATCCTGTTCATCCTTCCGACCCTGTTCGTCGTGATCCTTGGCCCGGCGGCCTGTTCGATCAGCGACAACCTGTTCAAGACCTAAGCGTCTTCAACCCATTCTCCTGGTGGGGGAGAAGGTCGCCGCCGGTTCCCTCGCTGGAGCCGGCGGCGGTTCCGTTTTCGCGGGAACGAAACGATTGCGGCGCGCATTGACCCTGACGAACAGTCACAGGGGATAAGCGATGCTCGACTTCACCACCGACCAATGGGTTATCGTCATGTTGGTCTTCGTGCTCGGCCTCTTGGTCGGCGGCTTCCTGTTTTCGGGCGGTGGCCGCAAGTGGAAGCACCGCTACAACGCCGAGGTCGACCGCCGGCGCGAACTGGAAACGACGCACAGCGCCCGTGAAAAGGAATGGCGTGAGCAGGACGCGCTTCGCGCCGCCGCCCTGCGCGATGCCGAACGCAATCGTACGGTTGCCGCAGCGCCGGTCGTTGCCACCGGCGATCCGCGCGACGTCAACAATGACGGCGTCGTCACCCCGGCGGAAAAGCCGGTCGGCTTCGTCGACCGCATCCTCGGCCGCGACCGCGATGGCGACGGGGTGAAGGACAGCGCCGACCGCGACCCGGACGACAGCACCCGCGCCTGACCGTTGGGGCTCCTGACGTGCTCGGCCTGTCCCCCGGACACGCCGGCGCCCGTCAGCCCTCGATTTTCGAGAAGTCGGCCACCGTGTGAACCGCATCGCGGAAGCGGGCGAGCAGGTTCAGGCGGCGGGCGCGGACGCCCGCATCGTCAGCGTTGACCGTCACCTTGTCGAAAAAGGCATCGATCGGCGCGCGCAGCGAGGCGAGCGCGGCCATGGCGGCGGTGAAATCCTCCGCCTCGACCGCCACGCGGGCCTTGGGCTCGGCGATGTCGAGGGCATCGATCAGCGCCTGTTCCTCCGTCTCGACCGCGGAGGTCGAGGCGACGGCCGCATCCCACTCTTCCTTCTTGAGGATATTCGCTGAGCGTTTGTAGCCAGCCAGCAGGTTGGTCCCCTCACCCGTCTCCACAAACGCCTGAAGCGCTTTCACTCGGGCGAGCAGACGAACGAGGTCGTCCTCTCCGCCGAGCGCAAACACCGCGTCGATAAGGTCGTGGCGAACCCCCGCTTCTCGCTGCTGGACTTTTAGGCGATCGGTGAAGAACGCTTCAAAGTCTTCCCAAATTTTCCAATTAATCTGGTGCTCGACCTGCATCTCACGAGCCGCATAGGCTGAAGCAATGTCCTTCGCTTGAGCTTCCGTCATGCGAAATGACGACTCTTGCCTTTCCATTTGTTGCCAAATGGCGGCGATGTGATGAACTTCGCCCTCCTGAACCGCCATCAACTCTGCGACACTTTGGCGAGCGTTATCCTGCTCAGCGAGAATGGCAGGCCACATTCGATCAACGGTTTGCTCAAAATCCTGTTGGAGTGAATTCGTCCGTGCCTCGAGGAACAGATCCTTTTGTGATCCACGAATTCCGCGATCCAAAAATGTCCTAATAATCGCCAACGCTGCCCGACGCAGGGCAAATGGATCTTTGCTTCCCGTCGGCTTTTCGTCTGCTGACCAAAACTCAACAAGGGTATCCAGCTTATCCGCTAAGCTCACCGCCACCGTCACCGGCGCGGTCGGCACTTCGTCGCCCTGTCCGACCGGCTTGTAATGGTCGCGGATGGCGGCGGCGACTTCGGGCTTTTCGCCTTGGGCTGCGGCGAGGTAGCCGCCGATGACGCCCTGAAGCTCGGGGAATTCGCCGACCATGCCGGTGACGAGGTCGGCCTTGGCGAGGCGCGCGGCGCGTTCGGCGTCGTCGGCGGATGCGCCCTTGACGATGCCTTCCTCGACCAGCCAGCGGGCCAGTTTCGCGACGCGTTCGACCTTGTCGGCGACGGTGCCGAGCTTTTCATGGAAGACGATCTGCTCGAGCTTGTTCGCCTGCTCTTCCAGCGGGACTTTCAGGTCCTGCTCCCAGAAGAAGCGCGCATCGCTCAGCCGCGCGGCGAGCACGCGTTCGTTGCCCGCGACGATCGCCGCGCCGCCGTCGCTGGCGTCGATGTTGGCGGTGCAGATGAAGTGCGGCGCGAGCTTGTTGTCGCCGCCGCGCAGCACGAAATATTTCTGGTTGATGCGCGCGGTGAGTTGGATGACCTCTTCGGGCACATCCAGATAGTCATGGTCGAACGAGCCGAGCAGCGGCACCGGCCATTCGGTGAGGCCGGCATTTTCGACCACCAGCCCCTCGTCCTCGACAAGGAAGAACCCCGCATCATCGGCCAGCTTGCGCGCGCCGTCGCGGATGATGCGCTCGCGCTCTTCCTGGTCGACCAGCACATGGCAGGCGCGCAGCTTTTCGACATAATCGCCTGCACCGCCGATGGTGATTGGGCCGGCATGGTGGAAACGATGGCCGAGCGTGGTCGCGCCGCACGCCACGCCCTCGATCTGCACATCGACGATGGTCTCGCCATAAAGCGCGACGATCGAATGGAGCGGGCGCACCCAGCGCATCGATGCGGTCGAGAGCGACGGTGCACCCCAGCGCATCGACTTGGGCCAGGGGAATTCGCGAACGATCTGCGGGATCAGCTCGGCCAACACCTCGCTGGTGGCGCGACCGGGCTTGTCGATCACCGCGAACCAGACGCCGTCGCGATCTTCCAGCTGGTCCTGCGTGAGGCCGGTCTTGCGCAGGAACCCTTCGAGCGCCTGCGGCGGCGCGCTGGTGCGCGGGCCCTTCAGTTCCTCGCTCACCGCCTGCGTCGCGCCGGGCAGCGCCTTGGCGATCAGCGCGAGGCGGCGCGGGGTCGAGTAAGTGACGATGCCGTCATGGGTAAGGCCGGCCGCGGCCAGCCCTTCGGCGAACAGGCGCGACAGGTCGTTGCGGGCCTTGGCCTGCATCCGCGCCGGGATTTCCTCGCTGAGGAGTTCGAGCAGGAAATCGGCGCTCACGCGGCATACCCCTTGTAATCCATCCACGCGGCGCAGGCGCCCTTGGCGAGGTCGCGGACGCGGCCGATGTAGGCCTGGCGCTCGGCGACCGAAATGACGCCGCGGGCCTGGAGCGTGTTGAAGACGTGACTGGCCTTGATCGCCTGTTCATAGGCCGCGATCGGCACGCCGTTCTTCAAGCTGTTTTCGCTCTCCGCGACCGCCTTCTTGAACAGGTCGAACAAGGCGTCGGTGTCGGCCACCTCAAAATGCCACTTCGACATCTGCTTTTCATTGTCGAGGAAGACGTCGCCGTAGGTCACGCCCGCATTGTTGAATTTCAGGTCGAAGACATTGTCGACGCCCTGGATATACATGGCGAGGCGTTCGAGCCCGTAGGTAAGCTCGCCCGCGACCGGCTTGCAGTCGAAGCCGCCGACCTGCTGGAAGTAGGTGAACTGGGTCACCTCCATCCCGTCGCACCACACTTCCCAGCCAAGGCCCCAGGCGCCCAGCGTCGGGCTTTCCCAATCGTCCTCGACGAAGCGAATGTCGTGCTTCAGCGGGTCGATGCCGATGGCGTCGAGGCTACCGAGGTAGAGTTCCTGCAAGTTCGCAGGGCTCGGCTTCAGTATCACCTGATACTGGTAATAATGGCCGAGCCGGTTGGGGTTTTCGCCATAGCGGCCGTCGGTCGGGCGGCGGCAGGGCTGGACGAAGGCCGCGTTCCACGGATCGGGGCCGAGCGCACGCAGCACGGTCGCCGGGTGGAAGGTCCCCGCGCCCATTTCCATGTCATAGGGCTGCAGGATGACGCAGCCCTGGTCGCCCCAATAGCGGTGCAGGGTCAGGATCAGGTCCTGGAAGCTCAGCGGCGCTTTTTCGCTCATGCGGCGGGCTTTGGCGGAAGGGCGGAAACGCGTCAATGCCGCGGCCAATTTCCCTCTGAAAAGTCAGCATATCATGACCAAATGTAAGGTCATGTTGACATTGTCAGCGAATCGCGACATAAAGTCAGGACAAGCTGACATTGTGTCAGCATGAACTGACGGAATGAGACGATGATTTTCTATCGGTCCACGAACGGCGACGGCAAGGGCCTGTCCATCAAGGCCGTACGCGCGCTCACCACCCTGTCGTTAGCCGCCTACCCGATCGGCGGTGCCATCATGACGGTCGATCATCCGGCCGCGAAGATCAGCGGCTTGCTGGTGATCGCGGCGTCGCTTGCTTTCGCCCTGCCCGTCTACGGATCTCACGTTCAGAAGATCGTAGGCGAGCAGGTCCATCTGCTCGACGAATTCGAGCTGAAATTGCGCCAGCGCGCCATGTCCACGGCCTATGCGACCTTCACGGCGCTATCGCTGCTGGCGGTGCTCTACTTCGCGATCGGCGGCGAAGCCGGCCTGTGGATCCCGCGAACCTACGATCATTTCAACGCGCTGTTCTGGGGCATTTTCCTCTACGCCAGCCTGCTGCCGACCTTCTTTCTCGTCTGGAACCGCCAGTCTGCGAGCGAACTCGCCGATAGCGAAGACGAACCCCGCTGAACCCCTTTCATCCAAGGTTGCGATCCGATGTCCAAAATGCCCAAGGAACAGCTTTATTATGTCGCGGCCCACAGCGGCGCCGCGCTGCTGGCGACGCTCGGCCTTGCCTACTGGTTCGGCGCGCCGGATTTTTGGCAGGGCTTCATCGTCGGCATGCTGGTCGTCATCGTTCTGGTGCTGTTCCGCCAGAAATTCCGCGACGATTATGCCAGGAGCCTGTGGAGCGCCGGCACCGCGCTGGCCTTCTTCGCGACGATTGCGGTGACTTTTTGGGCGGAAGCATTTCCGACCTTGTCGCACCGGCTGGAGGAGGCGGGTTTCAGCTGGCAGCCGACGCCGACCTGGATCGGGATCATCGCGCTCGCCGCCTTCTTCATCGGCTTTCACGTCGAAATGTGGAGGAGCCGCGCATGAACAATCGCCTTCGGGTGCTGCGCGCCGAACGCGGATGGAGCCAGGCCGATCTTGGCGGTCATATCGGGGTGTCGCGGCAGGCCGTGAACGCGATCGAGACCGGCAAGCACGATCCGTCGCTGCCCCTCGCCTTCAAGCTGGCCCGGCTGTTCGACCTGCGTATCGAAGAAATTTTCGACGACGGTGCGGCGCTCGGCTGACCCGTTAACCGCTTCGTCACACTGAATTTTCCATCAATGCATTTGAGAGTGGGAGAGTAAAATGTCGTTCAAGAAGTTCGTTCCGTTCCTGGTCCCCGTCGCGCTGCTGGCGACCCCTGCCTGCGCTGCCGACAAGGCCGCTGCCCGCCCCGACCTCGATCCGGCGGTGTGGGTCGTGAAGGACAAGGACACCACCATCTATCTGTTCGGCACCGTCCATGCGCTGGACGGCAAGAAGGACTGGTTCAACGACGAGGTGAAGGCCAGCTTCGACAAGTCCGACGAACTGGTGACCGAAATCATCATGCCGGAAAAACCGGAAGAGCTGCAGCCGCTCGTCATGAAATATGGCATCGACCTGTCGGGCAAGACGCTGCCGTCGAAGCTGTCGCCGCAAGGGCAGAAGAACCTGTCGGCCGCGATCGCACAGTCCGGCCTGCCGGCGACGGCGTTCGATTATATGAAGCCGTTCCTGGCATCGATCACGCTGACCACGCTGCAGTTCCAGAAGATGGGCATGGGCCCGGAAAACGGCGCGGAAAAGGTGCTGACCACCGCCGCCAAGGCTGCCAACAAGAAGACGAGCGCGCTTGAAACCGCGGACTATCAGCTCGGACTGTTCGGCGCGCTGCCCGAAGCGGAGCAGGTTCGCATGCTCGAAAAGGGTCTCGAGGAAAGCGCCGAAGTCCCGGCCAAGGTCGGCAAGCTGGTCGACGCATGGGGCAAGGCCGATACGGAAACCGTCGGCAGGATCATGGAAGCGGACGACGCCGACAGCGAACTGCTGCACAAGGTGCTGATCACCGACCGCAATGCCAATTGGGCCACCTGGATCAGCAAGCGGCTCGACCAGCCGGGCACTGTGTTCGTCGCGGTCGGCGCGGGCCACCTGGCGGGCAAGGACAGCGTCCAGTCTCTGCTGAAGGCCAAAGGCATTGCCAGCGCCCGGGTGCCGCACAAGGAATAATCGCGGCCCGACAAAACTTGAGGGGCGCCCGCGGGCTTTGCGCGGGCGCCCTTCGCTTGCCAAACGGCCCTTGCGCCGCTATTGGCGCGCGCTGGTCCACCCATGGTCATCCCTGGAGGCGTGGCGGGGCCGCACATAATTGAAGGAATAGCGAACATGAGCGAACAGCTGACGCTGCCCGCCGAAGCGCGCGAACGGGCTGGCAAGGGAGCCTCCCGTGAACTCCGCCGCGAAGGTCGGGTACCCGCCGTGATTTACGGCAACAAGAAGGATCCGGTTTCGGTCCATGTCGAGGAAAAGCTCCTCGCCAAGATGCTGAGCACCGGCCATTTCATGAATTCGGTCGTCATGGTCGAAGTCGGTGGCAAGGCCACCCGCACGCTGCCCAAGGCAGTCGACTTCCACCCGGTGACGAGCCGCCCGATCCACGTCGATTTCCTGCGCATCAGCGAACATGCTGAAGTCAAGGTCAACGTGCCGGTCGCCTTCACCAACGAAGACGCGGCCCCGGGCATCAAGCGCGGCGGCGTGCTGAACGTCGTCCGTCACGACCTCGAACTGGTCTGCGACGCGGCGCACATCCCCGACCAGATCGAAATCGACCTCACCGGCCTCGACATCGGCGACAGCGTCCATATTTCGCAGGTCACCCTGCCGAAGGGCGTCAAGTCGGCGATCGACGATCGCGACTTCACCGTCGTTACCGTCGTCGCGCCGTCGGCGATGAAGTCGGAAGAAGGCGACACCACCCAGGCCGATGCGGGCGCCGTCCCGACCGTTGGCGACGAAGCCGCGGCCGACGAAGGCGAAGCTTCGGAAGGTGGCGAAGAGGCCTAAGGCCCCTTCCCTTCCCGATTACGGAACAAGGACGCCCATCCTGCTTGCAGGGTGGGCGTTTTTGCTGGCAGGAACCCACGCCATGCAGATCTGGGCAGGCCTTGGAAATCCCGGCGCACAATATGCGCTGCACCGCCACAATGTCGGCTTCATGGCGCTCGACGCCATCGCCGAGGTGCACGGCTTCGGCCCCTGGTCGAAGAAATTCCGCGGCCTGATCAGCGAAGGCCGCATCGGCCGCCACAAGGTGCTGCTGCTCAAACCCCAGACCTATATGAACGACAGCGGAGACAGCGTTCAGCAAGCGCTGAAATTCTACAAGCTGGATGTCGACGCGCTCACCGTCTTCCATGACGAGCTCGACCTCGCACCGATGAAGGTCAAGGCGCGGGTCGGCGGGGGCCTTGCCGGGCACAATGGCCTGCGCTCGATCAACGCCTCGCTCGGCCCCGATTTCCGCCGCGTCCGCATCGGTATCGGCCACCCCGGCGACAAGTCCCGCGTCACCGGCCATGTGCTGGGCAATTACGCCAAGAGCGAGATGGACGTGCTCGCCGACATGCTCGCCGCCATCGCCTCGGAAGCGCCATGGCTCGCCGACGGCGACGACGCCCGGTTCATGAGCGACATCGCGTTGCGGCTCCAGCAGGATTGACGCCATGGTCTTCCCGTTCCTCATCCCCCTTGCGGCGGCCAGCACGGCGGTATCGGTCCCAGTGGTGGGTTGCGCGTCGGACGGTCAGCAAGGGCCTTTGGAGGCTCCCGCAAGACTGCCGACCGGACCGCGCCTGAAGCCAAAGGACGCCGCACGTCTGACGCTGTATGTCAGTCAAGATGGACCGGCAGTGCTGGCTCCCAACGGCTGGCAATGCATCGGCCTTTACGGTTCTAACGGATCGCTTTTGATCGTCACGCCCGACGCCATTCCGACGGAGCGCTTGTTCGATTCCGATGCCGCCGGCATCGCAGGCCCGGCGGTGGTCGCAGCCTACAGTATCGGCGGCACGTCGGGGCGCTTCGCAGTGATTGACGCAATCGCCCGCTATTTCCCGTCCAAACGCGCATTCGTAGACCAGTCCCGGGCTGATGAACTGGTCGAAGCCAGCGACATCCCCTCAGGACCCTATCCCGGCGATATAATCGTATCGCGATCGCCAACCTCAATCCGGTTGGTGACCTCCGCAGGAAAAACCGGCGCCGGCACGGCCAGCCGCCTGTCGCCCGGACCGCTGTCGATCGATGTCCTCCACACCATCGTCGACGAAGGCGATGATCCGACGCTGCTTTCGGTTTGGGTGCGCCTGCCCAAGGACCAGCGCGACCTGGCGCTGCCTATTTTCGACGACCAGCCGGATCGCTGATCGCCTACCGCTTCACTTCGAAGCGGCCGTTGAAGGCGATCGTCACCCGGTCGCGCGTACCGCCGTTCGGGTGGACCCAATGCTTCATCGTGGCAGGAAACAGCAGCACCGTCCCGGCGCTGGGCCGCGTGCAATAGCTTTCGGCGGTCAGCGGCCCACCGATCCCGCCGTCCTGCGGCAAGGGGGTGCCGGGGTGGTAGAATTCGATCATGCCCGACGAGCCCTCGCCGTCGGGCACGTCGACATAATAGGTCCCGGACCAAAAGGCGCTGCGATGATCGTGCGGGCTGTTGTAGGCGCCGGGCGGGTTCACGTTGACCCACCCGTCGGGGATCAGCCTCAGCTTCGAATAATCCGCGTCCGGATCGAACTTGCGCGTGCTTTCGGCCATGATCCGCAACAGGTCGAGCGCGAGCGCGGCATGTGCCGGTTCCTTGCGCGAAAAGAAATCGGCCGCCGAATGCCAGCCGCCCTTGTTGCTGCGCGCCACCCCCGCTTCCGCCGCGCGCCGCGCCGAGATTTCGGCCAACAGCCGCTCATTGAGCGCAGCCGCATCGGCGATGTCGACGCGGATGATCGGCATCGGGAAGAGATTGTCGATCGACTTGATTGCAAATGCCATCTGCTGCCCTCGGCCCCTTCAAAGCCGCTCGCATGGCGGCAGGCAAGAGGCTAAGCAGCGCCAATGACGATCCGCACCCTGTTCGCGACGCCGCTGTACGAAGCGGAATTGGCCGACGATGCCCTGCTGGCCGAACTGGCGCATTCGATCCGCATGCTGGCGGAGGACGATGTCGCCGGGCAGCGATGGAGCGCGGACAAGGGCTATAGGGGCTACACGAGCTACGCCAGCCTCAACGACCTGCCGCGCCGCGATCCGGCGTTCGACGATCTGAAGCGAATCCTGACCCGCCACGCCGCCAAGTTCGCCAAAGACCTTGCGTGGGACGTGAAGCCGAAGCTCGACAGCCTGTGGGTCAATTTGCTGAAGGGCGGCGGGCACCACAGCGGCCACATCCACCCCCATTCGATCCTCAGCGGCACGCTCTATGTCGAGGTGCCCAAGGGTAGCGGCGACATTCGCTTCGAAGATCCGCGCTCGGGCCTGATGATGGCCGCCCCGGTCCGCCGCGATGATGCGCCGGAGCATCTCCAGCCCTACGCCCGCGTCGCACCGCGCCCCGGCCTGATCCTGCTGTGGGAAAGCTGGCTGCGTCACGAGGTGATGCCGAACGCCGGCAAGGGCGAACGGCTGAGCGTCAGCTTCAACTTCGCCTAGGCGTCCAGCCAGCTGGTATCCACCTTGGCGGTGCGCATCGCGCACTGCATCGAAATCCGCGCCAGCATGGTGGCGTCCAGCGCCTGGTGCCCGACGTCGATCGCCTGCTGGATGGCGAAGGCGACGATCCGCGCGAGCATGAAGGGCGGCGGCAATTTTGCGTCGGCCGGCATGGTATCGACGTCGATCGGCATGCCCTGCCGCTGCAGGTCGGCCAGATAAGCGGCGCTGATCGAATCGAGTACGAACGGCAGGAAATGGCGCAACCACGCATCGGGCGCATCCACCTGGTGCGCAGGCGGAAGGTCGAGCGACATATAGTCGTCGGTGCCGACACGGCTGGCGATGAAGCTCATTTCCTGGTTGACCATTTCCAGGCTGACCGCGGCGCCATGTGCGTGCGCCGCGCCGAAGACCAGGCTGATCAACGACATCGGATGTTCGCACAGCAAGCGATTGGGCGCGTCGCCGAACTGGTAGATTCGACCGTCGTTGCCGCGGATGGTCACCATGCCGATGTCGGCGGGGTTCAGCCCTTCGGCCTTCAACTGCTTCAGGATCGGCAGCAGGCACAGGTATCCGCCAACCGACGACAACATCGCGACGA
The DNA here is from genome assembly GCF_000585415.1 of Sphingomonas jaspsi DSM 18422. Taxonomy (NCBI): domain Bacteria; kingdom Pseudomonadati; phylum Pseudomonadota; class Alphaproteobacteria; order Sphingomonadales; family Sphingomonadaceae; genus Sphingomonas; species Sphingomonas jaspsi. The sequence goes on along the minus strand of NZ_KK073876.1, from coordinate 1,141,234 downwards.
TGGCTTCGATGCGCACGCCGCGATCGTCCTTCATCGCATGATAGCTGGCGTCGAACAGTTTCAGACCGATGTGCTGGGCGAATTCCATCGATCCCGGGCGATCATATTTCGCGAGCTGGCCGTCTACCCATGCCCGGCCGTCCTGCGGCTGCTTCTGGCCTGCGGTGCCGAGCCCTTTCCGTCCGAACATACGCGCTTACTCCCCCAATCCGCCGACGCTCATTACGCGCGCCGAGTGAAAGACTGGTAAAATCATCGCCCGCGCGATAGTGGGTCCGCAAATCTTCCTTATCAGAGAGCGACATGGGCTTTAAATGCGGCATCGTCGGCCTGCCGAACGTGGGCAAGTCGACCCTTTTCAACGCGCTGACCGAAACGCAGGCGGCGCAGGCGGCGAATTACCCGTTCTGCACTATCGAGCCCAATGTCGGACAGGTCGCGGTTCCCGATCCGCGGCTCGACACGCTGGCGAAGATCGCCGGGTCGGCCAAGATCATCCCGACCCAGCTCGCCTTCGTCGACATCGCGGGCCTAGTAAAAGGCGCGTCACAGGGCGAAGGCCTCGGCAACCAGTTCCTCGGCAACATCCGCGAAGTGGACGCCATCGTCCACGTCCTGCGCTGCTTCGAAAATGACGACATCCAGCATGTCGACAATCATGTGAATCCGATCGCCGATGCCGAAGTGGTCGAGACCGAGCTGCTCTTGAGCGACCTTGAAAGCCTCGAAAAGCGCGTCCCCAACCTCGTCAAGCGCGGGCAGCAGGGCGACAAGGAATCGAAGATCGCCGCCAGCGTGCTCGGCCAGGCGCTCGACCTGCTGCGCGAAGGCAAGCCCGCCCGCCTGACCCAGCCCAAGGACGACGAGGAAGCGCGCGTCTTCGCGCAGGCCCAGCTGATCACCGCCAAGCCGGTGCTCTACGTCTGCAACGTCAACGAGGACGAAGCCGCCGAGGGCAACGCCCACAGCGCCGCCGTCTTTGAAAAGGCCAAGGCGGAAGGTGCCAACGCGGTCATCGTCTCGGCCGCGATCGAGGCCGATCTCGTCGGCATGGAGATGGACGAGCGCATCGCCTTCCTCGAGGAAATGGGGCTGCACGAAACCGGCCTCGCCCGCGTCATCCGCTCGGGCTACGACCTCCTCCACCTCATCACCTTCTTCACCGTCGGCCCGAAGGAAGCGCGGGCGTGGACGGTCGAAAAGGGCAGCAAGGCTCCGCAGGCGGCCGGCGAAATCCACAGCGACTTCGAACGCGGCTTCATCCGCGCCGAAACCATCGCCTATGACGATTATGTCGCGCTGAACGGCGAAAGCGGCGCGCGCGACGCGGGCAAGCTGCGCCAGGAAGGCAAGGACTATGTCGTCAAGGACGGCGACGTATTGCACTTCAAGTTTAACGTGTGAGCCGCCGAGCCTTAGTGCTGTCGACGCGCGCAGCGCGACGCCAGCACTAGGCGAGAGACGGCGAACCGCGGACGGCCTGCCGGGCCAGCGGACAGGACCGACGGCCTAAATTTACTTCAGGCCGACAGCGACATTCGGGGTTGAGTGCCGTCACGGGAGTGAATCCCGTGACGTCGATCGGGCTCGCCTAGCGGCGACCCGTCGGCCGGAATTCGCCAGCTCTTCGCGCTGTTCGGGCGGCGCGTTGCGCCGGCCTCACTTCGCTCGGTGGCTCAACCTCACTTGTTAGGATCCTGATAGTCGAACGGGTCGGTATCGACCGGCTTTTGCGGGATCGGCATGGTCGGCAGCACCTTGTCGCTGTTCGCCGCGGCCAACAGCATGCCAGCCATCACCACCGCCGCCTGCCGCATGTCGTCGCCGCGCATATGGTCGAGCGTGTCGAGGTTCGAATGATGGACGCGGCTTTCGTAATCGAGCGGATCCTGGATGAACTGGAAGCCCTGGATTCCGACCGCCTGCATGTAGACATGGTCGGTACCGCCGGTCTTGCCGATCACGATCCGGTCCGCGCCCAGCGCATTGTAGGGCGACAGCCATTCGCGCAGGATCGGAACCGCCGCGCTATTCTGTTCGGCGTAGATACCGCGGAACTTGCCCGACCCGTTGTCCATGTTGAAATAGGCCTTCATCTCGCCATAGCCGGGCTTGCGGGTGATCGGATAGGCCTCGGTCCAGCTGTAATAAGCCTCCGCGCCGCGCAACGATTGGTCGACCGGGCGATCGACGAAGTGGCGCTCGATATAGGCGCGGCTGCCGAGCAGGCCCTGCTCCTCCCCTTCCCACAGCGCGAAGCGGATGGTGCGCTTCGGGCGCGCGCCGATGGCTTTCAGGATGCGCGCCGCCTCGATCACGACCGCGCTGCCGGCGCCATTGTCCGCCGCCCCGTCACCCGCGACCCAGCTGTCGAAATGGGCGCCGGCCATGACGTAACCCGCCTTGGGATCGGTGCCGGGAATGTCGGCGATGATATTGTTGGCGTTGCCGTCGCCGTCGATGAAGCGGACGTTGCTGTTGAGTTCGATCACCGGCGCCGGGCCGGTCTTGGCGAGGCGCGCGAGGCGCCGATAATCCTCGGCCGCGACCTCCATCACCGGCAGGTTCAGCGTTTCGCCTTGGCCGTAATTATAGCCTTCTCCGTGCACCAGCATGCCGTCGCGATAGCTTTTCTTGATCCACGCGACCGCGCCTTCCGATTTCAGGAAGGCATCCAGTTCGCGCGGGAAGTCGCGGCGCTGCTTGCGGAAATTGATCGCGTCCGGATCGTAGTTGGGCAGGCGGAACGTATCTTCTTCCTTCAGCCCGGCATCGTCGTAGCGCTGGAAAACCGGGTCCTTGGTGTCGGCGGTCTGCGTGTCGGGCAGGGTCACCATGACGATCTTGCCCGCGAGCTTGCCCTTCCACTTGGCGAAATGCTCACGCTTCGACATCGGCGCAACGATGACTTCGGCGCGCAACGTGCCGTCGGTCGGCGGCGACCACGCCACCGGGATCGCGGTCATCGCAACCCGACGCGGCGTCACCATCGTCGCCGACGAGGAGACAATCTCCCACCCGCGGCCGAAGGCGAAGGGCTCGCGATGGATGTTGGTCAGCCCATATTCGGTAAACTTGCCGATCGCCCAATTTTCCGCGCGCGCCAGATTGGGCGACGCGGTGAGGCGCGGGCCAATGCCGTCCATCAGTTCCGACGCGGTCAGCATGACGTGGCTGCGATTGAGCCCCTCGTCGATGATCCGCGCGGGTTCCGACTGGGCGAGCGCGGGCGAGGCGAAAATGGTGGCGGCGAGCATCCCCGCACGGACGAAACGGTTCATGATGGTCCCCTGACAGAAACGATTACCCCCGACCCTGCCGAAGCGAGGCCGGGGGTCAATCGCTTGTTCGACGAACGGCGGGACGACCCGCCGACCGGTCAGAACTTGGTACCGATCCGCAGGCCGATCGTCCGCGGCGTACCCGACACCACGACGGCGCGGGTGCAGCTGCCGCAGTTCACACCGCGCGACAGGTCGTTGCGCTTGTCGAACAGGTTGCTGACGTACAGTTCGACGTTGAACTTCTTCCAGTCGAGCCCGGTCGCCAGGTCGACCAGCGTCGCGCCGCGGATCTTGCCGATGAACTCGTTCGGATTCTGGAAGTTGAGCAGCCCCGACGGCACCAGCAGGACGTTGGTGCGGATCGATGACGGCGCCGAGCTCTGGTAGGCAACGCCGGCCTGGACATGCGCCCTGGCCGTGCTGAACGCCGGCCAGCTGTAACGCGCCGTCGCCGATGCCTTGAACTTCGGCGTCACCGGCAGGCGCGTGCCCTTGGGTGCCGACACGAAGCTGCCCGGGCACGGCGGCTGGTCGCCGTCGGCGGCGCAGATGGTGCCGGTGGTCTTGGCATCGGTATAGGCCGCGGCCGCGGTCAGGTTGAGACCGCCCGACGAATAGTTGAAATCGGTTTCGACGCCGTTGATGCGCGCATCGTTGCCGTTGTGGATTTCGGTGAAGCTGTTCGCGCCGAGGAAGCTGAACTGGAACTTCTTCCACACCTGGTGATAGACGGCGCCGTTCCAGCGGACCCGGCCGTCGGCCAGCGTCGTCTTCCACCCGATTTCGAAGTTGGTCAGATAGTCGGGATCGTAAGGCTGCACGTCGCCGCGGCGGTTGATGCCGCCCGGCCGGAAACCGCGCGACCAGGTGCCGTAGAACATGACATCGTCCGACGCCTTATACTGCGCGTTCAGGCGATGGGTAAAACCGCTGCCCTTGGCGCGCTTGGGCACCAGCTTACCGTTCTTGAATTCGGCCAGGTTGGTGCAGAAGGTGCCGGGCACCGAACCCGGCAGGATGTTCACGATCGGATCGCCCGCGAGGTAAGTTTCGCGCAACGTGCGGCCGTCGGCGAGATAGCAGCCGGCGACGCCGGTGCGCGAACTGCCCGCGCCGTTGAACGGCCTGTCGGTATATTGACCGCCCGGATTACGGCCGAAGCCGAAGAAGCCGATGAGGCTGTTGTCATATTTGAACAGACGACCACCGGCGGTAAGCGTCAGCTTCGGCGTGACGTCATAGCTGGCTTCGCCGAACAGCGCATAGTCCTTGTCGACGCGTTCCTGCTTGGTCAGCCACAGCGTTTCGGGGCGCCCGTTGACCGACAGGTTCGGATCGAGGTTGTCGATGATGTAGTTCTGGAAAATGTCGTTCGACTGGCGCTGGAAGAAGGCGCCCGCGATGACGCGGAACGGCTTGTCCGCCGGCGAGGCAATGCGCAGTTCCTGGCTCAGCTTCTTGAAGTGGTCGCTGGCCGCGATGTGCTGGCGCGGGTCGATGTAGTTGCCCGCGCTGTCCTGGTAATAGAAATAGGCCAGGCCCGCATAGTCGGGGTTGTAGTCGGCGTAGAGGGCGTCGTACGCGTCGGCATAGTCGGTATAGTCCGACAGCGTCAGCGTCTTGCGGTCGAGATAGGCACCCGCATAGGTGATGTCGAAATTGCCGATCTTGCCTTCGATCGTCAGCGCGGCCTGCGTGAACTTGTCCTTGCGCAGGTCCTTGAACATGCGGTCGATCTTCAGATCGCCGATGTTGGGGTCGTAGAAAAACACCCCGTTGGATTTCATGTCCTGGTGCAGGATGGTCGGCGTCACCGTCCAATTGTCGTCGAGGTCGACCTTCAGCGCGGCGCGGCCGCCATAGACGCGATTGTCGTTGAAGTTCTTCTTGACGAGGTCGCTGTTGTCGACCGTGACGTCGGGAACGTCGTCGTCGTAAATGTAATAGGTGCGGCTGCCGAAGACATTGTCGATATAGCCGCCGTCGCGCTGGTAGTATGCGACGCCGCGGAAGGCGATGCGATCCGCGATCGGCAGGTTGATCATGCCTTCCAGCTTGCCGCCCACCTCGCCGTGCGCGACCGTGTTGAGCTCGGCATCGATGCGGCCGCTGGTCACGCCCAGTTCGGGCTTGTTGGTGATGATGCGGATGGTGCCCGCCTCGCTCGACGCGCCGTAGAGCGTGCCCTGCGGGCCGGCGAGGCTTTCGATACGTGCGATGTCGTAAATGTGGATGTCGAGCGTGCCGCCGATGGTCGTCACCGGCTGTTCGTCGAGATAGGTGCCCACCGACGGCAGCGAGCCGGAGTGGTTGCCGTCGCCGCCGGTCGCGACGCCGCGCATGTAAACGACAGTGATGCCCGGCTGCGCGGTCTGGAAGCTGACCGACGGCAGCTGCTTGGTGTAATCTTCGAAGTTGGAAATGTTGAGCTGGTCGAGACGCTTGGTCCCGATCGCCTGAACGCTGATCGGAACGTCCTGCAGGCTCTCTTCACGCTTTTGCGCGGTGACGACGATTTCGTTGCTGTCGACGTCGCTGGGCGCCGCGGTAGCGGTCGACGGCGTGTCGGCCGGATCGGCGGGCGCAGCGTCCTGCGCAAAGGCCGGGAAGGCCAGCGCGCTCGTCGCCAGCAGCCCCATGGTAAAGGAACGCAAAGTCCGGTCAGTCATCGATGCCCCCATCAGATGGATATGACGGCCATGCGACACTAGGCGGAATCCGATGTCAATCGGGATAGTGTTACGCCACCGCAATACAGCCCTAGATTGTCGGCGGGGCGTGGCTCAAAAGCCGCTCGGCGCGTCCGGATAGGCGTCGAGGACCGATCCCAGCGCAGTCTTGAGCGGGTCCAGATGCGCCTCGTATCGCCGCCATTCGTCGGTCGCGTCGCGGTAGATCGGCTGGCGCACCTGTTCCGAACTGGCGGTCCGGACCGCGCGCTCGGTCTTGTAGAACGACAGGCAAGCGTCTTCGAATTCGAGCCCGCAGTAGGATAGCAGCGCGCGCACCTCGGCCTCCGTGTCGTCGACCATCCGTTCGTAAATGACGCGGTGGACCTTGCCCGGCAGCGCATCGTCGACATGCGCCATCAGGCGAACATAGTCGGCATAATAGCGGCCGACGTCGGCCAGCGCATAGGTGAACGCCTGGCCGCGGGCGAAATGCTGGCGGAAGTTGGACAGGCAGCAGCCGAGCGGATGGCGCCGGGCGTCGATGATCTTCGCGTTCGGCAGCGCCATGGCGATGAACGGGACGTAGAGCCAGTTGTTGGGCAGCTTGTCGATGAAATAGGGGCGCTGGGTCCGCCGCTGGACCGATGCCCGGTCGAGATAGGTCCGGCCAAGGCTATGGAGCGCATCGCCATCGAGCCTGGCAACGGCCGCCGGGTAGCCTTCGACGCTGCGCGCCACGGCGGGCAGGTCGGGCAGTTCCGACGTCCCTTCGACTTGGCTGTGCGAAGCGAGGATCTGTTCGACCAGGGTCGAGCCGGCGCGCGGCATGCCGACGATGAAAATGGGATCGGGCGCGTCGCAGCCGCCGGTGGCGTGGCGCAGCAGATCGGCATCGAACGTCGCGATGGCCCGGTCGACCGCCTTGGCCGTGTCGTCGGCGCTATAGGGCTGGCTTTTCAGCCGCAGCCGGTTGGCCGACGCGTAATGGGCGAAGGCTTCGTCCGACCGCCCCGCATCGTGCATCGCCTTGCCAAGCGCGAAATCGAGGTGGAAGCGGTCCTCGTCGCGCAGGTCGCTTGTTTGAAGCGCCTGCGTCATGGCCGCGATATCCGCCTCGTCGAACCGGACCGTCTTCAGATTGGCAAGGCTCCACCATGCCTCGCCCAGTTGCGGCGCCAGTTCGATCGAGCGGCGGTAGGCGGCGATGGCGTCGTCCTGCCGCCCGACGGTCTTGAGCATATGGCCGTAGCTCATCCACACCTTGGGCTGCTTGGGCGCCTTTTCCAGTACCTGCTCGTAGAGGCCGATGGCGGCGTCGAAATCACCCAGCCGCGCGACCGTCGCCGCCTTCAGGTTCCAATGGCCGATATCCTCGCCATCCTGTTCGAACAGCAGGTCGAGCAGCGGCAACGCTTCCTGCGGGCGCCCCGTCCGCCCCAACACCAGCGCCAGCTGGGCACGCGCAGCCGTGAAACCCGGAGCCAATTCGACCGCGCGGCGCAGCAGATGTTCGGCGTCCTTCATCCGGCCGATCCGCCACGCGAGTTCCGCCAGCATGCGGATCGCCTTGGCGTCGAACGGGTCGTCCTTGAGATGCGCCTTGAGCAATGGCTCGGCGATTTCGAGGCGATTGTCGTGCAGCGCGATGGCGGCCTGTATCAGGCGCGGATTCCAGTGCGATGGGGAAGGCGGTCGATTCACGGCGCCGACCTTACACGATGGCCTGCCGCCGCCAAGCGGGCACGATCGGGCTACAAAGGGTTGCGAAACGATACCGATCCGCTAGCCTGCAATGATGAAATATCTCGAAGACATGGTGGTCGGGTCCGAAGTCCATTTCGGCGACTATGCGGTCACGCGCGAGGAAGTGCTCGAATTCGCGCGCAAATATGATCCCCAGCCATTTCACTTGAGCGACGAGGCGGCGGCCAAGACCCACTTCGGGCGGATGTCGGCGTCGGGCTGGCACACCTGCGCGATGACCATGTCGGTGCTGGTCAGCTACCTGCAGCGCGACCCGCAGGCCGGCCTTGGCTCGCCCGGTTGCGACGAGCTGCGCTGGAAGGTTCCGGTCTATCCCGGCGATACGCTGCACGTGTACGGCAAGCTGGTCGAGGTGACGCCGTCCCGGTCGAAACCGAACCTGGGCAGCGTCCGGACCGAGATGACGGTCAAGAACCAGCACGACCAGGTGGTGATGAGCTTCACCTCGATCGTGCTGATGCTTCGGCGACCCGCCGCGGCCTAATCGCCGTCGAACGACATCAGGCTGACCGCGTCGACCCCGTCGGCACGTAGCGCGGCGCTGCCGCCGAGATCCGGCAAGTCGATGACGAAGCGGGCGCCAACGACATTGCCCCCTGCCCGCCGCACCAGCCGCACGGTGGCGGCGGCCGTCCCGCCGGTCGCGATCAGGTCGTCGACGACCAGTACCCGCGCGCCCGGCGTGCAGGCATCGACGTGGATGGTCAGCCGGTCGCTGCCATATTCCAGCGCATAATCCTCGGCGATGGACGCACCCGGCAGCTTGCCGTCCTTGCGCACCAATAGCAGCCCAGCCCCAAGCTTTTCGGCCAGCGCGCCGCCGATCGCGAAGCCGCGGGCGTCGATCGCCGCGACGAGGTCGACCGGGCCGCCGACGCTGGCCGCAAGCAATTCGACCGTCCGGGCGAAACCCGAACGGTCGAGAAGTAAGGTCGTAATGTCGCGAAACTGGATTCCCGGCTTCGGGAAATCCGGGATGGTGCGGACCAGCGCCTTCAGGTCGTCAGCGCCGGTCATCGTCCCACCCTTCCGTCGGTTCAGGCCGCGGCCTTCTTGCCTTTCACGCCGGCCCAGATGTTCTGGTAGCTGAGGAAGCCCAGCGTCGTGGCGATCAGCAGGAAGATCAGGACGACGATGCCATACTGGTGGCGCACCGCCAGCTTGGGTTCTGCCGCCCACACCAGGAAGGCCGAAATGTCCTTGGCCATCTGGTCGACCGTCGGCTTGGGATTGCCCGGACCGTAGGTCACCTGCCCGTCGGACACCAGCGGCTGCGGCATCGCGATGTTGAGGTTCGCGAAATAGGGATTGTAGTGCAGGCCCGGCGGGGTCTTGGCCGCCGGGAACTTCTTCAGAAGCTCGGCCGGCTGTTCCTGGTAACCCGTCAGGATCGAATAGACGTACGGCGCACCGCCTTCACGCGCCTTGACGATCAGCGACAGGTCGGGCGGAAGTGCATTGTTGTTCGCAGCCCGCGCCGCCGTTTCGTTGGCATAGGGGCTCGGGAAATGGTCGGCCGGGGTCGCCTTGCGGGTCGCCGGTTCGCCGGTTTCCGGATTGATCGACGGCACTTCGGTCGCCCACTCGCTGGCGATCGTCTTCACCTGGCCTTCGTTGTAGCCGATGCCGGTGAGGTCACGGAACGCGACGCGATTGAGGCTGTGGCAGCCCGAGCAGACTTCCTTGTAGATCTGGAAGCCGCGCTGCAGCTGCGCCGTGTCCTTGAAATTGCCGAACGGCCCGTCCGACGCGAGATGAAGCTCCTTCGGGTGAAGGTGAAATTCATGCTCGGCCGTCGGTTCCGGCGGGCTCTGGAAATAGCCCACCAGGTTGACGATCATGCTGATGAGGAGGACGCCGGCAAAACCGAGACCGACGAGAAATCCAATGATGCGGACCATGGCCCCGATATCCCCTTAGTTGGCCGCTGCGGGCGTCGTGTCGAGCCCGTAAGGTGCGCGTTCCGGCGCATCACCCTTGAGCACGCTTTCCGAAATCGAATTGGGCAGCGGCAGCGGCCGTTCGAACTTCGAGATAAGCGGCAGGATGATGAGGAAGTGCGCGAAATAATAAGCCGCCGCGAGCTGGCCCAGCGCGATGTTGCGCGCGCTGATTTCCGCACCGCCGACATAGCCGAGGATGGCGACGTCGATCAGCAGGATCCAGAAGAAGCGCTTGAACACCGGGCGGTAGTGGCCCGAGCGGACCGGCGAACGATCCAGCCACGGCAGGAAGAACAGCAGCAGGATCGAACTGAACATGGCCAGCACGCCCCACAGCTTCGCGGGCAGGATGAAGTCGACGGTGAACGACCGCAGGATCGCGTAGAACGGCCAGAAATACCATTCCGGGACGATATGCGCCGGCGTCGCCAGCGGGTTGGCCGGGATATAGTTGTCCGGATGGCCCAGCGCGTTGGGCGCGAAGAACACCACGGCGCAGTAGAACATCAGGAACAGTCCGGCGAACCAGCCGTCCTTGGCCGTGTAGAACGGGTGGAACGGCAGCGTGTCCTTTTCGGTCTTCACCTCGACGCCGGTCGGGTTCGACGAACCCGGGATGTGAAGCGACCAGATGTGGAGGATGACCACGCCGGCGATCACGAACGGCAGCAGGTAGTGAAGCGAGAAGAAGCGGGTCAGCGCGGCCTGGTCCGGTGCATAGCCGCCGAGCAGCCAGACGCGGACCGTCTCGCCGACCAGCGGGAAGGCGGAGAAGAAGCCGGTGATGACCTGCGCGCCCCAATAACTCATCTGGCCCCAGGGCAGGACGTAACCCATGAAGGCGGTCGCCATCATCAGCAGGTAGATGACGAGGCCGAGCATCCACACCATTTCGCGCGGCGCCTTGTAGGATCCGTAGAACAGGCCGCGGAAGATGTGGATGTAGACCACGATGAAGAAGAAGCTGGCGCCGTTGGCGTGGGCATAGCGCAGCAGCCAGCCCGCGTTGACGTCGCGCATGATATGCTCGACCGAGCTGAACGCGCCGTCGGCATAACTGTAATAGTGCATCGCCAGGATGATCCCGGTGACGATCTGCACCATCAGGAAGATGCCGCTGAGGACGCCGAAATTCCAACCATAGTTCAGGTTGCGCGGCACCGGATAACCGCCGCCGATCGCACCGTAGACCAGGCGCGGAAGCGGAAGGCGCTGGTCGACCCAGCGGCCAAGGTCGGTCTTGGGTTCGTAGGGCTTGGCCCAGGCAAAGCTCATCTGCGTCGTTCCCTTTAGCCGATCGTCACGACAGTGTCGGACGTGAATTCATAATCTGGCACCTGCAGGTTGAGCGGTGCCGGCCCCTGGCGAATGCGGGCCGCGGTGTCGTAGGCCGAGCCGTGGCACGGGCAGAAATAACCGCCGAACGGGCCGCGGTTTTCGCCTTCGCCGGTACCCAGCGGCACGCAGCCCAGGTGGGTGCAGACGCCCAGCGTGATCAGCCAGTTTTCCTTGCCCGGCTTGGTCCGCTCTTCCAGCGACTGCGGGTCGCGCAGTTCGCTCAGCGGAACCGCCTTGGCGGCCTGGATTTCCTGCGGCGTCAGGTTGCGGACGAAGACAGGCTGCTTGCGCCATTGGGTCTTGATCGCCTGGCCCGGCGCAATCTTGCTGATGTCGACTTCGGTCGACGCCAGCGCCAGCACGTCGGCGGCCGGGTTCATCTGGCGAACCAGCGGGATGGCGACGCCAACCGCGCCGACCCCGGCGAAGCTGACGGCAGCGATATTGATGAAGTCGCGGCGACGAAGGCTGTGATCGCCTTCCACCGTCGCGGCGTTGTTTTCTTCCAGCGTGGCCATGCTCACCCTTAAGCCCGAATTTCGCGGATGCCGAAAGGCATCGGATACGACATCGCACCCAGCCTCGGGCCGGGACGATTGGCGGGCCTGATAGCGCCTCCGCACAAGGTTGCAAATGGTCAAATTGCCCGACTTGTGCGGCAAGCCGCTTCGCGACTATCGCGAACGGGATGCGCATTGCACTCTACCAGCCCGAGATCGCCGGCAACGTCGGGGCGGTCATGCGCCTCGGCGCCTGCATGGGGGTCGCGGTCGACCTGATCGAACCGATGGGATTCGAATGGGACGACCGTCGGGTGCGCCGCACGGCGATGGATTATATCGACCATGTCGAGGTGTGCCGCCATCCGGACTTTGCGACCTTCCGCGCCGCCCGACCCGGCCGGCTGGTGCTGTTCAGCACCAAGGGGGACAAATCGCCTTACGAATTTTCCTTCGAGCGCGACGATATTTTGATGTTTGGCAAGGAAAGCGCGGGCGTTCCCGCCGACGTCGCCCAGCAGGCGGACGCCGTCCTGCGAATCCCGATCCGTGCGGGCGTGCGTTCGTTCAACCTTGCCACCTCGGCAGCGCTCGCCCTAGGCGAAGCACTGCGCCAGACCGGAGAATTGCCCCGATGAAACCGCTCGACAGCCAGCAGCAGGCCGCCCGCACCTGGTTCGAATCGCTGCGCGACCGAATCTGCGCCGAGTTCGAAGCGATCGAGCGCGAAGCGGGCAGCGACGCGGCCTTCGAATATACGCCGTGGGACCGGACCGACGACAGCGGCGAACCGGGCGGCGGCGGCGTCCGCAGCCAGATGAACGGCAAGGTCTTCGAAAAGGTCGGCGTCAACGTATCGAGCGTCGGCGGCACCTTCAGCCCGGAATTCGCCAAGCAGATCCCGGGGGCGGAGGACGACCCCAGCTTCTTTGCGACCGGCATCAGCCTCGTCGCCCACATGGCCAACCCGCATGTGCCCGCGGTGCACATGAACACCCGCTTCCTGACGACGACGCGGCGCTGGTTCGGCGGCGGCGCGGACCTCAATCCCGCCATCCCCTATCAGGAAGACACCGACGCCTTCCATGCCCGCCTGCGCGCGGCCTGCGCTGCGCACGATCCGACCTATTACGAACGCTTCGCGCAGTGGGCGGAGGAATATTTCTGGCTACCCCATCGGGCCCGGTCGCGCGGCGTGGGCGGCATCTTCTACGACCGGCTGGAAGATCATTTCGACGAGAATTTCGCCTTCACCCGCGACGTCGGCGAAGCGTTCCTAGACATCTTTCCGCAGATCGTCCGCAAGCGGATGAACATGCCCTTCACCGACGCCGACATGGAACAGCTGCTGGAATTCCGCGGCCGCTACGTCGAATTCAACCTGCTCTACGATCGCGGCACGCTGTTCGGGCTCAAGACCGGCGGCAACATCGACGCGATCCTGATGAGCCTGCCGCCGCTGGCGCGCTGGAAATAGGTCAGGCGGCCGGTGCCCCGCGGTCGGCAAGATTGACGTAAATCCGTCCGACGAGCGCGGAATAGACCGCCGAGACCAGCGCGGCCAGCAGGCCGTTCAACAGGCCGGTGATAAGCGCGCTGAGGCTGAGCGGCTCCAGCGGTCCAACCGCCAGCGCGACCAGCGTGCCGACCACCGTCATGATCGCGGTCGACAAGAGAATGCTGGCCAGCCCGAGCAGCAGGATCACCAGGAACAGCTTGCCGAAGTGTCCGCGGGTGAGCGCCCAGCTGCGCCGGATGATCGCCGATACCCCGGCGTCCTCACCCATCGCGACCCCGATCATCGGCAGGAAGCGCACCGACAGGAAGATGCCCAACACCGCCACCAGCAACAGGGTGACGGCAACGCCTTTGACCCGCACCAATTCCTCGGGTGACATGGTTTCCAGCCTGGCGATGCCGTCCATGCCCAGCGATGCACCAAGCATGAACACGGCAAGCAGCACGAGGGGACCGTAGATCGCGATGCCCGCGCCGATCACCGCCCACAGTCGGCGGAACGCCTTGCCGATCGCTTCGCCGATGCTGCCCCGCCAACCGATGGCGAGCTGGGCGATCGCCAGCTGCCCGGCCATCGACACGATCATCAGGATCAGGCCGACGAAGCCGCTCGACCCGCCTTCCTTGGCCGGATCGATCCACGCCTGCACCGTCGCGGGAATTGCCACCAGCGCCAGCGCGATCGGCGCCACCAAGCGGGATTCGCGGGCCAGGAAGGCTGTGGTTTCTTCCCAGGACTTGCTGATCGATAACGGCGACATTGCTACTCCCCCATGTTCGGGTTTCCTATGGGGCCGCGCTCGTTCGGGCGCAATCGCCCTTGCGATGGCCAGGCGGCGGGGGCATGGCGCTCGCGATGAGTGCTGACGACATCGAATGGCGGGTAAGCGAGGGACTGGTGCCCTACCCCGACGCGCTGGCCGAAATGGAAGCGCGGGCCGCGGCGGTTCGTGCCGGCGACGCGCGCGAGCTCATCTGGCTGCTCGAACATGAGCCGTTGTTCACGGCGGGGACGAGCGCCGATCCGGCTGAACTGTTCAACCCGATGGGCTTTCCGGTGTACGACGCCGGACGCGGCGGGCGCTACACCTATCACGGACCGGGACAACGGGTCGGCTACCTCGTCCTCGACCTTGAAAAGCGGGGCAAGGATATCCGCTGCTTCGTCCATGCCCTTGAAGGTTGGATGATCGACGCCCTCGCCGAACTCGGCGTGTCGGCGCGGCGGGAGGCCGGGCGCATCGGCATCTGGACAGGCGAAGGCGCCGAGGAAGCCAAGATCGGCGCCATCGGCGTACGCGTGAAGCGGTGGGTGACGATGCACGGCTTTTCGATCAACGTCGCGCCCGATCTTACCCACTTCGGCGGGATCGTGCCGTGCGGCCTTGCCGACTTCGGCGTGACCAGTTTGCAGCAGCTTGGCAAGAATCAGGGCATGGAGGCCGTGGACGCAGCATTTAACCGGAATTTACCGCGGTTTCTCAACCGCTTGCACGTTTCCCAACAAGTCGCTTGAGCGCCCCGCATCGCGCCTCTATGTTGCGCGCGATTTGCGGGAGGGGGAGCCTGACAGCAAATCTCATAATCAAGGGAGTTTACTGAATGCGTGCTCTGATCCTGGTCGCCGCCGCGGCCCTGGCTGTTTCGGCTTGCAGCAAGAACGAAGCCGCCGAAAACACGATGAACGTCGACGAAACGCTGACGACCGAAAACGTCGTCGCCAACGACACCATGGCTGTTGACGCCGCGAATGCGACCGACGGCGCGATGGCCGCCGACGCCAATGCGACGGACGCCAACGCGACCGACGCCAACGCGACTGCCGAAACCACCAACGCGATGTAATCGCGCTGGAAGCTGCCTGGTGCGGCTTCCACGGTTTCAAGGGGCTGCCGGTCCGCCCGGCGGCCCCTTTTTCTTTACCTATTTGAGGCCGGCGACCTTGTGCGCCTGAAGGCTGAGCCGCCAGACCGGCCGTTCCATCGCCAGCGCGATTGCCGCCTCGATCGAACGATCCAGCGCTGGGCCGTCCATCGGCTGGACCAGGAAGTTGGCGAAATCCCACTGCTCCAGCCCGGCCGGGTCGATCCCCGCCTGCGGCCAGACCAGCTTCAATTCGTCGCCCCTGCGCTGGACGACTTCGCTGCCCGGCTTGGGACTGATGCACAGCCAGTCGATGCCGGGAACGGCGGCGATGGTTCCGTTGCTTTCGACCGCGACCCGGAAGCCGCGATCATGCAGCGCTTCAACCAGCGCGACGTCGAGCTGCAGCATCGGCTCGCCGCCGGTGATCACCACCAGCCGGCGCGTTTTGCCCTCGCCCCACATCGACGCGACATGGTCGGCCAGCGCGTCGGCCGTCGCAAACTTGCCCCCGCCCGGACCGTCGGTGCCGACGAAGTCGGTATCGCAGAACTGACAGACGGCCTTGGCCCGGTCCTGCTCGCGCCCAGTCCACAAATTGCACCCGGCAAAGCGCAGGAACACCGCGCGGCTGCCGGCCTGCACCCCTTCGCCCTGCAGCGTCAGGAAGACTTCCTTGACCGCGTAGCTCATCGGGCCGCGTAGCGGGTCGGGTCGGGCAGGCCCGCTTCCTCGAACCCCTTGGCGCGCAGGCGGCAGGCGTCGCAAAGTCCGCAGGCGCCGCCGTCGGGCGCGGGGTCGTAGCAGCTATGACTCATCCCCGCGTCGAGCCCCAGGCGATGGGCCTCGCGCGCGATGTCGGCCTTGGTCATGTGCAGCAGCGGCGAATGGATGGTGAAGGGATCGCCCTCCACCCCCGCCTTGGTCGCCTTGTTGGCCAGCGCTTCGAACGCTTCGACGAATTCGGGGCGGCAGTCCGGATAGCCCGAATAGTCGAGCGCGTTGACCCCGACGAACAGGTCCCGCGCGCCCGCCGCTTCGGCCCAAGCCAGCGCGAGGCTGAGGAACACTGTGTTGCGGGCGGGGACGTAGGTGACCGGGATCCCCTCTTCCACGCCGCCCTTGGGCACGGCGATGTCGCTGGTCAGTGCCGATCCGCCGAACGCGGAAAGGTCGAGCGGCAGGACGATGTGCCGGTCGGCCAGTTCGGCGGCAATGCGCCTCGCCGCTTCCAGCTCTACCCGGTGGCGCTGGTGGTAATCGATGGTCAGCGCAAGGACGCCGAACCCGGCCTCGCGCGCCAGGGCGGCGCACACCATCGAGTCGAGCCCGCCCGACAGCAGGATGACGGCCTGTTTCGTCACAGCTTCACCCCCAGCCGCGGCAGCGCCCAGAAGGCGGCCGCGTAGAGCGCCATCGTCCCCGCCATGACTATCGCCAGCGCCATCCAGTAATTCACGCCCGACCGAAGCAGCAGCGGCAGCGCGATGAACAGCGGGATCGACGGAACGATGAACGCCAGGATCGACGTCGACAACTGGCCGACTTGCTCGGCATCGCGGGTTTCGGCGTAAAGCAGGCTCATCGCCAGCAACGATGTGATCGGCAGCGCGGCGAGCAGGCCGCCCCATCCGGGATAGCGCTTGGCCACCACCGTCACCAGCGCGACCGTCAGGCCGGCAAAACCGGCTTTGGCAAGGAATGACAACATGATGCGCGCCCCTACCGCCTTGGGCCGCAAAAAAATAGGGCCGCCGCAGCGACCCAGTTTGGGCCTCGCAGGCCCTAGGGAGGAAAGCGTGCCGAAGAAGGGCACGTCCCAACCTCTACGCCGATATGGTTAACAAAGGCCTACCGGCTGCACTCGCCGACCCGGCGCGCGTGCAGCTGGTAATGGAACGGCAGCCCCCGGTTGATGCCTTGCGTGTCGACCCGCAGGGTGCGCGGGGTGATCAGGGTGACATCGGACCGCCCGAACCCGCCGTCGGCGCAGGTGTAATGGAACACCGCCTGCGTGCCGTGGTCGGCGATGACGACGCGCGTGCACTGCTGCCCAAGATGTTCATATTGGGCTAGTGCGGCCGGATCGGGAACGCATAGCCGCTGGGCATTCTGCCCCTGCGCGTTGCGGCTGACTTCCCACAGGCCGCCCGTCGCGGGCGCCAACGCACGCGGCCCTGCGGCCGCCACGGCGACGGCCGAAGCGGCAATTGCGGCGATCGCCAGCGTGATTCGCGTCCCGCGATTCATGGCCGCCCATTTACCACAGTGGGGTTAACGGGCGCTAACGCTTCGACGGGCGTCAGGCCTGGACCGGCGAAATGGGGAAGCTGGTCGCGCAGAAGGCGCAGTCGACTCGGATGAACCCGTCGTCGCCGACCATCTCGGCCTGTTCCTCGACCGGGAATTTGGCGATGACCGAGGCGATATAGTCCGGGTTGCAGCGGCAGCCACGGCTGAGGCGCACGGGCGCGAGCGTGCGGACTTCCTCTTCCTCGTGCAGCAGCCGCCAAACGAGGTCGTCGAGCGGCAGCGTCCGGTCGGTCAGTTCATCGTCCGTCACCGAACCGACCAGCGTCGCGACGTGCGGCCATTCGGGATGGTCGAGCCGGGTGTGAAGCCGTTCGCGGCCTTCCTCGCCCTCGGGCAGGTGCTGGAACATCAGTCCGCCCCCGACCCACCCGTCCGCGCCCTTCGCGACCGACAGGCGGACGATCGACGGAATTTGCTCGGACTGGGCGAAATAGCTTTGCGCGGCTTCGGCCAGGCTCTCGCCTTCCAGCGGGACGATCCCCTGGTAGCGCTCGTCGGTCGCCGGCTGGTCGAAAGTGATGGCGAGATAGCCCTTGCCGAACAGCGAGAAGAGCGACGGCTTCGGGCCTGCGTCGGCCAGCCGCCCCTTGTCGTGGCGAACATATCCGCGCAGTTCCCCCGCCTTGTAATCGCACACCAGCAGTTCGACCGCGCCGGCATCCGTCTGGGCCTGCAGCGTCAGCTGGCCGGTCGGGTCTTTCAGCAGAGAGCCGAGCAACGCGGTCAGCACCAGCGCTTCGGCCAGCAGCTTCTCGATCGCCGGCGGATAATTGTGGTTGGCAAGGATGCGGTCGAGCGTCGGCCCGATCCGCGCGGCGCGGCCACGGGCGTGCCGCGAAGGGACGGTGACGCCAAGCGCCACATCTTCAAGAAGCGAAATGTCGGTCATTGTCGCGCCAGATGGGCATTCGGGTGGCGAAAGGCAACCTCAGCCCGGCGAGGCGGCCGATCCGGCCAGCAGGCCGCCGTCGATGTCGAACTCGCTGCCGGTGATGTAGGGCGCTTCGTCGGAAGCGAGGAAGACGCACAGCGCGGCCACTTCCTCGACCGTGCCGAAGCGGCGCAACGGCGTGTCCGCGACGAAGGCCTTCATCCTTTCCTCCCGGTCCGGCCCATCGCCGATCATCGTCTCCCACATCGGGGTGAGGATCGCGGCGGGGTGGACCGAATTGCAGCGGACCTTCCAGCCCTGCTGCGCGCAATAAAGCGCGACCGACTTCGAATGGTTGCGGATCGCCGCCTTCGACGAGGCGTAGGCCGCCGCGCCCGGGATGCCGACCAGCCCGCTGCGCGACGACATGTTGATGATCGCCCCCTCGCCCGTCCGCCGCATCGCTCGCAACGCATGGCGGCAACCAAGGAAGGTGCCGTCGAGGTTGACGCGGTGGACGCGGTGCCATTCGTCGAGGCTGGCATGTTCGGGGTCGTGCGGCCCCTCCCCTTCTTCGAAACCGGTTATGCCCGCATTGTTGACCAGGATGTCGAGGCGGCCGTGAACGGACAAAAGCGCGGCCATCGCTGCGTCCCATTCCGCTTCGTCGGCGACGTCGAGCCGCATCGCGCGATGACCCGGGCCGAGCGATTGCGCCACGGCGCGCGCGCCGTCCTCATTGATGTCGGTAACCCAGACGGTCGCCCCTTCGCCCGCGAAAGAACGCGCGATGCCCTCGCCGATCCCTTGCGCCGCGCCGGTGACCAGCGCGATCTTTCCACTCAGCCTGCCCATGCCGGCCTCCTTCGGCCCAGCCTATAGCTTGCCGAGGCACCACATCAGCAACGCCTTTTGTGCGTGCAGGCGGTTTTCGGCCTCGTCCCACACCGCCGACTGGGGACCGTCGATGACGGCATCGGTCACTTCCTCGCCGCGATGCGCGGGCAGGCAATGGAGGAAGGTGGCGCCGGGCGCAGCTTTGGCGAGCAGCGCGTCGTCGACGCGGAACGGCTCAAAGGTGGCAATCGTCTTGCCGGCGTCTTCCTCGCCCATCGACACCCAGGTGTCGGTCACCACCACATCGACCCCTGCGACCGCCTGTTCGGGCGTTGATACCAAGGCGACGGCCCCCGGCCCGCGTGCCGCGCGATCGAGGAACGCCTCGTCCGGCGCATGCCCTTCGGGCGTCGCGATCCTGAGGGCGAAGGCCATCATGGCCGCCGCCTCGATCAGCGAATTGCAGACATTGTTGCCGTCCCCGACCCACGCCCAGCTGGATCCGACCAGCTTGCCGCGATGTTCGATCACCGTCTGCATGTCCGCGAGCAGCTGGCAGGGATGCGACAGGTCGGTGAGGCCGTTGATCACCGGGACGCTGGCATGGCGGGCGAGTTCTTCGACCTTCGCATGATCGTCGGTGCGGATCATGATCGCATCGGCGAAGCGCGACAGCACGCGGGCCGTATCGGCGATGGTTTCGCCCCGGCCAAGCTGGGACGATCCGCTGTCGAGGATGATGGCACTGCCGCCGAGCTGGCGCATGGCAAGGTCGAAGCTGACCCGGGTGCGGGTCGAGCTTTTTTCGAAGATCATCGCCAATATGAAGCCGTCGAGCGGCCTGTCGGGATCGACCCTGCCCTTCGGCCAGCCGGCGCGCCGTTCCTTGCGCGCCATCGCCTCGCCGAGAATTGCCGAGACTCCTTCAATCCCCGCGTCAGAAAGGTTCAGGAAATGCCGGACGCTCACGCCGCTTCGGGGACCTTGTACTTGGCGGCGGCCGCCGACAGTTCGTCGACAAAGGTGCGGATGTCGGCTTCCTCGATGACCAGCGGCGGCAGGACGCGAACGACATTGTCGCCCGCCGCGACCAGCAGGATGCCCTCGTCGCGCAGCCAGTTCACGAACGCGCGGCTGTCGGTCTTCATCTTGATGCCGAGCATCAGGCCCATGCCCCGGACGCTTTCGAACAGGTGATCGTGATTGGGGATCATCTGTTCCAGCGCCGAGCGGAGGCGCTCGCCCATCTTGGTGACATGGGCGAGGAATTCGGGATTGGCGACAACGTCGAACACCGCTTCGCCCGCCGCCATGGCGAACGGGTTGCCGCCATAGGTCGAACCATGGGTGCCGACGACCATGCCGGCCGCCGCCTTTTCGCTTGCGAGGCAGGCACCCATCGGGAAGCCGCCGCCGATCCCCTTGGCCGAAGCCATGATGTCGGGCGTCACGCCATATTGTTCGTAGGCGTAGAGCGTGCCGGTACGGGCGACGCCGCACTGCACTTCGTCGAACACCAGCATCAGGTCATTGTCGTCGCAGGCCTTGCGCAGGCCCTGGACGAATTCCTTCGACGCCGGGCGGATACCGCCTTCGCCCTGGACCGGTTCCAGCAGGAAGCCGGCGGTATGTTCGTCGATCGCGGCCAGCGCCTGTTCGAGGTTGTCGAATTCGACGACCTTGAAGCCCGGCAGCAGCGGTGCGAAGCCGTCGCGCAGCTTTTCCTGATTGGTCGCCGAAATGGTCGCCATGGTGCGGCCGTGGAAGGCGTTGGAAAAGGTGATGAGATCATGCTTGTGGGCGTTGCCCTTGGCATGGTGATAGCGGCGCGCGGTCTTGATCGCGCATTCGACCGCTTCGGCGCCCGAATTGGTGAAGAAGACGGTGTCGGCGAAGGTCAGGTCGACGAGGCGCTGCGCGAACTTTTCGCCCTGCGGGCTGCCATAGAGGTTCGAAACGTGGATCAGCGTTTCCGCCTGCTTCTGCAGCGCCTGCGTCAGGTGCGGATGGCCGTGGCCGAGCAGGTTGACCGCGATGCCGCTCGCGAAATCCAGATACTTCTGACCATTCTCGCCGTAGAGGTAGAGCCCCTCCCCTCGGACCGGCCGCACGGCGCAACGCGGGTAGACGGGCATGAGCGGCGTGATGGCCATGGGGGCATTCCTCTTTGGTTTGATCGGTGTGCAACGGCAAAGGGCAGCCCGTCAGGACCGCCCGCGCCGCCTATACCGCCGCCCCTAAACAAACGGAACCCCCGCAAAGAGAAAGGGGCGGCCCCCGCGATGGGAGCCGCCCCTGACTTACGCTTCACCGGGCCTACTGGCCGACTGGCTTAGTCGTGATGCCGACCGTGGTCGTCTTCCCAACGGTCGTCGCGTCCGTCGCGGTCGCGGCCGATACGGTTGTCGTAGCGATCGTTGATGCCGTCACGGTCGTAATCGCGGCCGTAGTAACCGTTGTTGTTGTAGGCGTAATTGCCATAACGGTTGCCGTCGCGCGCTTCGCGGTAGATGCGATTTTCGAGACGGGCGACGCGATATTCGAGTTCGCGCGATTCACGGTAGTTCAGCCCGTTGTAGGCCGACTGCCGAAGGCGATATTCGATGCCGCGCGATTCATTCATCAGCATCGCCGCTTCACGGTTCGACAGGATGTTGCGACGATCGAGTTGGACGATCTGGCGCTGCAGGTTGTCGACCCGGGCCTGAAGGCGACGCGCCTGGCCATAGTTGTTGTAGCCATAGGCATAGCCCTGCGGCTGCGGCGGCGCCCACTGGGCGGCGGCGGGGGCCGCAACGGCCAGCGTCGAAGCGGCAAGGGCGGCGGAAATAAAAACCTTACGCATATTCACTCTCCTCAACTGAGGTCTTTCGATTGGACGGTTCTGCACCCCCCGCCTTGAGGAGATGCTGAACACGCCCGTTATCGACCGTTCAGGAGGCAAAACGGCGCAAGTGGCTGTAATGTCCGGATGTCGTCCCAGGTTAATGATGAACCGCAGGCAACATGAGACGAACCGACCGCATGCCTGTCAGCAAACTGCGCCCGAATCGCAGGCACTAACCCGAATCAGTTTTTGATCTTCCAGCCGCTCTTGAGGAGGGCGTAGCAGGTCGCGAACAAGGCGAGGTTGATCGCCACCAGCACCGCAGCCCCGAGCGCGACCGGCGAATCCGCTTCGCCCAGGAAGCCGTGGCGGAAACCGGAGATGATATAGAAGAAGGGATTGGCGTGACTGATCGCCCGGAAGGCAGGCGACAGCGCGTCGACCGAATAGAAGGTGCCGCTGAGCAACGACAAAGGCGCGACGACGAAATTGGTGATGGCGGCGGCATGATCGAATTTCTCCGCCCAGATCGAGGTGATCAAGCCGAAGAAGGCGAGCATCATCGCGCCCATCAGGCCGAAGAAGAAGACCGACAGCGGTTGCGCCATGCCGACGTGCACGCCGGGCCACCACAGCATCACGAACCAGACCGCGAAGCCGACCAGGAAGGCGCGGGTGACGGCGGCGCCGACCAACCCGGCGATCAATTCACCAGTCGACAGCGGCGGCATGAGGTAATCGACGATCGTCCCCTGCATCTTGCCGACCAGCAGGCTGAAGCTTGAATTGGCGAAGCTGTTCTGCAGCATCGCCATCACGATCAGGCCGGGCGCGATGAAATCGGGGAACGGCACGCCCAGTACCATCTTGCCGCCGCGACCGAGCGCGACGGTGAAAATGATCAGGTACAGCATGGTCGTGACCGCCGGCGCCCACACGGTTTGCAGCTGGACCTTGAAGAACCGCCTTACCTCCTTGATATAGAGGGTCTTAAGGCCGCCCCAGTTGATCCCGCTTAAAACCGGTTGGCCGGGTTCCTTCGATACCCAAGATGGAGTCTGGTCGTTCACGCGACAATCGCCTATCGGCTGTCGCGAGTTTAGACAACCGGGGCTTTGAACCCGACGGAGCAAGAGATTTCATGAGCTGGACCGAAGAGCGCATCGAACGGCTGCGGACCATGTGGGCCGACGGTTCGACCGCCAGCCAGATCGCCGAGGAACTGGGCGGCGTCAGCCGCAACGCCGTGATCGGCAAGGCGCACCGCCTTGGCCTCGAGTCGCGTCCTTCGCCGGTGAAGGCGGGCGAGGAAAAGGAAAAGAAGGCCAAGGCACCCAAGGTCGCCGCGCCCAAGGCCGCCAAGCCTGCGCCCGCGCCCAAGCCCGCACCGGCGCCCAAGGCTGCGGCACCGGCCGAGCCGCGCGCCGAACGCGCCGCCGCGCCGACGCAGGCCCCGGCATCGCCCCCGCTCGATGCGCAGACGATGCAGTATCGCTCGGTCGGCCCCGGTGGCTTCATCCGCCAGGGACCGGGCGACATGCAGGCGCCGATCCCGCCCGCACCGCCGCGCCGCCTGGTTCCGGCCAAGCCGAGCGCCGAGGTTGCCGACAAGACCAGTCTGCTCGATCTCAACGATCGCGTTTGCCGCTGGCCGATGGGCCACCCGGGCGAGCCCGACTTCCATTTCTGCGGCCAGCCGTCGAACCCGGGCTATCCCTATTGCGTCGCCCATTGCGGCGTCGCCTACCAGGCGCAGTTGCCGCGCCGCGACCGGCGCCCGCCGCCGCCGCTGCCTTTCGGCGGTCCGCGCGTCCGATAAACGAAAGCCCCGGCAGCGATCGCTTCCGGGGCTTTTTGCTATCTGGTCAGTTTTGCCGTGGTCGCGCCGCCAGCCACTTGTTGCGCTCGTCGAACCAGGCTTCCCGCCACAACACCCATTCGGCCGGGGTGAGCGATGCGGCATCGCGCATCCATCGCGCGCTGGCGGCAGTCCATTCCTTGTCGTTCACGCCATATTCGGCGCGCCACAGTTCGAGGTCGCGGCCAAGGCCGGCCCGCACCTGCTCGACCAGCGCAGGGGGCACTTCGGCGCCTGCACGCACACGATCGGCGAGCTTCCGCGCCGCCTCTTCGCGCTGCAGCGACACCGTGTGAACTTCGGCCATGGCGCGGGCGCGGACTTCGTCCTTGCGCGCAACGTCGCCCTGCTTGTTGAACACCATGCCGTTCTTGCAAATCGAGTTGGCCGAGCTTTCCATCGAGCCGCACGCCGAATTCTGCAGCGAATGATCGACGTTGGGGGTGGTGAAGCCACCTTGCGGCCCGCCATCCCCGCTCTGTGCCGCCGCCGGCGTTGCCGCCGCAGCCAGAAATGCCATCCAGGCCAATGCAACAAACCGCATAACCGTCTCCCCCCGAGCGGTTCCGATCATGCGCGGTTGTGGCAAATTTGCCAACACCCCGCGCTTGGCAGCAGGCGTTTGTGCCCCCTATAGCTGTTCGCATAATGTCCGACTTGTTTGACTCCAGCCAGCCCACGTCGTCCGGTGATTATGATGCATCCGCCATCGAGGTTCTCGAGGGGCTGGAGCCGGTTCGCCGTCGTCCCGGCATGTATATCGGCGGCACCGATGCGCGCGCGCTGCATCACCTCGCCGCCGAGGTCATCGACAATTCGATGGACGAAGCGGTCGCGGGCCATGCATCGCGGATCGAGGTGACGCTGCATGCCGGTAACAAGCTGACCGTCGCCGACAACGGCCGCGGTATCCCGGTCGACCCGCATCCCAAATATCCGGGCAAGTCGGCGCTGGAAGTCATCCTCACCACGCTGCATTCGGGCGGCAAGTTCGAGGGCAAGGCCTATTCGACCTCGGGCGGCCTGCACGGCGTCGGCGTCAGCGTCGTCAACGCATTGTCGACCGAAACGATCGTCGAGGTCGCGCGCGACAAGAAGCTCTACCGCCAGGCCTTCGCCAAGGGCAATGCGACGTCGCAGCTGGAAGAGGTCGGCGCAGCCCCCAACCGGCGCGGCACCACCGTCACCTTCACCCCCGATCCTGAGATTTTCGGGGCGGATGCGATTTTCAGCCCGGAGCGGCTGTTCAAGCTGTCGCGGTCCAAGGCATATCTGTTCGCGGGCGTCGAAATCCGCTGGCGCTGCGACCCGTCGCTGGCCAGCGAGAAGGTGCCCGAACAGGCGGTCTTCCAATATGACAACGGCCTTGCCGACCAGCTGGCCGAGACGCTCACCGGCCGCGAATGCTTCACCACGCCCGCCTTCACCGGCAACCAGGATTTCCCGGACGGGCAGGGTCGGGTCGAATGGGCGGTCGCCTGGCCGATCTGGACCGAGGGCGACGCCAAGGACTATTACTGCAACACCATCCCCACGCCCGACGGCGGCACGCATGAGGCGGGCCTGCGCGCGGCGCTGACCAAGGGGGTGCGCGCCTTCGCCGAGCTGGTCGGGCAGAAAAAGGCCAAGGACATCATCCCGGACGACGTGATGGACGGCGCCGAGCTGATGCTGTCTGTATTCATCCGCAATCCGCATTTCCAGAGCCAGACCAAGGATCGGCTTACGTCGCTCGAGGCCGCGCGCTTTGTCGAAGGCGCGGTCCGCGACCATTTCGACCATTATCTCGCCGACAATATGGACCGTGGCCGCGCGCTTCTGGGCGCGATCATGGAGCGGATGGACGAGCGCCTGAAGCGCCGCGCCGAGCGCGAAGTGAAGCGCAAGACCGCGACCAGCGCGCGCAAGCTGCGGCTGCCCGGCAAGCTCACCGACTGCGCCAATGACGACGCCGAAGGCAGCGAGCTGTTCATCGTCGAAGGCGACAGCGCCGGCGGCAGCGCCAAGCAGGCGCGCAACCGCAAGACGCAGGCCATCCTGCCGATCCGCGGCAAGATTTTGAACGTCGCCTCGGCCACCGCCGACAAGATCCGCGCCAACCAGGAAATCGCCGACCTCATCCAGGCGCTGGGCTGCGGCACGCGCGACAAGTTCGACGAAGCTGCGCTGCGCTACGAACGCATCATCATCATGACCGACGCCGACGTCGACGGGGCGCATATCGCGACGCTGCTGATGACCTTCTTCTTCCAGGAAATGCCGGAGATGGTGCGGCGCGGACACCTGTTCCTCGCCCAGCCGCCGCTGTACCGCCTGACTTCGGGCTCGAAGTCGCTATACGCCCGCGACGACGCCCACCGCGCCGAGCTGGAAGCCAATGAATTCAAGGGCAAGAAGGTCGAGGTCGCCCGCTTCAAGGGGCTGGGCGAAATGAACCCCAACCAGCTCAAGGAAACGACGATGGACCCCGCGACCCGCTCGTTGATCCGCATCACCCTGCCGAGCGAATATCAGGACCGGCAGCCGGTGAAGGATTTGGTCGATCGGTTGATGGGCAAGAACCCCGAGCACCGCTTCAACTTCATCCAGGCCCGCGCGGCGTCGCTGGATGACGAAGCGATCGACGCTTGAAGGACTAGCGGGAGTGGACGGTCGATGATCCCATGCGTCTTCGTGATCGACGACTTCCATCCCAACCCGTATCGGTTGCGCCAGCGCGCATTGAGCTTCAACTACGGTGTGGAAGGCCGCTATCCGGGACAAAACAGCCATCAGAAGGTGGAGATCAACTGGCTGGAACAGGCGATCGGACGCATCGTCGGTGCGCCGGTTCACGCGCCTTGGGGCAGCGACTATTCCCACCAATGCTGCCGCCTGGCACTGGCCAGCGACGGCGCGCCCGCGCGCATCCATATCGACGAGAGCGACTGGACGGGGGTCCTCTACCTGACGCTTGACGAGGACTGCCAAGGTGGAACCGAATTTTACCGCCACCGGCCCACGATGACCGATCGTGTGCCGATGACGGTCGAGGGGGTCCAGGCGCTAGGCTTCCCCGATTACGAAACGCTGCAGCACCAGATCCTCGACATCGACGCGCTCGACCGATCGAAATGGGAACTGTCGATGCGGGTACCGATGCGGTTCAACCGGCTTGTCCTGCTGCAGGCCCAATATTGGCACACCGCGGGGCCGTCCTTCGGCGACTGCCCCGAAAACGGGCGACTGGTCTATTTGATGTTCTTCAAACATGGGCCGGGCGTGTCGCGGACCGGCTCTTAGGCGCAGCGCCGCCAGCCGCAGAAATACGACCGCCGCGGACGTAGAACGTCCTGATTGCGAACGGCTCGTCGGCACAGCGACTCGACTCATCGCACGCCTCTTGCGCCTCATGGTGGCTTTCATCCTTTATTAACCATTGGATCGTGATCTGATCGGAAAGCATTTTCGGATCGTACCGGGGGTGGGAGCAGAATGAAGAGACTGACGGGTTTCGCGATTGGACTGGCCGCCTTCTTCGCGACGCCGGCCGCCGCCGAAGCGCCTGTCTTCCTCAAGCCGCTCGAACAGCGCCTCTTCTCGATCGCCAACGCCAATCCGGGCAACATCGGCGTCGCTGCGCTGGACCTGAAAACCGGCCAGCTGGTTTCCGTCTATGGCGACGATGCCTTCCCGATGGCCAGCACCGTCAAGGTCGCGATCGCCGCCAATTACATGAGCCAGGTCGAAGCCGGTCGCCGCAGCCTCGACGCAACCATCGGCGGGCAGCCGGTGCGCAGCCTGATGGCGCGGATGCTGATCCACAGCGACAATGTCGCGACCGACATGATCCTCAACAATCTGGGCGGACCCGCACCGGTACAGGCGTGGATCGACCAGCACGGTATCACCGGCCTCAGGATCGACCGCACCATCGCCAGCCTGCTTGCCGCCAAGCGCGATCTCAAGGATGTTCGCGACAGTGCCACGCCCAAGGCGATGGTCACGATGCTGCAGAAGCTGGACAGCGGCGCGATGCTGCGCCCGTCGAGCCGCGACTATATCCTCGACCTGATGGCGCAGTGTGCCACAGGCAAGAACCGCATCCCCGGCCTGCTGTCGGGCGTGAAGGTGCAGCACAAGACCGGCACGTTGACCGGCCTGACCACCGACGTCGGCTATCTGACCCTGCCAGACGGTCGCCGTGTCGCCATCGCCGTTTTCGCCCGATATGGCGCGAACCGCCCGGCGACGATCGCGACCGCCGCCCGCGCGGTCTACGACGGCTTCGTCAATTTCGTGACCTCGCCGTTCCGCGTCGTCCCCTCGACCACCGCCGCCGCGGTCGTCGGAGCATCCCACTAAGCCTATTTCGACCCGAAGCCGGTCAGCATCGTCCGCACCGTCCGCGCGGCGATCAGCAGGTCGAGCCAGGGCGAAAAATATTTGATGTAGAAGAAGTCGTACTGAAGCTTGGCGTGAACCGCGTCGACGTCGGCGACATGGCCCTGGTTGATCTGCGCCCAGCCGCTGATCCCCGGCTTCACCACATGTCGGTAGCGGTAGAAGGGGATTTCGCCGGTGTACCAGGACGACAGCGCCTGCGCTTCGGGCCGCGGGCCTATCCAGCTCATCTGGCCCAGCAGAACGTTGAAGATCTGCGGCAATTCATCGATCCGCGACCGGCGCAGCACGGCGCCGACGCGGGTGATGCGCGGGTCGCGCTCGCCCGTCATCGCCGCAGTCCGATCGTCGACGGCGGCTGCCTCTGCGGCCGGCAGCATGGTGCGAAACTTGTAGACGGTGAACAATTTGCCGGCATGGCCGACACGCGTTTGGCGGAACAGGATCGGTCCCTTGCCGTCGAGCTTGATGGCGACCGCCGCACCCAGCATCATCGGCAACGCGACGGGTAGCGAGATGAGGGCAGCAACCCAGTCGGCCACGCCCTTTAAATAGAAATAGCCGCGACTGGGGACGAGGCTGCCGAAGCTGTTTTCGCTCAGATGCTCGATTTCGACGCGCCCGGTGAGCGATTCCGCCAACTGCTTCACCTGGTAGACGATGCGGCCATCGAGCGCGGCATCGGCCAGGAACCGCTCCCATTCATCGCCGAGTTCTGCCGAGAAATCCGCGACAAGCGCGTCGCACTCGCGCGCGGCGTCCAGTGACGGCGCTTCGACGTCGACCCAGTCGATCGTCGGGATGTCGCGAACCTTGGCCGTTTCGCCGCCCGGCACGATGCCGATGACGCTCCGCTGGTGGCGGCGGAGCAGCATCAACAAGGCATAGGCAAAGACAAGGTGCCCGGTCAGCCCGAGCAGCAGGACCAGTCGGTCGTAGCCGACGCGCGTGAACAGGAAGGCGACCGCGTTGAAGGCATGCCCTGCGACGATCGACGGGAACAGCAGATAGGACGCGCGATTGCCCGGATATTGGTCGATCGATGCCCTGAACCACATCGACAGCAGCACCGCCAGGCTGTTGGCCGCCAGCGCGTTCCACGTCTGCTCTTCGATGAATTCACCGCCGCGAAGCAGCGCCCGGATCGCCAGCGGTAACAGCACGGCGGCAACGAAAGCGCCGAGCAGGAAGAACCGCTGGCGCGTGTAGATGCTCTTCTTCCGGGTCAGCCGCGCCGGGCTGCTGTTGTTCATCGCGTCAGGCTTGCGAGCCCGGACGGCCGATGCCGCGATAGTGGAGGCCCGCCCGCTCGGCGTCGGCGCGGTCGTAGATGTTGCGAAGGTCGATCAGCCAGTCGCCCTTCATCCGCGCCTTCAGGTCCTTGAGGTCGAGCGCGCGGAATTCATCCCATTCGGTCACGATTACCAGCGCGTCGGCACCGTCGGCGACCTGTTCGGGCTTGTCGGCGTAGGTGATGGCGGGGAGCAGCGGTTCGGCCTGTTCGCGGCCGACCGGGTCGTACGCGGTGACCTTGGCCCCGCCCGCCACCAGCTTTTCGATCAGCGGGATCGACGGCGCATCGCGCATGTCGTCGGTGTTGGGCTTGAAGGTGAGGCCGAGGACGCCGACCGACTTGCCGGCAAGATCGCCGCCCAGCGCATCGCTGACCCGGTCGGCCATCGCTTTCTTGCGGGTGTCGTTGACCTCGACCACCATCGAGACGATCCGCTGCTGCACGTCATATTGCTCGGCGGTCTTGAGCAGCGCCAGCGTATCCTTGGGGAAGCAGCTGCCGCCATAACCCGGCCCGGCATGAAGGAACTTGGCGCCGATGCGATTGTCGAGGCCGATGCCGCGCGCCAGTTCCTGCACGTCCGCGCCCACCGCTTCGCACAGGTCCGCCATTTCGTTGATGAAGCTGATCTTCATCGCCAAGAAGGCGTTGGCGGCATATTTCGTCAGTTCCGACGTGCGGCGGCTGGTGAACAGCAAAGGCGCCTTGTTGAGGAACAAGGGGCGGTAGATCTCCGCCAGCACTTCGCGCGAGCGTTCGTCCTCGGCACCGACCAGGATGCGGTCGGGATGCTTGAAGTCGCTGATCGCCGCACCTTCGCGCAGGAATTCGGGGTTGGAGGCGACGGTCGTGCCTTCCGGCGCGCCTTCTTCCTTCAGGATCCGCGCAATTTCGTCACCCGTGCCGACCGGGACGGTCGACTTGGTGACGACGACCACCGGATGGTCGAGCGTGTGCGCCAGTTCCTTCACCGCCGCATAGACATAGCTGAGGTCGGCATGACCATCGCCGCGGCGGGTCGGGGTGCCGACCGCGATGAACACCGCATCGGCGCCCTTCACGGCAGCGCCCAGATCGGTGGTGAATTCGAGCCTGCCGCGATCGACGTTCTGCTTCACCAGCGCGTCGAGACCCGGTTCCCAGATCGGCATCCTGCCCGCCAGGAGGCCGTCGATCTTGCCCTGGTCCTTGTCCACGCACGTCACATGATGACCGAAATCGGCGAAGCATGTGCCCGATACCAAGCCGACATATCCTGTTCCGATCATGGCGATACGCATGGGCTGAATCTCTTGCTGCTCTTGAGGGTGGTTTGAGCGCGCTTTAGCGATGATGGCCAACCAATTCTACCGCCCCGTCGCAACGCTCGCATTTCGCGGCGAATCCCGCTAAGGGCGCGGCCTCCCATGGCTACCAAACTTCCCACTCCGCCGAAGGTCGGCATGGTTTCGCTCGGCTGCCCCAAGGCGCTGGTCGATTCCGAACGGATCCTCACTAAACTGCGCGCCGACGGCTACCAGATGAGCGCCGACTATGCCGGCGCCGACGTCGTGCTGGTCAACACCTGCGGCTTCCTCGACAGCGCCAAGGAAGAAAGCCTGGAAGCGATCGGCGAGGCCATCGCCGAGAACGGCCGCGTGGTCGTCACCGGCTGCATGGGCAACGAGGCCGAGGTGATCCGCGCCCGCTTCCCCGACGTGCTCGCCGTCACCGGCCCTCAGCAGTATGAGGCAGTGGTGAGCGCGGTGCACGAAGCGGCGCCGCCGGTACCCAACGCCTTTATCGACCTGGTGCCCGAGGCCGGGCTGAAGCTGACCCCGCGCCACTACAGCTATGTGAAGATTTCCGAGGGCTGCAACCATCGCTGCGCCTTCTGCATCATCCCCTCGATCCGCGGCGACCTCGTTAGCCGCCGCCCGGACGCGATCCTGCGCGAAGCCGAAAAGCTGGTCGCGGCGGGGACCAAGGAACTGCTGGTCATCAGCCAGGACACGTCGGCCTATGGCGTCGACATCCGTCACCAGCCACGCGAGTGGCATGGCCGCGAGGTTCGCGCGCACATGACCGACCTGGCGCAGGCGCTGGGCGAACTGCGCACGCCGGCGGGCGAGCAGCCGTGGGTGCGGCTGCATTACGTCTACCCCTATCCGCATGTCGACCAGGTCATCCCGCTGATGGCCGAGGGCAAGATTACGCCTTACCTCGACATTCCCTTCCAGCACGCGAGCCCCAAGGTGCTCAAGCTGATGAAGCGCCCGGCGAACGAGGCCAAGGTGCTCGAGCGGTTGAAGAACTGGCGCGCCATCTGTCCGGATATTGCGATCCGTTCCAGCTTCGTCGTCGGCTTCCCCGGCGAGACCGAGGAGGATTTCCAGTATCTCCTGGGCTGGCTGGAAGAAGCGCAGCTCGACCGCGTCGGCGCGTTCCGCTTCGAACCGGTCGAAGGTGCTGCGGCCAACGCCCTGCCCGACCCGGTGCCGGAAGCGGTCAAGGAAGAGCGCTATGCCCGGGTGATGGAAATGACCGCCCGGATCAGCGCCGAAAAGCTCGCCGCCAAGGTCGGCAAGACGATCGACGTCATCATCGACCGCGTCGACGAGGTCGCGTCACAGGACGGCCCCGACCGCCAGCATTTCGATGCGCCCCACGCGCCGCATCATCACGATGTCGGCGCGACCGGTCGCAGCAAGGCCGACGCGCCGGAAATCGACGGTGAAGTCCATCTGCGCGATGCGGGTCACCTCAAGGCCGGCGACTTCTGCAAGGTCCTGATCGAGGATTCGGACGAGCACGACCTGTTTGGCGTCCCCGTCGCCTGATCGAAGACTGAACGTAACGGGTTGACGGTCAGGGTCTGGGCAGGCCCATCGGCTGCTTGATGAAGGGCAGTTGTCCGCTGGACAGCAGGAACGGGTCTCCGTCCCAACTTTCGAGGACGTCGAGATCGCCCAGCGTCTTTTCCGCCGGCATGCATTCCTGCGGCAGATAGGGTCCGGTGCGCGGCGTCGCGCCCGGCCGGTCGAACCGCTGGCAGGCGACGCTGACCTTGCGGCTCAATTTCTGCACCCCCCATGTCCCGCTGACGACCGAAGGCTGTCCCGGGAACCAGGCGTAGAGTTTGCCGTCGGCGCTATTGTAGACGACATAGATGCCGTGACCCGGAATGCTGACCGCCCGCGTCCGGCCCGTCAGCGCGCCGCGCAGGGCGACTTCCAGCTCCTGGCGTTTCAGCATGCCGGCGCGCCCAGCCGCATCGGCCTCGCGGCTCCTGGCGACCATCGTCAACTGCTGGACCGCATCGTCGGTCAGGATGGACTCCGACGGCGCAGCGGCCGCCATCAACAACGCGATGACAAACATGGTCGCCCTCCCCTCTGGTCGTCGCCCCCGCGACGCCCTAAGTCCCTATCATGACCGATTTCGCTTCGATGCTCCAGCCCGACCGCGGCGAAGCCGCGCGGACCATCCATCTCGTCGACAAGGACGGCTTCCCCGACTGGGCCAAGCGGCAGTCCCCGCAGCGGCAGGCGCTGCTGGCCGCAGCCCGGTTCGACGGCAAATCGGCAGGCCAGTTTCTGGCGCTGCCGGTCGAAAATGATTTCGAAGTGGTTGTTGCCGTGGCTGATACTGGAACGCTGACGCCATGGTGCCTCGCGCGGCTCGGCGAAGCGCTGCCCGAGGGCAAGTATCGGCTGGCCGGGGACAATGCGGGTATCGCGGCGCTCGGCTGGCTGCTCGGCCAGCACAAGCTCGTCCGCTACAAGACCGGCCCGGCCGACGATCGCGGGCCGCGCGTGCTGCTGGTCAAGCAGGCGGCGGACATCGACACGATCGTCAGGCAGGCCGAAGCCACCGCGCTGGTCCGCGACCTCGTCGATACGCCCGCCGCCGACATGGGACCGGCCGAGCTGGAGGCCGCGGTGCGCGACGTCGCAAAGGTGCATCACGCCAAGGTCGAGGTGACCGGCGGCGATGCGCTGGCGCAAGGCTATCCGATGATCGCGGCGGTCGGCCAGGGCGCATCGCGCGACCGCGCGCCGCGGCTGATCGAACTTCACTGGGGTAAGGAGAACGCGCCGCGGGTCGCGATCGTCGGCAAGGGCGTATGCTTCGATAGCGGCGGGCTCGACATCAAGCCGGCCAGCGGCATGCGGCTGATGAAGAAGGACATGGGCGGCGCCGCCCATGCGCTGGCTTTGGCCAAGCTGGTGATGGCGGCGCAGCTGCCGGTCCGGCTGCACCTGCTGATTCCCGCCGTCGAAAACAGCGTCTCCGCCACCGCCTTCCGCCCAGGGGACATCATCGACAGCCGCAAGGGCCTGAAGGTCGAAATCGACAATACCGACGCCGAAGGGCGGCTTGTGCTGGGCGACGCGCTGGTCAAGGCGATCGAGGGCGAGGCTGAACTGGTCATCGATTTTGCGACGCTCACCGGCGCGGCACGGGTCGCGCTCGGCCCGGATCTTCCCGCCATGTTCGCCAATGACGACGATCTGGCGGCAGGGCTGGAATCGGCGGCGAAGTTCGTCGGCGACCCGCTGTGGCGGATGCCGCTGTGGGACGGCTATGACGAGATGCTGAAGTCGGACATCGCCGACCTTGCCAACGGCGCGGATTCGCCGATGGCCGGCGCGGTGACGGCAGCGCTGTTCCTGCGCCGCTTCGTGCCGCCGACCACGCCGTGGGCGCATTTCGACACCTTCGCCTGGCGACCCGCCAGCCGCCCCGGCCGGCCGAAAGGCGGCGAAGCGATGGGGCTGCGCGCGGCGTTCCACTACCTTTCGGACCGCTTTGCGAGCAAATGATCCGCCACATTTTCGGGGGTTAAATCCCCGATATTGACGGAAAATCTGGAAAAGCACGAAACCAAAGGCGGTTTGCGCGGTTTCCTTTGTCGACTATACGACAAAGGAGTTTTCACAATCATGGCCGACAATAAGTTGTCGGGCTGGATGCGAGCCCTGATCGGATATGTGCGATCCGGGCAGCCCGACCTCACCAATCGGCAAATGGCCCTTCTGATGCTCGTCTACCTGACGCCGGGCCCGCACACCGTGCGCGGTCTTGCGCAGACGTTGGGCGTATCGAAGCCGGTCGTCACGCGCGCCTTGAATACATTGGGCACGCTGGGCTATCTGCGCCGCGAACGAGACCAGGATGACAGGCGCAACGTGTTTGTCGTCCGCACCAACGACGGGGCAGAATTTCTTGACGGATTCCAGCGATATGTCCGTGCCGGGCAGGACGAACAGCAGCAACGCGGGAACGGCGCCGTCCGCATCGCAGAGCCGGCGCTCGCCGCTGGTTGACGATTTCGGGCTTACCGGCACCAGCCTGCTGCCCGATCCGCGCACCCACGCCTATCGCAAGGACCTGGCCGACGCATCGCTCGCCGGCCGGGTCATCGCCTCGCACTATGCCGAACCGCTAGTCCGACATCTGGTCAAGGCGTCGCCCTTTTACGTCTCCGCCAACGACACATCCGAAGTCATTGCATCGCTCGATGCCGGAACCGAATTGCGGATGCTCGACAACAGTCGCGGATGGGCCTGGGGCTATGGGCCGGACGGCTTGGTCGGTTATGTCCGGTCCGACGCGGTGGGAATCTAGATTCCCTTTTCCTTCCGGTACTGCCGCCATTTCGCGACGTTGGCGTTATGCTCCGCCAGCGTATTGGCAAAGGCGTGCCCGCCGCTGCCGTCCGCGACATAGTAGAGCGCCTTGGTCTCGGCGGGGTTGAGCACAGCGGCGATGCTTGCCCGCCCGGGATTGGTAATCGGACCGGCCGGCAGACCCAGCTTGGTGCGGGTATTGTAGCCGTTGTCGGCGAGCAGTTCGGATCGCTTGATCATCCGCCCCAGCGGCTTGCCCTTGGTGATCGGATAGATGCTGGTCGCATCGGCGCCCAGCGCCATGCCGATGCGGATGCGGTTGGACAGGACCCCTGCCACCATCGGCCGTTCGTCGGCCTTGCCCGTTTCCTTTTCGACGATCGACGCAAGGATGATCGCCTCCTGCGGCGTCTTCACCACCGATCGGGGCCCCTTCTTGGCCCATTCCTCGGCCAGTGCCTTGGCCATCGCCGCCTGCATCCGCGCCACGACCGCTGCCCGGCTTTCACCCGGCTGCCAGTCGTAGCTGTTCGGGAGGACCGATCCTTCGGCGGGCAACGGCGCGTCGCCGGTCAGTTCCTTCACCGCCGCCAGCTTTTCCTGCACCAGGATCGACGGCATTCCTTCGGGAACCGTCACCAGCCGCACCGCGGCCCGGCCGTGTTGCAGAATGTCGAGTATCCGGGCAGCGCTCGCCCCCTTGGGCAGGTCGAATTCGCCGGCCTGGATCGGGTCGCTTGAGCCGAACAGCTTGGCAAAGGCCTTGAAGGTCGTCGCCGTGCCGGGGATCAGCTTTTCCGCCGCCAGCTGGTCGGCGACCGACGACAGGCTGGATCCTTCGGCGATTTTGACGCGGTTCGGCCCGGGCTTCTCGCCCGCGCTCCACCACAACAGCCATGTCGCGGCCAGCGCCGTCAGCAGGGCCAGCCCCGCCAGCCAGGTCAGCCGCCGGAGCATGGCGGTCAGTCGACCGCCTTGACGATCAGCGAGGCGTTGGTGCCGCCAAAGCCGAAGCTGTTGTTGAGCGCCGCGCGAACGGTGCGCTTCTTGGCGACCTTGGGGACGAGGTCGGCGCCATCGGTGCCTTCGTCCGGATTGTCGAGGTTGAGCGTCGGGGGCACGATCTGGTCGCGGATGGCGAGGATGCAGAAGATCGTCTCAACCGCGCCCGCGCCGCCCAGCAGGTGGCCGATGGCCGACTTGGTCGAGCTCATCGACACATTGCCCATCGCATTGCCGAACAGCCGCTTCACCGCGCCAAGCTCGATCGTGTCGGCCATGGTCGAGGTGCCGTGCGCGTTGATGTAGTCGATGTCCGACGGGCTCATCCCCGCCTTCTTCAGCGCCGCGCTCATCGAGCGGAAGGCGCCGTCCATTTCGGGGTCGGGGGCGGTGACGTGATAGGCATCGCCCGACAGGCCGTAACCGACGACCTCAGCGTAAATCTTCGCGCCGCGTGCCTTGGCATGCTCATATTCCTCGAGCACGACCACGCCCGCACCTTCACCCATGACGAAGCCGTCGCGGTCCTTGTCATAGGGGCGGCTCGCCTCGGTCGGCCGGTCGTTGTAGCTCATGTTGAGCGCGCGCGCCTGGGCGAATCCGGCGATGCCGATCGGGCAAATGGTCGATTCCGCGCCGCCCGCCAGCATGATGTCGGCATCGTCATCCTTGATCATGCGCGCGGCGTCGCCGATCGAATGGGCGCCGGTCGAGCAGGCGGTGACGACCGCGTGATTCGGGCCTTTCAGGCCATATTTGATCGAAACCTGGCCCGAGATGAGATTGATCAGGCGGCCATGGACGAAGTGCGGGCTGACCCGGCCCGGACCCTTTTCGGCGAGCAGCAGGCTTTCGCTTTCGATGCCCGGCAGGCCGCCGATGCCGCTGCCGATCGACACACCGGCGCGCAGCTTGGTGTCCTCGTCCATTTCGGTGAGGCCGGCGTCTTCCAGCGCCTGGCCCGCCGCATCGATGCCGTAAATGATGAACGGATCGACCTGGCGCTGGACCTTGTGGTCGACGCGCTTGTTGGGGTCGAAGCCATATTCATGGTCGGCAGGCTTTACCTCGCAGGCGATCTTGCACTTCTGGTCGGATGCATCGAACCGCGTGATCGGCCCTGCGCCCGATTTGGATGCCAGGATGTTGGCCCATGTCGTTTCGACGTCCGCCCCCAACGGCGTGACCAGACCCAGACCCGTTACCACCACACGGCGCATGCGATTCCCCTCTGCAATCCCTTCAAATGCAAACGGCCTCCCGCGTCATACGGGAAGCCGTTCGTGCCGCCTCATCGGGCGGGCGGCAGCCGATCGGTCCCGATCAGCCCTTGTTCGCGTCGATGAAGTCGATCGCGTCCTTGACGGTCGAAATCTTCTCGGCCGCATCGTCCGGGATTTCGACACCGAATTCTTCTTCGAACGCCATCACCAGCTCGACGATGTCGAGGCTGTCGGCACCCAGATCGTCGATGAAGCTCGCTTCTTCGGTGACCTTCTCGGCTTCGACGCCGAGATGTTCGACGACGATCTTCTTCACGCGATCGGCGGTCTCGCTCATGTGGACTTCCTCCGTTAGAATTTGCGCTGCCCTAGCGTCGGATGCGCCACTGGGCAAGCGTCGTGTGACGCCCTACCTTGCGCGATGCGATGAACGATGCACGTCCCTTGACCGACGGAGAGGTCGAACTTGTCCGGTCGATGTTCGGCGATTCCGTCGACAGCGGGCGAGTCCGGCTGGTGCGCCGCAAATGGTGGCCGTTCCAGCCGAAGGGAATCGTGATGGCCCCGACCGGCAACATCCACTTCCATCCCGACAGCCCGCTGTGGTCGGACGATTTCAGCCGCGAGAGGATGGCGCTGCAGGGCCTGTTCATCCACGAGATGACGCACGTCTGGCAGGCGCAGGCCAAGGGACGCTTCTACCTGGTCCTGATGCGCCACCCCTTCTGCCGCTATGCCTATGCGCTGCGGGATGGCCAAACGTTCGATCGCTACGGGCTGGAACAGCAGGCGGAAATCGTTCGCCATCGCTTCCTCGCCGACCGTGGTGTCGCGGTGGCGCAACGGCCTGATGCCGGACTTCTGCCGTTCGGGCCCACTGTTGCCGAATCGTGACAGTCGTTAACCGAAACGATTGCCCCCCTTTTCGCCGCCGCCAAAGAGCATAGTCTCCCTGCAGTTGTGCGATTCAACAGGGGAAATATCATGCACATTCGCAAGCGAGCTGTTCGAAGCCTGCTGTTCGGTGCCGCCGCGCTGGCCGTTGCCGCGCCTGTCTGGGCGCAAACGGCAGAAGAAACCCAGGCCCAGGCCGCTAACGACAGCGACCAAAATGGGCAGGCCGGCGACAATGGCCAGGAAATCATCGTCACCGCCACGAAGCGCGCATCGACGCTTCAGGACGTGCCGTTCTCGATCAACGCCCAGACGCAGGAAGACATCCAGAAGGCCAATGCGTCGACCATCGAAGACATCAGCCGCAACGTTGCGGGCCTGACCGTCCAGAACCTCGGGCCGGGCCAGAGCCAGGTGTCGGTCCGCGGCGTTTCCGCCGGCCAGATCGTCCGCGACCAGCCGGGCGTAAAGGAACAGGTCGGCATTTACCTCGACGAAAGCGTCGTTTCGCTGTCGCTGTTCACCCCCGACCTCGACCTGTTCGACCTCAATCGCGTCGAAACGCTGCGCGGTCCGCAGGGCACGCTGTTCGGCGCCGGCAGCGTCGGCGGAACTGTCCGCTACATCACCAACCAGCCCAAGCTGAATACCGTCGAAGGCCTGTTCGAAGGAAATATCAATTTCCTCAAGGACGGCGGCATGGGCTGGGCGACCAAGGGCGCGGTCAACGTGCCGATCGGCGAAACGCTCGCCGCGCGCATCGTCGGCTATTACCAGAAGTTCGGCGGCTTCGTCGACGCGGTCGGTCCGGCCAAGGGCAAGGACGTCAATGACGGCGACCGCATCGGCTTCCGCGCCTCGCTGCTGTGGCAGCCGATCCCGGAACTGAAGATCACGCCGCGCTACGTCTACCAGCGGGTGACCGCCGACGGCTTCAACCGGCAGGAATTCTTCAACCTCTATTCGAACGAATTCACCACCCCGCCGCGGATCTATGAGGAGCGCCAGCAGTATCTGCGCCTGCGCGAAGCGTTCCGCGACAAGACCGACATCGCCGACCTCACCGTCGCCTACGATTTCGGCGGCGTCGAGCTGACCTCGGTCACCAGCCACATCAAGCGCGACATCCTCGTCTCGCGCGATGCGTCGGCGCTGACGGGTTCGGTGTCGGTCGACCTCGGTTTCCCGACGGCGGCGGTCAACCTGCCGTCGAACCTGCGCGACACGACCAACATGAAGCAGTTCAGCCAGGAACTGCGTCTCGCCTCGACCGGTAGCGGCCCGTTCCAGTGGGTGTTCGGCGGCTTCTATTCGAAGGTGAAGAGACTCTATTCGCAGCGCCTGCCCACCCCGGGTTATGACGCTTATACCGATGCGTTCTTCGCTGCGGCCTGCGCCGCCGACCCTGCGGACTGCGCCGTGGACAACCCGTCGCCGACGCCGGACATCCCGCTGACCGCGGCCGATCTGGCCAACGGCTTCCCGGCCAACAGCCCGTACAACGCCGATCTTCCCTACGACATACGTCAGAAGGCTCTGTTCGGCGAAGCGAGCTACGACTTCGGCCAGTTCAAGCTGACCGCTGGTGCCCGCGCGTACAAGTTCAACGAAACGCGCGACTTCATCTCGGGCGGCCTGTTCGCCAATGGCGACCGCCGCATCGGCGACAAGACCAAGTCGAGCGGCATCAGCCCGCGCGTCATCCTGACCTACGAACCCAATCGCGACCTGAGCTTCAACATTCAGGCCGCCAAGGGCTTCCGTCTGGGCGGCGTCAACGATCCGCTGAACCTTCCGCTGTGCTCCGACGCTGACGAAGCGATCTTCGGTCCGTTCGCGGGCGGATATGACGATGAAACGCTGTGGAACTACGAAGCCGGCGTGAAGTACGGGCATGGCCCCATTTCGTTCAACGCCGCGCTGTTCCACACCCGGATCCGCGACCTCCAGGTCACGCTCGATGCCGGCAGCTGCTCGTCGCGTATCGTCTTCAACGTTCCGAAGGCGCACACGACCGGCCTTGAAGCCGAATTCAACGTGCGTCCCGCGCGCGGGCTCGACCTCTCGCTGTCCGGCAGCCTCGTTTCGGCCGAATTCGACACCACGCTGCCCGAACCGCTGGCGACCAACACCGGTATCCGCAGCGGCAATCGCCTGCCGACGGTGCCGAAGTTCCAGATGGCGGCTGCGGCGACCTATACGACCCGCCTGACCGACAATGCCGACATTTACGTCACCGGTTCGTTCCAGCACGTCGGCAACCGCTACACCCAGCCGGCGGACCAGGAAAACAACCCGCGCACCTTCATTTCGGGCCTGCCGTTCAACGGCGCGACCGGAACCGGCGCAACGGTCGTCGACCTGCAGCTGCCGTCCTACAACCTCGTCAACCTGTCGACCGGGATCGACTTCGACAATGGCCTGTCGGTCATCGCCTACGTCAACAACCTGTTCGACAAGAATGCGCTGCTCTCGTTCGATCGCGAACGTGGCGGTCGTGCCCGTCTCGGCTACAACATCGGCCAGCCGCGGACGATCGGCATGACGCTGCGCATGAAGCTGTCGGAACCGCGGGCCGTGGAAGTGGCACCGCCGCCGCCGCCGCCCCCGCCGCCTCCGCCGCCTGCGACGCAGACCTGTGCGGACGGATCGGTGATCCTGGCGACGGACGCCTGCCCGCCGCCCCCGCCGCCGCCGCCGCCGCCGCCGCCGCCGCCGGCGCCGGAACGGGGCTAACATCATGACCAAGGGGGACGGTTCGCCTTCCAGCGGCCTGTCCCCCCACTTTGACCGCCGCTCGCTCCTTCGCGGAGCGGGCGGCGTCGCCGTTTCTACGGCAGCGATGACCCGCGCCGCGCCCGGGTCGAAGGCGCATGTCTGCGTCGTCGGTGCCGGCGTGTTCGGGGCATGGACCGCGCATCACCTGCTGGCGGCAGGCCACCGCGTCACGCTGGTCGACATGGCGGGGCCGGCCAACAACCGTGCGTCGAGCGGCGGCGAAAGCCGAATGACCCGCGCCGGCTATGGCAAGGACGCCATCTATACCCGCATGGCACGCGACAGCCTGGCGCAGTGGAAGACGCTGAGCGCCGTATCGGGCCTGCCGATCTTCCATCCGTGCGGGGTGCTCTTCTTCAGTGCCAATCCGGACGATTATTTCACCCAGTCGATCCGCGTGAACCGCGAACTTGGCCTGCCGATCGAACAGCTCGACGCCGGCCAGATGCAGCGCCGCTTCCCGGCCATCGACTTCAGCGACGTCAAGTTCGGCATCTTCGAACCCCAGTTCGGCGCGCTGATGGCGCGGCGCGCGGTCGGCACGCTGGTCCAGCGCTTCGTCGCCGGCGGCGGTCGATACGTCACCGGCAAGGTCGCTACGCCCGCCGCCGACGCGCGGCTGCACGAGGTTCGCCTCGACAATGGCGAGCGCGTCGCGGCCGATCGCTTCGTCTTCGCGCTCGGCCCGTGGCTGCCGAAGCTATTCCCCGATCTACTGGGCAAGAAGATCGTGCCGACCCGGCAAGAAGTCTTCTTCTTCGCGCCGCCGCAGGGCGACCGCCGCTTCCTGCCCGGCGCCATGCCCGGCTGGGCCGACTTCAACGGCGGCGACATCTTCTACGGCTTCCCCGACCTCGAAGGCCGCGGGGTGAAGTTCGCGCATGACGCCCACGGCGTCGAGGTCGACCCAGACACCCAGTCGCGCGAGCGGACCGAAGCAGCGCTGGCCGAGATCGTCGCCTTTCGCGACCGTCGCTTCCCGTTACTGCGCGGCGCGCCGCTGACCGAAACCCGCGTCTGCCAATATGAGAATAGCTCGAACGGCGACTTCCTGATCGACCGTCATCCCACCCTGGCCAATGTGGTGCTGGTCGGCGGCGGGTCCGGCCACGGCTTCAAGCACGGGCCGGAAGTCGGCCGCATCGCCGCCTCACTGGCGCTTGGCGCACCGCAGAAGGAACCCCGCTTTACCCTCGCGACCAAAGGCGATCGCCAGGCCCGCGAGGTCCATTAGGCGTTACAGCGCCGCCTTCAGCGCATCTTCGACCTGGTCCCAGCTTTCGCGATCGACGGTGATCGTCAGCGGCTTGCCGTTGAGCAGGAAAGTCGGGGTGCCCTCGACGAAACTGGCCTTGTTGTGCATCGCGATCAGCCGGTCGATCTCCGCCTTGTTGGCGAGGCAAGCCTTGACCTTGGCCACAGGCACGCCGCGCGCGGCGGCAAAGGCGTCGAAGCCGGCAAGGCTGCCGACTGCCGGCAAGAACTCGACCGGCTGCTTGCCTTCATAGGCTTTCAGCTTTTCCTGCCCGGCCTGGATCTTGCCGATCCATGTTTCGCGGGTCGCGAACAGGCCGTTGGTGAGCGCGAAGAAGCGCGTCGTTCCCCCGCAGCGCGCGGTCAGCGCGGCGGCCAGGTCGTAGGGATCGCGGACGTAGTTACGGAATTCGAACGCCACCTTGCCGGTGCGCACATAGTTGGCGATCAGCGGCTTGTAGCCGGTTTCGTCGAAATGGGCGCAGTGGCTGCAGGTCATCGAGCCATATTCGACCAGCTTCACCTTCGCCGCGGGGTTGCCGATCTGGAAGCCGCCCTCGGCCGTCTTGATCACCGTGCGCGACCAGTCGTGCGCGGCGGCCGGGGCCGCGGTTGCCTTTTTCGCCGGCGCGGCCTGCGCGGCAGCGGAAACGCCAAGGGTCGTCACGGTCAGGCAGGCAAGCAGGGCGAGTTTCTTCATCATGTCCTCGATGCGAATAGGCCGCGCTTCTTTGCGCAGGGTCAGGCTGAACGCAAGCTTGCCGCGCGCCGCAAGTCCTTGGGTCGACCGAAGCGCAGCAGCAGGGCGTGGAGTTCGTCGCGCGACGGCACGAAGATGCCGGGGCGGACCTCGACGCGGGTGGCAAAGGTCACCGGCGACCAGCGGCCATCCTCGCACAGCTCGAAACCCGCCATATATTCGGCCGGGTGCGGCGGCTTGGTCCAGCGATTGTAGATGGCGGAGCGGAACTGCCCGTCGCTGCCGCCGGCTGCCGGCGCTACGCCTAGCGACGGCAATATGCGCTCGGCGTCCGCAACGCCCAGCACAATGTCGATGTCGTCGATGCTGTCCGGATCGGCGCCGTGAAGCGCCACCGCCGCGCTGCCGATGATCCACCACCGATCGCGCGCCGGCGCCATCGCTTCCGCGATCAGCGCCAGCGAACGGTCGAACGGATCAGCCAGCCTTGGCGACGCCGACCAGCGCCGGGCGCAGCAGGCGGTCCTTGATCATATAGCCCGACTGCATTTCCTCGACGATCGTGCCGGGTTCGGCGCTGTCGGTGGCGATTTCGATCATCGCCTGGTGCTTGTGCGGGTCGAGCGGATGGCCGACCGATTCCACCTTGGTGACGCCGTTGCGGGTCAGGATCGAATCCAGTTCGCGCAGGGTCGCTTCGATACCCTCGATAAAGCTCTTCGACTTTTCATCGGTGCGGGCTTCGGCAGGCACATGGCCCAGCGCGCGGTCGAGATGGTCCCGCACCGCCAGCATGTCGCGGGCGAAGCCGGTCACCGCATAGGCGCGGGTGTCGGCCATTTCCTTTTCCATGCGCCGACGCGAATTCTGCAATTCGGCAGCGGCGTAAAGCGCCTTGCCATTGGCTTCTTCCAGCTTCTGCTGAAGCTCGGAAACCAGGTCGTGCTCGGCGAGTTCGGGCGCATCCGCCGCGGTTTCCGCGCGGATCGCTTCGGCTTCGTCGTGAAAGTCTTTTTCGTCGCTCATCTCATATATCTCGTCAGGGCCTGGGCCGTGAAATCCACCATGGGGACGACCCGGGCATAGTTCAATCGCGTCGGGCCGATC
Source organism: Sphingomonas jaspsi DSM 18422 (assembly GCF_000585415.1). Taxonomy (NCBI): domain Bacteria; kingdom Pseudomonadati; phylum Pseudomonadota; class Alphaproteobacteria; order Sphingomonadales; family Sphingomonadaceae; genus Sphingomonas; species Sphingomonas jaspsi. The sequence continues at coordinate 1,097,399 of NZ_KK073876.1, read as the reverse complement.
ACGCCCACAACGCCCACCACCTGCCCATCGCTCCCGCGGTAGGGCGCGGCGATCACGCTGCTGCCAGATAGGGCGAACATGCGGTTTTCGCTACCGATGAAAATGCGGCAGCCCTCGCCGTCCCTTGCCCCGTCGAGCAGTCGGGCGATTTCCTGCCGGTCTTCGAGCTCGTCGAGCAGCCTGCGCACCCGTTCGAGATCGGCCGCCGCACTCTCGTCGATCAGGTTGGCTTGCCCGCGTACGATCAGCACCGGCCGCTGGTCGAGGTCCTCGCTCCACGCGGCAAGGCCGGCGGCGATCAATTCGGCGGCAGCGGCATCGATTGCCTCGCGCCGCTCCGCGATTTCGGCACGCAGGCGGAGTTGCGCTTCGCCCAGCGTCAGCCCGCTCAGACGCGCGGTGATGTAATTGCCGATTTCGTGCAGTGCGATCGGGCTTGTGCCGGGCGCGAGCGGAACGACGCGGTTTTCGACGCTGCCGTCCATGCCCACCAGCACTGCCAGCGCGCGGTCGGCGGCGATGGGGACGAAACTCAATTGCTTGAGACGAAGCTCGTTCTTAGGCGCCAGCACCACGCCCGCGCAGGCGGACAGGCCGCTGAGCGTCGCGGTGGCGGCCTCCAGCGCATCCTCGATGCTGCGGTCCTTGAGCTGCGCCTCAATCGCCTGCCGCTCGCGCGCCGGCGGCAGCGACGAATGCATGATCCCGTCGACGAACAAGCGCAGGCCGATTTCTGTGGGAATTCGTCCGGCGCTGGTGTGCGGATGGGTCAGAAGCCCGCGCTCCTCAAGCTCCTGCATCACGCCGCGAATGCTGGCGGGCGACAGGCTGACCGACCCGGCAAGCGCCTTCGACCCCACCGGCTGCCCGCGGTCGAGATAGGCCTCCACCACCAGCCGGAAGATGTCGCGCATGCGGTTGGACAGGTCGCCGATCGGCTCGCTCATGCTGGCGGATGTAGGACCTAACCCCGCTTCCCTCAATGGGCGCGCGATACGCTGGCCGATGGGACCAGATCGATCACGGCTAGCGCCTGCCGATAGAAGTCGCGGAATTCGTCAGGATCGCAATTAGAGTCAAAGGTCGCAATTTGCGATCGATCGGCCCGCATCCAGATAAACCCGATCATTGTGCCGTCTGTGGCCCGAGACTTGCAGGGCTTGCCATCGGGGCGGTTGGCGTACTGCGCCACCGAATAACTTGAGAGCGGCACCGCAGACTTTAGGAAAGGTGCCATTGCCGCTTCCAGCTGTCGCGACTGCTCTTCGGTAATGCTGACCAGGCAAAATTGTCCGTCCGTTTGACCATTGGGTGGCTTCGGTCGGTCGGGGCATCGTTCGTCAAACAAGACAGCATATTGACCGGGCTTGATATCTACCGATCGGGCGCCTTCCATAAAACCGCTAACTGAAATCGAAAGCTCAATGGCATTGTCACCAACAGTCGCTTCCGGGGTTTCGGTCGGCTGTTTGCATCCCGCCATAAAGAGCGAAATCAGCACGGCAACCAAGAGGGGCAGATTGACGCGATTGACCATGGCCCAAGGCTAGGATTCTCGGCGGCCAAGGTCTAGGGCACGCGCCACACCATTATGAGGAGAGTGACCTATGCGTCCCAGCGGCCGCGCCCCCGACCAGATGCGCGAACTGTCGTTCGAACCCGGTTTCACCAAGCATGCCGAAGGAAGCTGCCTCGTCAGCTTCGGCGAGACCCGTGTGCTGGTCACCGCCTCGGTCGAGGACAAGGTGCCGCCGTTCCTGCGCGGCAAGGGGTCGGGCTGGGTTACCGCGGAATATGGCATGCTGCCCCGCGCCACCCACACCCGCGGCAACCGCGAGGCGGCCAAGGGCAAGCAGTCGGGCCGGACGCAGGAAATCCAGCGTCTGATCGGTCGTTCGCTCCGCGCCGTGGTCGACTTGCAGAAGCTCGGCGAGCGGCAGATCGTGGTCGACTGCGACGTCATCCAGGCCGACGGAGGCACCCGCACCGCCTCGATCAGCGGCGCCTGGGTCGCGCTGCGCATCGCCATCGACAAGCTGCTGGCCTCGGGCGCGCTGAAAGACGATCCGATCACCACGCAGGTCGCAGCGGTGAGCTGCGGCATTCATAACGGCACGCCCGTGCTCGACCTCGACTATATCGAGGATTCATCGGCCCATTCGGACGGCAATTTCGTGCTGACCGGCGACGGCAACATCGTCGAGGCACAGCTGACCGCCGAGGGGGCGACGTTCGACGAGGAAGCGCTGCTGCGCCTGCTCCGCCTCGCCCGCATCGGCTGCACCGACATTTTCGCGGCGCAGTTGAAAGCGACGCGGCCAGAGGGACAAACAGCGTGAAGGCGGTCGGCCCCAAACTGGTCATCGCGACCCATAATGCGGGCAAGCTGCGCGAAATCCGCGACCTGCTCGCGCCATATGGGATCGAATGCCTTGGCGCCGCCGAACTCGACCTGCCCGAGCCGGAGGAAACGGGAAACAGCTTCGTCGACAATGCCGAGCTTAAGGCGCGGCAGGCGGCAGACCTTGCCGGCCTCCCCGCCCTTGCCGACGATAGCGGACTCAGCGTCGATGCGCTCCACGGCAACCCCGGCATCTTCTCCGCCCGCTGGGCCGAGGACCAGGCCGGCAACCGCGACTTCGGCCGCGCGATGGAGCGGGTGTGGCGCGAGGTCGAGGCGGCGGGTCCGGACGCGGGCCATGACGCCCACTTCGTCTGCGTCCTCTCGCTCGCCTGGCCCGACGGCAGCATCGAAAGCTTCGAAGGCAAGGTGCATGGCACGCTGACCTGGCCGCCGCGTGGCGACAAGGGCTTCGGCTATGACCCGATGTTCATCGCCAACGGCATGACCGAGACCTTCGCTGAGATCGATCCAGCGGAAAAGCACGCCATCAGCCACCGGGCCGAGGCGTTCAAGAAGCTAACGGCCGCCCTGGGCTAACTGCACGCCGCCAAGTGGGGCGAGCGGGTCGGCGGGCGCGGCGGGTTTTCGCGCGGGCATCAGGCCGCGCGCCAGCATCAACCCATCCTTGTTACCGGTCGGTGCATAGCGGCAGACGAAATAATCGGTGGTCGCGCTGCTGGCCACCGCGCAGCCGACTTCGGTCGTCGTCGGCCACACGATCTGGGTATAATGCGCGACCGAATGCCAGTCGCCGTTGACCGAATTGTCGGGAAAGGCACCTGGACGGAAGACCTTGGCTTCGGCGACCATCGTTCCGATCATCACGTCGTAGGAAAAGACGCCCTTCGGTCCGCGCCATAGATTCTCACCCGATTTCTTGCGGCGGCCAGGCGTCTGGTCGTGACCGTAAATCCCGGTCGCGGCCATATATTGAGCGTGGGCCAGCGCGCCCGCCTCCAGCTCTGCGCTCCACGACACTGGCGGCATGGCGAAGTCGCGGCGGGCATCGTTATGCGCCTTCAGAACGACCTTGCGCAGCAGCGCCTCACCGCGATCGGCCGGTGCCGGCCAGTTCGGGCTGGGCAGATTGGCCGCGGCCGCTGGGGCAGCGATCAGGCTGGCAAGGACGAGCGCGCGAAACATGCGGCGAAAATGCGCCGCAATTGGTTAAGCCTGCCCTCGCAGTTATGCTTAACGCAGCACCGTTCCGACGACGTTCCCGGCGGGCCAGTAGCGGCAGACCAGGTAATCGTCGGACTGGTTGGATGCGGAGGCGCAGCCGACTCGCTTGGTCGTCGGCCATATGATTTGCGTGTAATGGCCTACCGCCGACCAGTCGCCAGTCTTGCTGACGTAGGGAAAGCGACCGCCGCGGAACTGGCGCCGCTCGTCGACCCAGCCCTTCACCATCTCCTGGTAGCGGTAGGCGGTGCGGGTGCCCATGAACAGGTTTTCGCCCTGCTTGGGATAGCGGCCGACCTGCGGGTCATGTTCGAACCGGCCAAACCGGGCGAGGATCGAGGCATAACGCTGCGCATCCTTGGCCAGCGCTTCGTCCCATACCAGCGGCGCGACGCCGTAGCGCGATCGGGCGAGGTTGTGCCCCTGCATCATCGCGTCGATGAGCAGCGCCTTGCCGCGCGGGGCCGGGCGGGTATCGTTCCATGGCAAGACGCCGGAAATGGGGGTCGCCAGCGCGGCGACTGGTATCGTGACGGCCATCGCCGTAAGGAGCGCGCGGATCATGGCCGCCACCGCTAGCCTCGACATGCTGAACGCCGCAAGAACGGGCGACCCGCTCGCGCTCTACGTCCACTGGCCGTTCTGCGTCAGCAAATGCCCTTATTGCGACTTCAACAGCCATGTCCGCGACAGCGTCGACCAGGCCGAGTGGCGCGGGGCATTGCTCAAGGATTTGGCGCATGAAGCGGCGTTGCTGCCCGGACGGCGGCTGAGCAGTATCTTCTTCGGCGGCGGCACGCCCTCGCTGATGGACCCGGCGACGGTCGAAGCGGTGATCGCGGCGGCGACCCGACACTGGGCGCCGACCGACGATGTCGAGATCACGCTGGAAGCAAACCCGAACAGCGCCGAGGCCGCGCGCTTCGCCGACCTCGCCCAAGCCGGGGTCAACCGGATCAGCCTTGGTCTGCAAAGTTTTTCCGACGCATCGCTCCGCTTCCTCGGCCGCGCCCACAGCGCCGACGAGGGGCAGAGGGCGTTGGCGGCAGCGCAATCGGCGGTCGACCGGGTGAGCTTCGACCTCATCTATGCGCTGCCCGGCGACACGCTGGAGGGTTGGAGCCGCGACCTCGACCGCGCGCTCGGCCTCGGGACCGAACATCTCTCGCTCTACGAACTGACGATCGAGCCCGGCACGCGTTTCGCGACGATGGTGGCAAAGCATGATTTCGACCCGCTCGACGCCGAACGCGCGGCCGAACTTTTCGAGCATACCCAAGCGCGCGCCGCTGCGGCCGGCATGCCGGCTTATGAGATCAGCAACCACGCCCGCCCAGGCGCGGAGAGCCGCCACAACCTTACCTACTGGCGCTACGGCGATTATGCCGGGGTCGGCCCTGGTGCGCATGGGCGTCGGCTGGGGATGCGCACCGTGCGGCACCGAAAGCCGGAAAATTTCCTCGGCGCCGTGGCGCGCAACGGCCACGGCCTGGTGGAGGAAGAGGCGCTGACCCGCGAGGAAGCGGCGCACGAGGCGCTGGTGATGGGCCTGCGCCTTGCCGAAGGAATCGACGTCGCCGCCATCGCCGACCGACTTGGCGTCGACGATCTGGTCGCCGATGCGGCGGTAACCCGCCTCGCCTCGCATGGCCTGCTATGGCGCAACGGCGACCGCATCGGGACGACCGTCGCCGGTCGCCTCCTGCTCGATTCTATCCTTGCCGAGGTCGCGCTTTAGAAGCGGTTGGCCGCGGGCGAGACCGTGGTTTCGCCCGTCGCGGTCACCTGCCTGACTTCGAGCAGGCGATCGGCAATGCCGTCGCGACCAAAGCGGAAGCTGCCGTCGACGCCCGCGAAGCCGTCCGGATCGACGAGGCTCTTCGCCGGGAAGGCCTTGCCGGTCGGCCAGCTGCGCGCGCTGCGCACCGCAAGCAGCACCGCGTCATAGCCGAGGCTAGCCAGGCGGAACGGCGCGCGCCCGTACCGCGCGCGGTAGCGGGCGGTCAGCTTGTCGAACTGGACGTCGGTCGGTGCCGCATACCAGGCGCCGCGCAGCGCCGCGGTCTTGCCCAGCGCATTGTCGCTCGCCCACAGCTCGGTACCGAGGACGCGGGTGCCGGTCTTGATCCCGGGTGCCGCGACCGCTGCGATACGACCGCTGTCGCCGACCAGAACCGCGTCGAAATTGCCCTTGGCGCTGAGCCGCCGGGCGGCAGCGGTGACGGCGGCAGGCGTGCGATTGAAGGTCTCCACCGCGCCCATCGTGCCGCCCGCCTTGCGCACCGCGCCGATCATCGATTGCGCCGCGCGCTGGCCATAGAGGCCGGTCGGGACCAAAGCGGCGAAACGGCTGGCACCGCGACCCCGTGCGTAGGTGACCACCCGGCCGATCGACTGGTCGGGCGTGAACCCCATGATGTAGACGCCGTTGCCCGCCACGCCTTCATCGTTCGAGAAAGCGATGACCGGTACACCGGCGGCCCGCGCGACCGGCGCGGCAGCGCGAACGTCGTCGGCCAGCAGCGGGCCGAGGATCAGCTTGTTGCCCTCGCCGATGGCACGGCTCGCGGCTGCGGCCGCTCCGCCCGGACCGGCACTGTCATAGACGGTGATGCGGATCGACTTCTCGCCGGTATCGAGCAGCGCAAGGTTGGCGGCGTTGGCGATCGACTGGCCGACCGCCGCGTCGCCGCCGGTCAACGGCACGATCACCGCGACCATGTTGCGCTGGGTTTCGCTGGGCTTCACCGGTGGCGGCGTCGGTCCGGTCTCCGGTCCGACCGGTCCGCCCGGGCGGGTCTGACAGCCCGCAAGGGTCAGCGCGCCGCCTGCCAGAACCAGCAGAAATGCGCGACGCGCTTGCCGACCATCAAGGGAAAATGCCATGTCCTCTACTCTCCTATGCACCAGCCCCTTCCCCCTGGCCTCTATATCGTCGCCACCCCAATCGGCAACCTTGGCGACATGACGTCACGCGCGGCGGACGTGCTATGCCGGGTCGATCGCGTGCTTGCCGAAGACAAAAGGGTAAGCGCGAAGCTGCTCGCCCATGTCGGGGCGACGGCACCGATGACCGCCTACCACGACCATAGCGACGAGGGGCTGCGCCAAAAGCTGCTCGCCGAAATGTCGGTGAAGGCGATCGCGCTGATCAGTGATGCGGGAACGCCGCTGATCAGCGACCCTGGCTACAAGTTGGTGCGTGCCGCACGCGAAGCCGGGCTGGCGGTGCACACGCTGCCGGGGCCCTGCGCGGCGATTGCGGCGCTTACGCTAGCGGGGCTGCCGACCGATCGTTTCCTGTTCCTGGGATTCCTCCCCGCCAAGGCCAAGGCCCGCGCCGACGCCATCGCCGAGGTCGCTGCCATCCGCGCCAGTCTCGTGCTGTACGAAAGCGGGCCGCGCCTTGGCGAAAGCCTCGACGCGTTGGCGACGGGGCTCGGAACCCGCGACGCAGCAGTAATCCGCGAGATCAGCAAGCTCCACGAGGAAACGGTGACGGGCACGCTGGCCGAGCTTGCCGAGCGGTATCGCGACGCGCCGCCCAAGGGCGAAATCGTCATCGTCATCGGCCCGCCGCCGGAGCGCGAGGCGGCGAGTGACGCCGAACTCGATGTGGCGCTCACCAAGGCGCTGGAAAGCCTGTCGCCCAGCCGCGCTGCCGCCGATGTCGCCGCTGCGCTCGGCATCCCGAAAAAGCGCGCCTATGCCCGCGCGCTCGAACTTGGGGGCCGCGACTGACCCGGCAGCAGGCCGAAGCGCGCGGTCGCAAGGCGGAAAGTCTCGCCGCCGGGTGGCTGCGCCTGCACGGCTGGCGCATCCTCGATCGGCGCGCACGCGTGCCGGGCGGCGAGGTCGATCTGGTGGCGCGGCGGGGCCGGACCGTCGCCTTTGTCGAGGTAAAGCAGCGGGCCAGCGAGGATGCGGCGGCGTGGAGCCTCGACCAGCATCGCCTGCGACGGGTGGCAGTGGCGGCCGAGCGGCTCGCACCGCGTTACGCCGGCGCCGGCGATGACATCCGCATCGATGCGATCTTCATCGTGCCGCGCCGCCTGCCCCGCCACCTCGCCAACGTCTGGCACGGGTGACAAGCGCCGCGTCTTGGCCTAGGCGCGGCGCATGAGCCTGACCGTCGCCGTCCAGATGGACCCGCTGGAAACCATCGCCATCAAGGGCGATTCGACCTTCGCCCTGATGCTGAAGGCTGAGGAGCGCGGGCATAAGCTCTATCATTATCTCGCGCGCGACCTCAGCTATGAGAACGGCCGGGTTTATGCGCTGGCCAAGCCCGTCACGGTGCGCCGCGTCGAGGGCAATCATTTCGATGCGGGCGAGGCGATGAAGCTCGACCTAGGTCGTGAGGTCGATGCCGTGCTAATGCGGCAGGATCCGCCATTCGACATCGGCTACATCACCGCCACCTACCTGCTCGAACGGGTCGCAGCGGAGACGCTGGTGGTCAACGATCCGCGCAGCGTCCGGGACGCGCCGGAAAAACTGTTCGTGCTCGACTTCGCGCGCTTCATGCCGCCGACGATGATCGGGCGCAGCCTGGCCGACATCCGTGCCTTCCACGCCAAGCATCGCGACATCGTCGTCAAGCCGCTGCACGGCAAGGCGGGCGAAGGCGTGTTCCGCGTCGGCCCCGACGGGCAGAATATGAGCGCGCTGGTCGAACTGTTCGGATCGATCTGGAAAGAACCGTTCATCGCCCAGGCCTTCCTCCCGGAAGTGGCGAACGGCGACAAGCGCATCGTGCTGGTCGACGGCGAGGTCGCGGGCGCGATCAACCGCATGCCGGGCAAGGGGGAGTTCCGCTCCAACCTCGCCGCGGGCGGCACGGCGCACCAGGCCGACCTCACCGATGACGAGCGCGCCATTTGCGACGCGCTCGGGCCGGAGCTGAAGAAGCGCGGCCTGCTGTTCGTCGGTATCGACGTCATCGGCGGCAAGTGGCTGACCGAAATCAACGTCACCTCGCCCACCGGCATCGTCGCCATCGACCAGTTCAACGGCAGCGACACGCCCGCCCTGATCTGGGACGCGATCGAAGCGAAGGTCGCGGCACGAAAGGCGAATGCGTGACCGACTGGATTATCAGGCTGATCGAACAGTCGGGCTACCTCGGTGTCGGCTTCCTCATGTTCCTGGAAACGGTGTTCCCGCCGATCCCGAGCGAGGTCATCATGTCGATTGCCGGCGTTGCTGCCGGACAGGGCAAGCTCAGTTATGCGTGGGTCGTCGCCAGCGGCACCGCCGGCGCAATGCTCGGCAACATCTTCTGGTATCTTGCCGCCCGCGCGCTCGGTATCCAGCGGCTGGAACCCTTCATCCACCGCTATGGCCGCTGGATCACGATGACCTGGGCCGAGGTGCAGCGCTCGCAGAAATGGTTCGACCGGCACGGCACTTTTTTCGTGTTCCTTGGCCGCCTGCTGCCGACGGTGCGCAGCCTCGTGTCGGTCCCGGCCGGCCTGCTGAAGATGAGCTTCCGCCGCTTCCTGTGGGCATCGACGCTGGGAACGGCCGGGTGGACCGCCTTGCTGGCCGGCGCGGGTTATGAATTGGGCGAACGTTATGGGGAGGTCGACAAGATCCTCGGCCCCGCCTCGACCGCCATCATGGTCATCCTGGTCGCCGGCTATATTTACCGGGTGTGGACCCACAAGGACCTCGACAGCAGCTCCTATTGATCAGGCGCGCGGGTGGGCGTGACGGTAGACGTCGAGCAGACGCGCGGCATCGACGTCGGTGTAGATCTGGGTCGACGACAAGCTGGCGTGGCCGAGCAATTCCTGCAGCGACCTGAGGTCCGCCCCGCGCGCCAAAAGGTGCGTGGCGAAGCTGTGGCGCAGCGCGTGCGGCGTCAGGCTGTCGGGCAGGCCGAGCCGATGGCGCGCACCACTAACCGCACGGCGGACGAGGTCGGGATTGAGCGGGCCGCCCTTGGCACCGACGAACAGCGGGCTGTCGCCGGAAATCGGATAGGGACACAGTGCTACATAGTCTTCGATCGCCTGCTTCACGGCGGGGACGATCGGCACGATGCGGGTTTTGGCGCGCTTGCCGGTGACACGGATTGCCTGGCCCAACGGCAAGCATTTGGCGGTGAGGCTCATCGCTTCCGCGACGCGGAGGCCCGCGCCATAGAGCAGAAGCAGGATCGCCATGTCGCGCGCGCCGAGCCAGTCGTTGGCCGCGCCGTCTCCGGCCTCTTTCGCCAGCGCCATCGCATCGTCCGGGCTGGCGGGGCGCGGCAGGGTGCGCGGGCGCTTGGGGGCGCGGGTGCGGGGAAGCTGGGCCGGGCTGTCGGCCTGTTCCGCCGCATAGGTCAGGAAGGCGCGCACCGCCGACATTTCGCGCGCCGCGGACGAAGCGCCCAGCCCCTCACCACGCCGGTCGGCAAGGAAAGCGCGAAGGTCTGCGGCATGCATGCTGAGCAGGCCGAAGCGGCCGATCTCCTCACCGCGGTAGCGGCCGAGGAAATCGATGAAGCGATGAGCGGTGGCGACATAGGCGCGCACGGTATGCGGCGAGCGGCGGCGATCATGGGCGAGGTAGCCGCCCCAGCGCGCGGCCAGGTCGCGGGCGGGATGTCCGTTTTCGCTTAGGGGTTCACTAGCCACCGGCGCAGCATAGCGCCAAGCGCCGCGCCGAGGAATCCCATCAGTTCGGTGCCATGCTTGCCGTCGATCACCGCTTCCTTCGACTGGCCGAGCAGCAGCAGGCCGTAAGGCAGCGGCGCATCGGCGTCGAGGATCACCAGCACTTCGGAGCGAATTCCCTTGGCCGCGCTGCCGAATAGCGGATGGCCGCAGCCGACGCTGCGCATGGTGGCCGGCTCGACCCGTTCGATCGCGCGATCGACGATGCGCGGTTCGACGGTCCAGGTGCCGTTCCTGCCCACGCGGAAGCCCTTGCCATCGGCGACCAGCGCCAGCGTGACTTCGTCGATGCCGAGCATCATGGGCCAGCGCACGGTCACGGTTTCGAACATCGCTTCCAGGCTGCCGGCGTCCATCAGTGCCAGCACGGCGCCGTGAATGGCCGCGGTCGCGCCGCTATGCCCGCGCGCATAGGCGATGAGGTCCTGCTTCGCGCTTTCCGCAGCGCCGAGCCGGTCGCGAAGCGTCGCGACCGCCCGTTCTTCAAATGGAATCACCTGCGCCATGCCGCGATTCGTACCGCGACAGGGTTAATTTACGGTGCGCGAGTTGCCTTAAATCTGCTGGCCGGTCGCTTCCCAGTCCTTGAGGAAGGCGGCGATCCCATTGTCGGTCAGCGGATGCTTGAACAGCTGCCAGATCACCGACGGCGGCGCGGTCATGACATCGGCGCCGATCTTGGCGCTTTCGAGGATGTGGACCGGGTTGCGGACGCTGGCGACCAGGATTTCGGTGCCGAAGTCGTAGTTGTCGTAGATCATGCGAATGTCGGCGATGAGGTCGATCCCCGACTGGCTGATGTCGTCGAGGCGGCCGACGAAGGGCGAAATGAAGGTCGCGCCCGCCTTGGCCGCGAGCAGCGCCTGGTTGGCCGAAAAGCACAGCGTCACATTGACCATCGTGCCGTCGCTGCTCAGCGCCTTGCAGGTCTTGAGGCCGTCGGGGGTCAGCGGCACCTTGATGGTGATGTTGTCCGCGATCTTCCGCAGCACTTCGGCTTCCTTCATCATGCCGTCATGGTCGAGCGCGACCACTTCGGCCGACACCGGACCCGGCACCACCTTCACGATTTCCTTGACCACTTCGATAAAATCGCGGCCCGACTTCTTGATCAGCGAGGGATTGGTGGTGACCCCGTCGAGCAGGCCGGTATCGGCCAGCTTGCGGATGTCCTCGATCTCGGCGGTGTCGGCGAAGAATTTCATGGGTCGGCCTGTCCTTACGGATTGCGGGAAATTTGATTCGTCCTAGCCCTTCGGGGCATGAAGGTCACCCGCTTTGACGGCAAAAGGGCGACGAAAATGACCGAGCATGTGCAAGTCGAAAAGGCAAATGGCGTACTGGCGATCACGCTAGCGCGTCCCAAGCAGCGCAATGCCATCACCGTCGCCATGTATGCCGCCATGGCCGATGCGGTCGAAAGCGCTGCGAGCGATGCGGACGTGCGGGTCATCACCATCCGCGGGCAAGGCGAGGATTTTACCGCCGGTAACGACCTGATGGATTTCCTGGCCGATATGCCGGACCCCAACAGCGGCGCCGACATCCCGGTCTGGCGCTTCCTGCGCGCGATGGCCAAAAACCAGGTGCCGGTGGTCGCGGCGGTGCACGGCAATGCGGTCGGCATCGGCACCACGATGCTGTTTCACTGCGACCTGGTGGTCGCCGAGGAAGGTTGCCGCTTCGTCATGCCTTTCGTCGATCTGGGGCTGGTGCCCGAAGCGGCGAGCTCGCTGATCCTGCCGCGCCTGGCCGGTCGCCGCGCGGCGGCCAAGGCGATCCTGCTCGGCCAGCCGTTCGGTGCGGACGAGGCGCTGGCGATGGGCCTGGCCAGCCATGTAACGCCGAAGGGCACGCTCGACGCAGCCTTCGCCAAGGTCGTCGGTGCGCTGCTCGCCAAGCCGCCCGAAGCGATGCGCCAGACGCAAAAACTCCTCCGGCGCGAGGCGACGGAGGAGATTTTGGAACGCATGGAGCTCGAGAACGGCCACTTCGCCGAACGCCTTGCTTCGGACGAGGTGAAACAGGCGATTGCAGCCTTCTTCGCGGCGCGGGCCAAGGCACCGGCGGCTTAGGTCCCCGCCACCCAGACGCGCTTGGAGCGACTGACCGTCACCGTCGGTCCGGGGAAGATCAGCATGTCGGTGGACTGCGAATAGTTGACCGTAAGGTCGTAATATCGACTTGTGCCAGCGGTCACCAGCGTCGGCACCGGCACGGTAAAGGTGCCCGGCCCGATACCAAAGACGTGATCGTTGATCTTGGTGCGGATGGCCGTCGCGGTGGGTGCCACACATCCCGTCGACGTCGGTGTAAGGCACAGCGTCGCATAGCGCGCACCTTCGCCCAGCGCCTGCTGGATGCCCGCAACCGCGCGATAGACCAGCGCAAATTGCAGGATCATCCAGATCATCATGATCATGATCGGCAGGGCGAACGCCATTTCGACGATCGTCGCGCCATCCTGGTTGCGGGCGAGGCGGCGGAACAGCGTCATTCGGTCCGCATCCCGGCCGTCGCCGACACATGGTATGTGCCGTCGGCGTTGAGGCCTGCAAAGTGGATCGGGAACATCGGCGTATATGTGTCGGTGACCGTCACCCGGATGTAGTGTGCCTCGGTATATCCGGTGGCGCAGGTCGCCGCGTCGATCGTCGCATAGTCGGTGCTTTCCTGCGACAGGACCGTGCTGCCGTTGACGCATTCGATGCGCCATTTGACGGTCACGTTCGATGCCGTGATCGGGCTGGTCTTGCACGTCCCGTTGGCGTTCACCCCGTTGACCTGGCAGACCGCCTCGGTCGCCAGCGTGCCCTGCACCGTGCTGTCCTCGGTGGTCTGCATGATCTTTTCGATCGCGCGGTGGGCGCCCTGTTCAAGCGCGAGCTTCTTGCCCATCGCGTTGCTCATGTCGACGATGCCGATCGACATCAGCGCCAGCACCGGGGCGGCCAGCGCCAGTTCGATAATGGCGACGCCGCTCTTGTCGTCGCGGAGGGAGGCGAGGCGCCGCAGCATCAGGCCACCAGGCGCACGATGGTGATGGTCCCACCGCTCGATTTGAGGCCATAGGCGGTGCAGTCGGTCATCCGCTTGAAGCGATTGCTGACCGTGCTGTTGCCCGAGAAATCGACGCGGCGAGCGACGATCTGGGTGCAGGTCGCCGTGGTGTTGCCGGTGCCGTTATACTGCAGCTCCTGGCTCGGGAAATAGAGCGCGCCAGTGATGACCGAGGCCGAATTGCCGTTGATCTTGTTCGTCTGGGTGCTGTCGACCGCGCGCCGATCCTGGAAGATCGCGATTCCCTGATAGGTGCCGCTGGTCGGCGCGGTGATGTTGATGTTCGACGAGGCATTGACCTTGAACTGGCCGATCGTTGCGTTGGTCGCGGTGCTGGTATTGGTCAGCACGATGGTGCAATCGTTGCAGGTCAAATTGCCCTGGATGAAGGCGTCGCCGCCATTGATGTAATATGTGCCCGCAGGCAGGGTCAGGGTCTTGTTGGCGCCGACCGACAGCGACGAGAAGCAATTGGCCTTGTTCCCGCCGGCGTCCTTCGAGTTGTTGAGATCGGTGGTCTCGTCGAGCGCGGGATAGGTGGTCGTCGTCTTGCCGTTCTTGGTCGTCGAAACCTGCGCGCACTTCATGTTGCTGGCGACCGGATTGATGTTGGCGAACGGGTCGGCCATCGCCGGCGAATAGGGGCGATAGGCATTGACGGTCCAATTGTTCGACTGGGCGATGCCGCCGACCGCCGACACGGCGTCGACCGTCACGGCCGAACTGCCCTTCGCATAGGCCGCGTTCGACGCCTTCGAGTTGGAATGGAAGGTGCAGTCGGGCATGTAGATGCCGGCGTTGCCGCTAATCTGGATGCCCGATTTGGTGGCGCTGTTTTCCAGCGCCTCGACGCAGGCGTCGCCGCCAAGTTCGATGTTGGCCGCCGTCGCGTTGGCGATGATCACCGGCGGATTGGGCACGAACATCGAGCTGAAGGGCAGCCGCTGCTGGACCGCCAGGGTCACTTTGACCTGGTTCTTCATGCTGCCCGAATTGGCCGGGAACGTCACTTGCGGGTAACCGGTCTGAAGCGCCATCGCAGTGTGGAGGTTCAGGGTCAGGTCGTGCGACACGGAGGTCGCAATGCCCGTGGTGGCACCGTTCGCCTTCGCCCGGTCGTAAGCGCCGGCCATGGCGGCCGAATCCGCTGCCCGCTGCAGCTGGCGCTTCCACAGCGTCCACTGGATCGTGTCGGTCGCGAGGCCCGCGGCGCCGATCAGGACCGGCAGCGCCGCCCCGATGATGATCAGCACGTTGCCGCGCCGGTCATTCCACAGGTCTTTAAACAGATTGCGCATGACTTTCCCCGCCAGTGGATAAGAGTTCCGGACGAGCAATAGTCGCTTCAAGGTAAGCAAGTCGTTCCGAACCATGGTTGACGAAATGCTAACCGCGATTCCGCGAGCCCGCCCCTTGAAGCCTCGCGTGTTACACCTATAATACAGCGATGGACTCTTGCGCGAGGGCGATGGTGCGTCCAGCTTCGCGCAAACAAAGTGGGAGTGAGAGGAAGTTTTATGGCCAGCGACCCGTCGACGACGACTGCGACCGCCACCAAGATCACGCTGGAGCCGCCCGCAGCGCTCCAGGAAATCGCCGTGCACGAAGCCGCCGGCCTCGTCCCGCTCAAGACCGAAGAGACGAGCGAGCTGGACCAGAAGGTCGAGCAGTTCGTCAATGAGCTCGCCGCGCTCGACAGCAACAGCCCCGAATTCGGCAAGAAGGTCGACCAGCTGACCGCGATGGGCCGCAAGGAAATCGCCGAAGCGGCGGGCGCGTCGAACCGCTTCCTCGACCGGCCGGTCAAGGCGATCGACAGCGACACCGGGATCGGCGCCGACCTTAGCGAACTGCGCCGCACCGTGGAATCGCTCGACCCCAAGGAAGCCGCGGGCGGAATGACGACCCGCAAATTCCTGGGCATCATCCCCTTCGGCAACCGTGTGAACCGCTATTTCGATAAATATCGGTCGAGCCAGAGCCACATCAGCGCGATCCTCACCCGCCTTGGCAACGGCAAGGACGAGCTGCTGATGGACAATGCTGCGATCGACACCGAGCGCGCGCAGCTGTGGAAGACGATGCACAAGCTCGAGCAGATGATCCACATCTCCAAGACGCTCGACAAGCAGCTCGAGGACAAGGCAAACGAACTCGACGCGACCGAGCCGGCCAAGGCCAAGGCGATCCGCGAAAGCGCGCTGTTCTACACCCGCCAGCGGACCACCGACCTGCTGACGCAGATGGCGGTGACGGTTCAGGGCTATCTCGCGCTCGACCTGGTCAAGAAGAACAATGTCGAACTGGTGAAGGGCGTCGACCGCGCGTCGACCACCACCGTGTCAGCGCTGCGCACCGCAGTGACCGTCGCGTCCGCCATGTCGAACCAGAAGCTGGTTCTGGAACAGGTCAACGCGCTCAACACCACCACCGCGAACATGATCGACACCACCGGCGAAATGCTGAAGCAGCAGTCGGGCGCGATCCACGAGCAGGCGGCGTCGAGCACCATCCCGCTCGAAACGCTGCAGCGCGCGTTCCAGAACATCTACGACACGATGGACCAGATCGACGCGTTCAAGCTCGCCGCGCTCACCAACATGAAGGCGACAGTCGACACGCTGGGCAAGGAAGTCGAGCGGTCGAAGGGTTATATCGCCCGCGCCGAAGGCGTGGCGCAGGCCAAGCTGGAAGCGGCAAGCTCGCCGTTCGAAGCCATCGAGAGCAAGTGACCGACCGTTAAATGACCGACCCCCGCGTCAACCAGACCCTCGAACGGTTCGAGCGGATTACGAACCAGCTCGACAGCCGCGACGGCGCCGCCCGCGACGCCGCGCGGCGCGAGCGCCAGCGGCTCAACCGCAGTCTTGGCCAGGCGCTGGCGCGGATCGCGGTGGCGGTTGGCGTCATCAGCCTCGTCACCATCATCATCGGGCTGATCGTCCCGATCGGCATGTTCGGCTTCCTCGCGGCGGTCGGCCTTGCCATCGGCGTCGCCGCGCTGATCGGGTTCGGCAGCCAGCCTGCCGCAACCTTGCCCCAGGTCGAGGAAGATGTGTCGAACGCCCAGATGGTCGCCCAGTTCGACAGCTATGTTTTCCGCGCGCGTAAGGCGCTGCCCAAGCCCGCGCAGGCCGAAATGGACCGGATTTCGAGCATGATCGGCGGGCTCAAGCAAACGCTGGAGCGGGTCCCCACGCTCGACCCGGCGGCGCAGGACGCGCGTAGGCTTATGAGCCGCCACATACCGGGTCTCGTCGACCGCTATCTCAACGTGCCTCAGGCCTATCGCGGCGAAACCGACGGCGAAGGCAAGACGGTCGACCAGCGGCTGGTCGAAGCGCTCGCCGCCGGACGACAGGCGCTCGACGACATCGGCGAAAACCTCGCCAAGCAGGACCTGCTCGCGTTCGAAACGCAGGGTCGGTTTATCCAGTCGCGCTACAACGACCAGACGATCGACAGCTAGCCGACGATCCCCTTGGCGCGCAGCGCGTCGAGTTCGTCGCCGCCGATCCATTCCGACAGGATGTCGCCATGTTCGCCCAGTGCGGGCGGCGGCAAGGGCGCGTCGATGCGCTTCCCGTCGAGGCGGATCGGGCAGCCGACCATCGGCACATCGCCCAATGCGCCGCCGCCGGCCTTGAGCTTCGCACCGCGGTGAACCGCCTGCGGGTCGGCCAGCGCCTGCGAAATCGTGTTGATCGGCCCGGCGGGAATGCCGCCCTCCTCCAGCCGGTCGAGCCAGAAGCTGGCCGGTTCGCTGGCGATGATCGCGGCGATCTTGGGCACCAGTTCGTCGCGATGCGCGACGCGCGCGGCGTTGGTAGCATAGCGTTCGTCCTCGGCCCAGTGCGGACGGCCGACGATCTTGGCCAACTTGGCGAATTGGCTGTCATTGCCGACGGCAATGATGATCGGCTGATCCTCGGCTTGAAAGGGCTGGTAAGGCACGATGTTGGGGTGGCCGACGCCCTGGCGCACCGGGTCCTTGCCGCTGACCAGCGCGTTCGAGGCCTGGTTGGCGAGCATCGCCAGCTGCGTATCGAACAGCGCCATGTCGATCGTCGCGCCCTCGCCCGTCTCCGCGCGGCGCACCAGCGCGGCGAGGATGGCGTTGGCGGTGTACATGCCGGTGAACAGGTCAGCGACCGCGACCCCGACCCGCATCGGCCCGCCGCCCGGCTCGCCATCGGGCAGGCCGGTGAGGCTCATCAGCCCGCCCATGCCCTGGATGATATAGTCGTAACCCGCGCGCGGAGCATAAGGGCCGTCCTGCCCGAAGCCGGTAATCGATGCATAGATCAGGCGCGGATGCGCGGCGCGAAGGCTTTCCGCGTCGAGGCCGAACTTCTTGAGCCCACCGACCTTGAAATTCTCCACCACGACGTCGGCATCGGCTGCCATTTTCCGGACCAACGCCGCGCCTTCCTCCGTCCCGAAATCGATGGCGACCGAGCGCTTGCCGCGGTTGGCGGCGAGGAAATAGGCCGCGACCTTTTCCCCATCATGCTCGTGCCACGGCGGACCCCAATGGCGGGTGTCGTCCCCTACCCCGGGCTTTTCGACCTTGATCACCTCGGCGCCCAGGTCGGCGAGCAGTTGCGTTGCCCAAGGACCCGCCAGCACGCGGCTGAGGTCGAGGACACGGATGCCTGCGAGCGGCTTGGTCATGCCGACTTGCGGAAGAAGCCGCCCTTGAGGTCGGAGAGAATGGCGTGGGCCGCGTTGTGCCCCGGCGCGCCGGTGACCCCGCCGCCCGGATGCGAACCCGATCCGCAGAGGTACAGCCCCTTCAGCGGCATGCGGTAATCGGCATAGCCCAGCATCGGCCGCGCGCTGAACAATTGGTCGCTACCCATCTTGCCATGGAAGATGTCGCCGCCGATCAGGCCGAAGCGCCGTTCGAGGTCGAGCGGCGAGTGAATCTGCCGGGCGACGACCGACTTGGCGAAACCCGGTGCCTGTTCGTCGACCGTGGCGATGATCGCGTCCGCCGCCGCTTCGCGCTCGTCATCCCACGAGCGACCGTCGGGCAGCTTGTAGCGGAAATGCTGGCAGAACAGCGACGCGACATGCTTGCCCTTGGGCGCGAGGCTCGGGTCGAGCGTCGAGGGGATCAACATCTCGACCACCGGCTTCTTGGTCCAGCCATTGAGCGCCGCATCGGCATAGGCATGGTCCATATAAGCCATCGACGGCGCGATGATGATGCCGGCAGTCAGATGATCGCCGCGGCCCGGGTAAGCCGGGAAGTTGGGCAGCTTGTCGAGCGCAACGTTCATGCGGAAGGTCGCGCTTTCGCAGCCCCAATGGTGGAAATGGGTTTCGACCTGCGGGGTCACCGCGCCCTTCGGCACCAAGTAATCGAACAGCAATTTCGGATTGACGCCGGCCACAACGGTTGGCGCGCGATAACTCTTGCCCTCTGCAACAATCCCGACGGCGCGCCCCTTTTCGACGATCACTTCGCTGACCGCGGAGTTGAGCACGATGTCGACGCCGGCTTCGCGGCAAGCCTTGGCCATGGCCTGTGTGATCGATCCCATCCCGCCGATGGCATGACCCCACGCCCCCGCAACACCCGCCGCTTCGCCGAACAGATGGTGCAGCAGGACATAGGCGGTGCCGGGCGTGTAGGGCGAGGCGAAGTTGCCGACGATGCCGTCGAACGCGAACAACGCCTTGGTGAGATCGCCTTCGAAGAAACGGTCGAGGATGTCGCCCGCGCTCTTGGTTGCGAATTCATGGACGGTGCGGACTTCGTCGCTGTTGAGGCCGATCAGGTCCTTGCCAAGCGAGGCCAGCGCGCCCAGTCCGCGCAGGCCCTTGCCCGACTGCGGCGGTGCGCGGAGCAGCCATTTGCGGATCAGCGGCACGACGGTTTCAAGCTCTGCATTGTAGCGGTCGTAGGCGGCACCGTCGGCGGGAACATGCCGCGCGATTTCGCTGCGGGTCAGGCCGCCGCGACCGGCGAGCAAATAACTGCGCTTCGGCCCGGGCAGGAAATTGTCGATTTTGCGCAGCACGACCTTCAACCCGTGCCGTTCCAATTCCATATCGCGGATGACGGTCGGATTGAGCAGCGAGACGGTGTAGCTCGCCGCGCTGTTTTTGTAGCCCTTGTGGAATTCGTCGGTGACCGCCGCGCCGCCGACCTTGTCGGCCGCTTCGACGATGACGACCTTCAGGCCCTTCTTGGCGAGATAATAGGCGCAGGTGAGGCCGTTGTGGCCGGCCCCGATGATGACGACGTCGTGCAAATCTTAAACCCCTTCGTGCTCGCCGACTGTCCTAGCCAGCGGCACGATTCGGCGAAAGGGGCGTCAGCGCATCAGCACCAACTCTTCCGACATGGTCGGGTGAAGCGCCATGGTGCGGTCGAAATCGGCCTTCTTCAGCCGCGCCTTCACCGCGATCGCTGCCGCCTGCAGGATTTCGGGTGCGTCGGGCCCGATCATGTGGATGCCGACCACCTCGTCGGTGCTGCTGTCCACCACCAGCTTGTAGAGCGAGCGCTCGTTGCGGCCGGCAAGGACATTCTTCATGGCGCGGAAATCGCTGGTGAAGGTCTTGACCGACCCCAGCTTGTTCCTGGCCTGCGCTTCGGTGAGGCCGACGCCCGCGATCGGCGGGTGCGAGAAGACGGCGTTGGGGATGGCGTCATATTCGACCGTCCAGGGATTGCCGCCGAACTGGCTGTCGGCAAAGGCATGGCCCTCGCGGATCGCGACCGGGGTCAGCTGGACCCGGTCGGTGACGTCGCCCACGGCAAAGATATTGGGGACATTGGTGCGGCTGTTTTCGTCGACCTTGATCTGGCCCTTGTCGCCGAGTTCGACCCCGGCATGCTCGAGGCCCAGCCCTTCGACGTTGGGTACGCGGCCGGTGGCGAACATCACCGCGTCGGCGATGATGTCGTCGCAGCCCTTCATCACCAGCTTCAGCGATCCGTCGTCCTGCTTTTCGATCCGCTCGAACGTCGAATTGAAGCGGTACTGGATACCCTTGGCCATCGAAATCTGCAGCAGGCGATCGCGCATCTGCTCGTCATAGCCGCGCAGGATCGTTTCGCTGCGGTTGACCACCGTCACCTGACTGCCGAATTCGTTGAAGATGCCGGCGAACTCGTTGGCGATATAGCCCGCGCCCGCGATCACGACCCGCTTGGGCAATTCCTCCAGCAGGAAGACCTCGTTCGACGTGATGGCATGTTCGATGCCCGGGAGGTCGGGGAGGAACGGCCGGGCGCCGGTCGCGATCAGGATCTTGTCCGCGGTGACGGTCTTGCCGCTCGCCAACTTCACCTCATTGGGGCCGACCAGCGTCGCGCGCTCGTGGAAAATCTCGACCTTGTGGTTGCCAAGCGTCTGTCCGTAGAGGCCTTCCAGCCGATTGACCTCGGCCGCGACATTGTCGCGCAGCACCGCCCAGTCGAATCGCTTTTCGGGCACGTCCCATCCGAACATGGCGGCATCGTCGAGGTCCTCGGCGAAATGCGCGCCGTAGATCAGCAGCTTCTTGGGCACGCAGCCGCGGATGACGCAGGTGCCGCCGACGCGATATTCCTCGGCCACCGCCACCTTGGCGCCATGGCTGGCCGCGATGCGCGACGCGCGCACCCCGCCCGAACCGGCGCCGATCACGAACAGGTCATAGTCCATCATGCATCTCCGTTGCGTCCCCTTTTGACCCGATCAGCGGGCCGGGCGCCAATCACTTATGGTCATGGTTCCGATGCGGCGCGGGCGCGAGATAGAGCGCATGGCCCGCAAAATCGGCCGTGACGATGAAATCCTTGAGGATCGAGGTACCGAAATTGAGCTCGGCGGCGTTGGGCAGTTCGTCGACCGCCGCGACCAGGTTACGATATTCGCGCCCGGCCAATGTAAAGGGCGGCAACTCGACCAACTGCCGTTCAATCTGGCCACCGAGCCCGCCGCCCGATTTCTTTCCAATCGGTTTTAGCTTCAGCGCATCCGCGAGCGTGCGCGAGATCATGGGTCCGCTGCCGTTGCCGGTATCGACCTCGACCATCACGGTGCGGCCCTGCAGCGTCAGCGGAAAGGCTTCGATCCCATGGGCGGTGGTCAATGCGAAGCGGTTGCCCTCAGGCACGGCATCGGCGGGAAGAGCGGTCACGTCGCGGCCCGCATAGTCGATCCGGATGCGCGCAGCGTCGAACATCTCGCGTCCCAATATCATCGGGATGGGGCGGCCAGCGAGACGCTTCGACACATCTCCAAGGTCAGACACGACCATCTCGCGATCCTTGAGCTCCACCCCTAGAGCGCTGACGGTGACGCCGCTCAGGAAATGCGCAACCTGCGTTCCGCCCGATCCTTTGAGCTCGACCGCTTCGCCCTCACCCAGTCCCGCCGCCTTCGACGTCGCCGGGTCGAGGATGGTCGCTTCGGCCCCGCTGTCGAGCAGCGCGGTGGTGGCATGACCATTGACCTCGACCGGGATGTACATTCGGTCGTTGGTCAGGTCGAACGGCACCGCCGCGGCAGGCGTGGCCGCGATGGAGGCCAGGAGCGCGATGGCCCTCAAAGCCCAGCTCGCGCGATGAGGTCGCGGGTCGAGGGGTCGAGCGCCGCCCGGCCTTCGGGATCGTCGAGCTTTTTGGCCATTTCCTTGCCCAGCTCGACCCCGAACTGATCGAACGGGTTGATGCCCAGAAGCGTCGCATTGGCGAAGGTGCGATGCTCGTAAAAGGCGACCAGCGCGCCGAGGCTGCGCGGGTCGAGGCGTTCGAGCAGTACCGTCGCCGACGGACGGTCGCCGGGATATGCGCGCGCGCCGTCTTCGTGCTTGCGACCGGCCATCAGCGCGGCGCCCTGCGCGAAGGCATTGCCGAGCAGAAGGTGATGATGGCGCGCGTCCATGCTGTCTTCATTTTCAATGACCGCAACGAATTCGACTGGGATGGCGGTCGTGCCCTGGTGGAGCAGCTGGAACACGGCATGTTGGGCATCGGTCCCAACCCCGCCCCAGGTGACGGGCGCGCTCGGGCGGCCGAGCGGCTGGCCGTCGGCGGTGACCGACTTGCCGTTCGATTCCATCTCCAACTGCTGCAGGTAATCGGGCAGCAGCCGCAGTCGTTCGTCATAGGCGAAAAGGGCCCGGCTCTGCGCGCCGCGAAGCTGGGTTTCGGTGAGGTCGGCATAGGCCGCGAGCAGCGCGATGTTGGCCGCGCCGTCGTTAAGCTTCACATGGCGGTCCATTTCCGCCGCGCCTTCGAGCAATTCTTCGAACGCACCCCAGCCCAAGGCCATGGCGATCGAAAAGCCGACCGACGACCATAGCGAATAGCGCCCGCCGACGCCTTCGCCGAAGGGCAGGACACGGCTTTCGTCGATGCCATATTCGACGGCCTTGTCGGGCGCGGCGGTGACCGCGATCAGGTGGCCGTAGGGATCGGCCACCCCGGCCTCGCTGAGCCATTCGATCGCCGCGGCCATGTTGGTCAGCGTTTCGGTGGTGGTGAAGGTCTTGCTGACCCCGACGACCAGCGTCGAGGCCGGGTCGAGGCCCCAGGTCGCCTGGTCGAACGCCTCGCCGTCGATGTTCGACAGCACGCGTACATCATAGCGGTCGGCGTCGCGGCCCAGCGCGTCGATGATCAGGTCCGGCCCCAGCGCCGACCCGCCGATGCCGATGTGCAGGATCGATTCGATGTCGCCGAACGCCCCGCCCTCGATCGCATCGATCAGGCTGCGCATCCGCTTGTGCCTGGCAAGTGCCAGCGCATTATCTTCGGGATTACCCTCGCCGCGCTCTGCGACGTGGGTCGCCGGGCGCTGTTCGGTCGGATTGACGATGTCGCCCGCGAACAGCGCGGCGCGCTTGCCGCGATAGTCCGCCGCTTCGGCCAGCGCATCGAATGCCTCGACGAGGCCTGGCGTCAGGTAGGTCTTCGACCAGTCAAAATGGATGGTGGCGACATAGCGGGAGAAGCGGGCCACCCTTTCGCTATCCTGTTCGAACGATTGGAGGAGAGGAACGCGCGGCTGCGCTGCGATGGCCGCCCATGCGGCGCTGCGGTCGGGATTCGCCATGCGCCAGACATAGTGGCGGAGCGCCGCTTTTCCATCCCCGCTTGACCTTCGCGCGCCGAACGCGTTGAAGCGCCGGACCATGACCACGCCCCAAGTTACTGAAGTTTCAGCGTCCGCGCCCGAAACCGCCGTCGAAAAGAAACCGAGCACACTGCGCTCGCTGCTGCTGTTCGCGGTCGCGGCGTGGTTCCTGCGCAGCTTCATCGTCGCGTCCTTCTCGATCCCGTCGGGGTCGATGCAGCCGACGATGCAGATCGGCGACTATCTGTTCGTGTCGAAATGGCCCTATGGCTATTCCAAGGCGTCGATGACCTTCGGCATCCCGCCCTTCCCCGGCCGCATTTTCGCCAGCGTGCCGCGGACCGGCGACATCGTGGTGTTCGTCGGGCCGCAGGGCAACGACGTGGTCAAGCGGGTCATCGGCCAGCCGGGCGACAGCATCGCGGTCGTGGGCGGCGTGCTCAGCATCAACGGCAAGCCGGTCGAGCGCAGCCAAGTCGAAGACGTCGCGGCGACCGTCGAACCCAACACCCCCTGCCGCCGCATCACCATGAACGGCCCGGTCATCGACGGCAGCGTTGGCGAAGGCCAGACCTGCCGATACCGGGCCTATAGAGAAACGCTGCCCAACGGCGTGTCCTACGTCAGCTACGACCAGATCGACGGCGGCGACGGCGACAATTTCGGGCCGGTGACGGTCCCCGAAGGACACGTCTTCCTGATGGGCGACAATCGCGACGACAGCCTAGATAGCCGCTTCGCCGCGCCGTACGGCATGGGCTTCGTTCCGATCGAAAATGTCGTCGGACGCGCCGAATTCGTTTTCTGGTCGACCGACGGGTCGGCCAACTGGCTCAATCCGATAAGCTGGTTCACCGCGCTTCGCCCCGATCGCATCGGCACGAGTTTCCGCGGGTGACGCAACTTCCCTCCTTCGTCGGCGAGGCGCTGGGCCGCCAGCCGACCGACGCCAAATTGTTCGTCCGCGCCATGACCCATGGCAGCCACGGCGGCGACACCTATGAACGGCTCGAATTCCTCGGCGATCGCGTGCTCGGCCTGATCGTCGCACGCTGGCTGTACGAGCGTTTCCCGAGCGAGCCCGAAGGCAAGATGAGCCGCCGGTACAATGCGCTGGTGGCACGCGAGACCTGCGCCGAGGTCGGCCGCGCGCTGGGCATCCCGCCGCACATTCGCCTTGGCCGCCAGGCGCGCGAGGACCATGCGAACCTTAGCGACAATGTCGTCGGCGACGTGGTCGAGGCGCTGCTGGGCGCAATTTACCTCGACGCCGGCATCGACCCGGCCGAAGCCTTCATCCGCACGCATTGGGCGCCCTTCCTCGACGAACAAAAGAAGGCGCCCCAGCACCCCAAATCGGCGCTGCAGGAACATGCCGCCGCGAAGAACCTCGGCACCCCGGCCTATAAGATGGTGAGCCGCTTCGGCCCGCATCATGCGCCGCGGTTCAAGGTAAAGGTCGCGTTGGGCCGCCATGGCGAAGCCGAGGCCGAGGGGTCTTCGAAACAGGAAGCCGAAACTGCCGCCGCCGCGGCGCTGCTGGAGAAATTGAAGTGAGCACTCGTTGCGGCGTCGTCGCCGTGCTGGGCGCGCCCAATGCGGGCAAGTCCACCCTCGTCAACGCGCTGGTCGGCCAGAAGGTCGCCATCGTCAGCCCAAAGGCGCAAACCACCCGCGCCCGCCTGATGGGCATCGCGCTGGAAGGTGAAGCGCAGATGCTGCTGGTCGACACGCCGGGCATCTTCAACCCCTCGCGCCGGCTTGACCGGGCGATGGTCAAGGCGGCTTGGGAAGGCGCCGACGACGCCGACCGCGTGGTACTGGTGATCGACGCCGCGGCCAAGATCAGCAACAAGGTCGAGCAAGTGATCGAAGGCGTCGAGGCGCGGAGCGAGCCCAAGATCCTGGTGCTCAACAAGGTCGACATCGCCAAGAAGGACGATCTGCTCGTCCTCGCCGCCAAGCTGGCGGAACGGCTGAGCCCCGAACAGATTTTCATGATCTCGGCGTCGTCAGGCGACGGTGTTGCGGACCTCAAGGCGCATCTCGCCGCCGCCATGCCCGACGGTCCGTGGCACTACCCCGAAGACCAGCTGACCGACGCCACCGACCGCATGGTCGCGGCCGAACTGACGCGCGAGCAGCTCTACCTGCAGCTCCACAAGGAACTGCCGTATGCCGCCGCGGTGGTCACCGAAAAATGGGAGGACCAGCCCAACGGATCGGCCGTGATCAACCAGCAGATCGTGGTCGAACGCGACAGCCAGAAAGCGATCGTCGTCGGCAAGGGCGGCTCACGTCTCAAGGCCATCGGCAGCGCCGCGCGCGAAGCGATCAGCGAACATCTCGGCCGCAAGGTCCACCTCTACCTCCACGTCAAGGTCAACCCGCGCTGGGCCGAGGATAAGGGGCTCTACGAGGATATCGGATTGGATTGGAGCGAGTGACCCCGAGCGTAGCGAAGCCGGCGCATCGCGCCGCCTGAGCAGCGCGGAGAGAGGTCACCCGCCGGCCGACCGGTCGCGCCAGCGAGCCGGATCGACGAGCAGCCGCATGCCGACATGCCCCCAGCATGTCGGAACGGCTGCTGATTTACTCCGCGTCGGCGCCCGCCAACATCTCATCGACCCACTTCGGCACCTCTAAACCCGCCGGCCCGTAGCGCCGCTCGCCGAAGAAGATGCTGCCCTGGCTGGGTTCGAGGTTGATTTCCAGCGTCTGCGCGCCGCGATACTTGGCGGTCTGGACGAAGCCCGCCGCGGGGTAGACTGCGCCTGACGTGCCGATCGACACGAACAGGTCGGCGTTCATCAGCGCCTCGTCGATGCGGTCCATGTCGTAGGGCATCTCGCCGAACCAGACGATATCGGGGCGGACCATGCCATGGGCGGCGCAGACCTTGCACTCGGCCTCCTCGCCCATCGGCCCGACCCAGGCGAAGCGGCCGTCGCAGGCGAGGCACCAGCCGCTGTTGAGCTCGCCATGCATGTGGAGCAGCCGCTTCGCCCCCGCCCGCTCGTGCAGGTCGTCGACATTCTGGGTGACGATCAGCAATTCGCCCGGCCATTCCGCGTCCAGCCGGGCCAGCGCGAGATGCGCTGCATTGGGCTCGACCTCGTGCAACCGCGCGCGCCGCGCGTCATAGAAACGGTGCACCAGCGCCGGATCGCGCGCATAGGCTTCTGGCGTCGCCACATCCTCGACCCGGTGATCCTCCCACAGTCCGTCGGATGCCCGGAAGGTGGCAAGGCCGCTTTCGGCACTGATCCCCGCGCCGGTCAGGATGACGATATTTCGCATGGGCATATCAGCCATGATTTGGGGCGGTTTGCCAAGTCCGACCGATCAAGCCGACCGTGTTGCTTTACTAAATCACTGAGACAGCTAGAAAAGGCTAATTTGGCACGGTCCTTGAAACGTCGCTCCTGTCCGCCGGCACGAAGCCGGCCAGTTAGAAAGGGAGAATGACCATGTTGCTCGCGTTCGTGGCCGCCGCCACCGTCGCCACCCCCACCACCAACCTGCCGGCGCGCGTCATCGACTTCGACGGCCAGAAGGTCAGCTATGCCAGCGCCACCGCGCCCGACGGCACGCGCCGCCTTTATGGCGAGCGGCTGAGCGACGGCGAACGCTTCGAGTTCGTCGTGTCGCCCGACGGCAAGGTTACCGGCTACGTCGGCGACACCAAGGTCGAATTTCGCAAGCGCCGGACTCGCGGCTGATCGCCTCGGCGGGCCGGTCTTTCGGATCGGCCCGTCATCCCATTGACACTTTTGTCAGTTATGCCATCTTGTGATCATGGCGGGTGAAGCGTTCCACTATCCGGTCGGCATCAGGCCCGACGACATCGACCACATGGGTCATGTCAACAACAGCGTGTACCTGAAATGGGTTCAGGACGCGGTGGTCAAGTTCTGGGAAACCGTCGCCCCGCCGGAAGCCGTCGCCCGTCACCTGTGGATCGCGCTGGCGCATGAAATCAAATATCGCCGCCCGACCTTCCTCGACGATGTCGTCGTCGCCGACGTGGTGGCCGAACGCGTGGCCGGCGCCAAGGCGATGTTCACCACCGTCATCAAGCGCGGCGAGACCGTGCTCGCCGAAGTGAAGTCGACCTGGTGCTGCCTCGACGCCGTCAGCAAGCGGCCGGCACGGCTGGCGATGGATGTCGCCAAGCGCTTCCTTCCGGAATAGGCGGAAAACCGCCAACGATTCGACTTTCCGTTTAATTTGGGTTAATGCCCCAAATGGAACGACGCCAGGCCACCGGGCCTGTTGCGTTCGGGGGTTATTATGACGCCGTTCCCCGATGGGGCCGCACCAACTCGGTGGTGCGGACAGAGGGAGCATGACCATGAAGAAGACGATCCTCGCCGCCCTTGGCGGCGTTGCGCTGGCGTTTGCGGCGCCTGGTTTCGGCCAGGCCATTCCGCTTGATCCCGGCGATTATTGGGATGTGACCGAAGTTACCGTCGATGACGGGCATGGTGCCGAATATGCCGACTTCCTTGCTTCGCAGTGGAAGCCCAACCAGGAATTTGCCAAGTCGAAGGGCTGGATCAAGGGCTATCACGTCTTCGAAAACAGCTACAAGCGCGCCAACGAACCCGACCTTTATCTGGTCGTCGTCTATGACCGCGTCCCGACGGCCGCCGAGTCCAAGGCGCGCGAAAAGGAATTCGACGCCTACATGCAAAAGGACAGCCGCCGCCGCGACGCCGAAAGCGGCGTAAGGGCCAAGTATCGCCACATCGGCGGCACCTCGATGCTTCGGGAACTGATCTTCACCCGATAATGGTGGGTGACGGCCCGTTGCCGGACGGGCCGTACCGCCAACCTAGTTGCGACTTCGGCCCCACTGGGCCATCACCGCACCATGCGCAGCACCGACGACCCCATCCGCATCAGCCTTTACGCACCCGAGGGCCGCATGGGCCGCGCGATCCGCGATGCGATCGACGCCGACGCGGGATTCGAATGGGACCAGGATCGCGGCGACGTCCTGATCGACTTTTCCGCGCCCGACGGCCTTCGCGGCAGCCTCGACCGGGCGATCAGCGGCGGCATCCCGCTGCTGGTCGGGACCACCAGCCTCGACGAGGGCCACGACAGCCTGATCGCCGATGCAGCACGGACGGTGCCGATGCTCAAGGCAGCCAACACGTCGCTGGGCGTCGCGCTGCTGACCGACCTAGTCGAACGGGCTGCGCGCGTCTTGGGCCCCGATGCGTGGGACATCGAGATCGTCGAAGCGCACCACAAGAAGAAAGCCGACGCGCCGTCGGGCACGGCACTGCACCTCGGCCTGGCGGTCGAGCGCGGGCGCGGCTTCGATGCGGAGGAAGAGCTCGGCCGCTGCGGCACCGGCCTCACGCGCGAGGCCGGCAGCATCGGCTACGCCGCGATCCGCGGCGGCACGGTGGCGGGCGACCATGACGTGATGTTCCTCGGCCCCGACGAGCGGCTGATCCTCTCCCACCGCGCCGAAAACCGCAGTATCTTCGCCAAGGGCGCGCTGGCCGCCGCGCGCTTCCTCGTCGGCAAGCCGGCCGGGCTGTATTCGATGCGGGACGTCATCGACGCGGCATGAAGAAGGAAGATATTTTCGAATTCTTCCGACGGCTGGCGGAGGCCAATCCGTCGCCAGAGACCGAACTTGAATTCGGCAACCCATACCAGCTCGTGGTCGCGGTCGCCCTTTCGGCGCAATCGACCGACGTGGGCGTCAACAAGGCGACGCGGGCGCTGTTCGCGACGGTAAAGACGCCGCGGCAGATGCTCGCTCTGGGTGAAGACGGCCTGAAAGAGCACATCAAGACGATTGGCCTGTTCAACACCAAGGCCAAGAACGTCATCGCTGCCGCGCAGATACTGGTCGACGAGTTTGGCGGCGAAGTGCCGCAAGACCGCGACGCGCTCGAACGGCTTCCGGGGGTCGGGCGCAAGACCGCCAACGTCGTGCTCAACTGCGCATTCGGGCAGGAAACCTTCGCGGTCGACACCCACGTCTTCCGCGTCGGCAACCGCACCGGGCTGGCCAAGGGCAAGACGCCGCTGGCGGTCGAGCTGAAGCTGGAGAAAGTGGTGCCGCAGCCCTTCCGCCTGGGCGCGCATCACTGGCTGATCCTGCACGGCCGATACATCTGCAAGGCGCGGACGCCCGAGTGCTGGCGCTGCCCGGTCGCGGACCTTTGCGCCTACAAGCCGAAAACGCCTGAGCCTAAGACCAAAGCCGCTCGAAGCGATCGCTGAGGCCGGTCAGCAACTCATATTGCGACAGGCCCGACGCGTCCGCCGCTTCGGGCAGGCTGTATTCGAGAGCCGCCCAATCGCCTTCCGCCAAGTCCGGCGCGGCCGAACAATCGATCGCGACAAGGTCCATGCTGACCCGCCCGATCAGCGGCAGGCGCTGGCCGTCGACGATCGCCGCCCCCTTGCCCGCGAAGCAGCGCAGGTAGCCGTCGGCATAGCCCACATTGAGGATCGCCGCTTCGGTGTCGGCGTCTGCGACCCAGGTCGCGCCATAGCCGATGCTCTCGCCCGCCCTGACGGTGCGGCGCTGGATCACCTCGGCCTCGGGCGTCGCGACTTGCCTTATATGTCCCCACGCTTCCTCGCGCGGCAGCCCACCATAGAGCGCGAGGCCGGGGCGTACCAAGTCGAAGCCGTAGTCGGGGCCAAGGCAGATACCCGCGCTGTTGGCGAGGCTGTAGCGCTTGGCCGCCACCGCAGCCTTCACGCCGCGAAACCGGTCGAGCTGGATCCGGTTGAGCGCGCTGTCTTCGTCCGCCGACGCAAGGTGGCTCATCAGCGTATCGATCGCCAGGCTGTCCAGCACCTCCAGCTCGTCGGTGCGAATGCCGAGGCGGTTCATGCCGGTGTCGACCATCACGTCGCAGGCTTTCCCCGGCGCGATTTCCTTCCAGCGCGCGACTTGCTGCGGCGTGTTGAGCACGGGCCGCGCGATGCCGGACAGCGCCGCATCGGCATCGTCGGGGCCGACGCCGTGGAGGACGGCGAGCGACACGCCCTCGGGCAGCTTGCCCAGCGCTTCGGCCTCGGCCCAGGTCGACACGAAAAAGTTGCGGCAACCCACGCCGGACAGGCGTGTCGTCACCTCGACCGCGCCAAGGCCGTAGCCGTCCGCCTTGACCGCCGCGCCCGCGCGCGAGCCGCTGACGCGGTCGAGCCAGCGCCAGTTGGACTGGAGAGCGTCGGTATCGAGGCGGAGGCGGAGCGCGCGATGAGTCACGCCCCTGCCCTAGTCGGCCCCGTTCGCGCCGTCGAGATTGGCCTTCGCCCGCTCCCAGTTTTTTCCGTCGAACTGTTCGATCGAAAGGTCGACCGGCTCATCCAGCGCATTGGCGTTGACGCTCCACGCGTCGGGATGGCTGCGCGGCTGGTAGAAGCTCTTGATGCCGCAGATCTTGCAGAAGAGATGGTCGGCCGCCCCCGTGCCGAAGCGATAGTGGGTCAGCGCCGATTCACCGCTTTCCAGCGTGAAATCCTCATGCGGGACGATGATGTGGAGGAAGCCGGTCGCCGCGCAGATCGAGCAGTTGCAGTCGAGCGCGGGCACCGGCGGGTCGGGCAATTTCGCGGTGAACCGCACCGCCTTGCAATGACATCCGCCCCGAACCACCAGCATCGCCGCCTCCTTGAATGGCGGCGATGCTAGCGGGTCGAGATGATCGCGTCACTGCTGACCGCTCGCGATGGGCGTCCCCGCGCGGCGGGCGAGGCGCAGTTGTTCCTGCGCGGCGACCTTCGCATGGGCGTCGGCACGGCAGGCGCGGACCGCGTTGCGACCGGCAAGGTCGACTTCGGCGGCCTCACCGCAGGCGTCGATAATCCGCTGGCCGAGCGCGGCCTTGCCGTTGGTGCTGCTGAGGTCGAGGTCGGCGACCTTGACGGTGCGCGCTTCGGTGACCGGCTCCGCCGCTGCCAAGGCAGGAACAGCGGCAAGCGCCAGGCTGATGAGGATGGTCTTCAACATGTCGTTTCCCCTTTTTCGGGTCCGGCCCGATCGCCGGAAACGACTGTCCATCTATGCGCGTAATTCGGTTTCGAACAGCAACGAGTTTGTGGTAAGGTTCTGCAAGATTGCAGAATGAGCCTTCCACCGCCGCAGCTATAGGTTCGGCCGATGCTTGACTGGAACGACCTGCGCTACTTCCTCGCCGTTGCCGATGGCGGCAGCACGCTGGCGGCCGGCAAGGCGCTCCGCGTCAGCCAAACCACCGTTGCCCGCCGCATCGCTGCGCTGGAAGAGGCGCTGGGCCTTGCGCTCTTCGATCGGCGGCAGAGCGGCTATGAAATCACCCCCGCCGGCGCGATGTTGATCGACCAAGCGCGAACCGTTGCGGAAACGGCCCGGGCTTTCGAACAGTCCGCCGCGGCCGAGGCGCGGGACGCTGGCGGGGCGGTGCGGGTCACGACCGAGGACGTCTATGCCGACGGCCTGTTGTCCGCCCTCTTCGCCGAGCTTCACGAGTTGCACCCGGACATCGTCATCCAGATCGACGCCAATCGCGCGCTTCGCGATCTTGGCGCGGGTGAGGCCGACATCGCACTGCGCGCGACATCGTCCGAAGCACCGGCTGGCGTGGTCGGGCGGCGCATCTGCCGCGACGACTGGACGCTCTATTGCAGCAAGACCTACGCCGATCGCCATGGGGTGCCGCGCAACAAGGACGAGTTGCGCCGCCATGCCATCGTCGGCGGCGGCGGCGGCAGCCTGTGGCGCCATTACCAGGCGTTCCTGCAGCGCTATGACCTCGAAGACAGTGTGGCGATCCACCAGGCGACGTCGACCGGCCTATTGACCAGCATCCGCTCCGGATTCGGCATCGGCGTCCTGCCCTCCATCGTCGCCGAGGGTGACCCGTCGCTGATGCGCATTTTGCCGCCGATGAAGGATAATCGCCGCGACCTGTGGCTGCTGACCCACGACCGGGTGAAGCGCAGCGCGAAGGTGAGGACGGTGATCGATTTCCTGTACGAGCGGTTGCGAACCAAGGCCTCGGCGCTCAACCTCGACGGCTGATCACTCCACCGTCACGCTCTTCGCCAGGTTACGCGGCTGGTCGACGTCGGTGCCTTTCAGCACGGCGACATGGTAGGCGAGCAGCTGGATCGGCACGGCATAGACCAAAGGCGCAATCAGCGGGTGGACGCTCGGCATTTCGATCGTTGCCATGCACCCCTCGCCTGCCTGCGCGAGCCCTTCGGCGTCGCTGATGAGGACGATCTTGCCGCCGCGCGCGCGGACTTCCTGCATGTTGCTTACGGTCTTTTCGAACAGCGGGCCACTGGGGGCGAGGACGATGACCGGCACCAGGTCGTCG
This sequence comes from Sphingomonas jaspsi DSM 18422, assembly GCF_000585415.1. NCBI lineage: Bacteria > Pseudomonadati > Pseudomonadota > Alphaproteobacteria > Sphingomonadales > Sphingomonadaceae > Sphingomonas > Sphingomonas jaspsi. The sequence continues at coordinate 1,064,659 of NZ_KK073876.1, read as the reverse complement.
ATCAGCGCGATCGGCCCATGCTTCATCTCGCCCGCGGCATAGCCTTCGGCGTGAATGTAGCTGATTTCCTTGAGCTTCAGCGCGCCTTCGAGCGCCATCGGATAGTCGGGTCCGCGGCCGAGGTAGAGCACGTCGCGCGCCGGCGCGACGAGGTGCGCCATAGCCGCAATATCCGCATCATGCGCCAGCGCTGCCGACATGGCTTCGGGCGCTTCCTGCAGATGGTCGACGATGTCCTTTTCGTCCTCGTCGGTCAGCCGCCCCTTGGCGCGGGCAAGGTTGGCGGCGAAGGCGGCCAGCACCGCCAGCTGACAAGTGAAGGCCTTGGTCGAAGCGACGCCGATTTCCGGCCCGGCATGGGTCGGCAGCAGCAGGTCGGCCTCGCGCGCCATCGAACTGGTGGGCACGTTGCACACGACCGCGATGGTCTGCCCCTGCTCGCGCGCATGGCGCAGCGCGGCAAGCGTGTCGGCAGTCTCGCCGCTCTGCGAAATGAACAGCGCCAGCCCGCCCGCTTCGAGCACCGGGTCGCGGTAGCGAAACTCGCTCGCGACATCGATGTCGACGGGCACGCGCGCGAACTGTTCGAACCAATATTTGGCGACCAGCCCGGCGTAATAGCTGGTGCCGCAGGCGACGATGGTGACGCGCTTCACGGTGGCGAGGTCGAACCCGAAATCGGGCAGCGCCACCTTGCCTTCGAACGGGCGCAAATAGCTGTGCAGCGTGTCGCCGACGACCACCGGCTGCTCATAGATTTCCTTGAGCATGAAATGGGCATGGTTGCCCTTGTCGATGGTCACCGCCTGCGCGCCGCTTTCGACGATCGTGCGGGTGACGGGCCGGTTGGTGCGGTCGAAAATCTCGACACTGTCGCGGCGGATGACGGCCCAGTCGCCTTCTTCGAGATAGGCGATCTGCTGCGTCAGCGGCGCCAGCGCCAGCGCGTCGGAGCCGAGGTAGTTCTCGCCCTCGCCAAAGCCGACCGTCAGCGGTGCGCCCATGCGCGCGCCGATGATCGTGTCGGGGTGATCCTTGAACAGGAAGGCGATGGCGAAGGCACCGTGCAGGCGCGGCAGGACGGCGGCGACGGCTTCGGTCGGCGACGCGCCCTTTTCGACTTCGCGCGCAACCAAGTGTGCCACCACTTCGCTGTCGGTTTCGCTGAGGAAGGTGCGGCCATCGGCGATCAGCTCGTCGCGCAGCGGCTTGAAATTTTCGATGATGCCGTTGTGGACCAGCGCCACATTGCCGGCGATGTGCGGATGGGCATTGCTGGTGGTCGGCGCACCATGCGTCGCCCAGCGGGTGTGGGCGATGCCGATGGTGCCGGGCAGCGGATGCTCGTCGAGTTCGCGGCGCAGGTTCTCGAGCTTGCCTTCGGCGCGGCGTCGGTGGAATTCGCCGCCGTCGACGGTACAGATCCCCGAGCTGTCATAGCCGCGATATTCGAGCCGCTTGAGACCGTGATAAAGGTCCCGCGTCGCCCGTTCGCGTCCGACGATCCCGACAATTCCGCACATTCTATTTGTCTTCCTTCTTCTTCATTTGCGTCACGCGGAAGCGGTGGGCCCAGCCCTTCATGCCGCGTTGTTCGCCGCGCGCGACGGCGAGTTCGTCGGCTTCGATGTCCTTGGTGATGACGCTGCCCGCGCCGACGATCGCGCCATCGCCGATGCGGACCGGCGCGACCAGTGCACTGTTGGAGCCGATGAAGGCCCCCGCGCCGACCGTCGTTTTATATTTGAAGAAGCCATCGTAATTGCAGGTGATGGTGCCCGCGCCGATGTTGGCCTTGGCGCCCACGTCGGCGTCGCCCAGGTAGGTCAAGTGGTTGGCCTTGGCGCCTTCGCCGAGCACCGCCTTCTTCATCTCGACGAAATTGCCGATCTTGGAGCCGCGCTCCATCACCGCGCCGGGGCGGAGGCGGGCGAAGGGACCGACTTCGCAGCCGGTGGCGATCTTGGCGCCTTCGATGTGGCTGAACGCGCGGATCACCGCACCGTCGGCGATCTCGACGCCGGGGCCGAACACGACATGGGGTTCGATGGTGCAATCGCGCCCGAGCTTTGTGTCGGCGGAAAACCAGACGCTTTCCGGGTCGATCAGCGTCGCGCCGCCGTCGAGCGCTTCCTCGCGCCGCCGCCGCTGCCATTCCAGTTCGAGGTGGGCGAGTTCGGCGCGGCTGTTGACGCCGGTGGTTTCATATTCGTCGCCGACGATCGCGACCGGGTTGCGGCCATCGGCCTTGGCGATCATCACTACGTCGGGCAAGTAATATTCGCCCGCCGCATTGGCATTGCCGACGCGGGTCAGCCAGCCGAACAGGTCGGACGCCTTCGCCGCCAGCATGCCCGAATTGGTCAGCTTGCAGGCGCGCTCTTCCTCGTTAGCATCCTTATATTCGACCATCTTGGCGATGCGGTCGCCGCTTTCCAGGATGACGCGGCCATAGGCCTTGCCGTCGGCCGGTTCGCTGGCCAGCACGACCACGCCGGGATCGTCCGCGGCGTTGAGGCGCTCGATCATCGCCGCAATCGTGTCGGGCTGGACGAACGGCACGTCGCCGAACAGCACCACCACCGCCCCTTCGAACCCGGCCAGCGCGTCGGCCGCCATGGCGACGGCGTGGCCGGTGCCCTTCTGCTCTGCCTGCACCGCGGTCGCGACGTCATGGCCTTCCAGCGCCTTTTCGATCTGCTCGCGGCCCTTGCCGACGACCACCACGCGCCGTTCGACACCGAGCGATTCCACCGTATCGAGCAGATGCATCAGCATCGGCTTGCCCGCGATCGGGTGAAGCACCTTGTGCGTGTCGGAGCGCATGCGCGTGCCCTGCCCCGCGGCAAGGATCACGACCGAGAAATTCCCCTGGTTCATCTCACCGCCATCGCACGGTCACGCGACCATTTCCATACAGGAAGGGCCCCGGAATCGCTCCGGAGCCCTCGCCTTTGTCACGCTTCGCCTTAGCTGGCGGGCGTCGTCTTCGGCTTGGCCGGCGCGCGCTTGCGGGCGGCACTCGACGACCGGCGCTTCGCCGGTGCCTTTTTCGCAGCCGTGGTGCCGGTTGCAGCCTTGGCGGCAGGCGCCTTGCGAGCCGTAGCGGCCTTCGCCGGTGCCGCACGCTTGGCGGCCGGCTTTTTCGCGGCAGCGGTTTTCGCGGCCGGCTTGCTCGCGGTTGACGACTTGGCGGCTTGCGGCTTGGCCGCGGCGGGTACGACGTCGTCAACCCACTTGCCCGACAGGACGCGCTGGGCTGCGTCGGCCACGGCTTCGGCAATCAGCGCACCGAGCTTGGAGGCGCTGGTCATCATGTTGGTCGCGGCCTGGCTGGCGCTGTCCGCCGCGTCCATGCCCGCGTCCTTGATCGCCTTGCGCGCCTTGGGGCTCGCAGCGATCGCAGCCGCAGCGGCGGTAAGACCTGCCGCCAGCATTTCGCGGCTCATCGCCGCCTTGGCGATTTTTTCCGCGGTCGATTTCTTGGAAGTACCGGCACCGCCGGTCTTGGTCGTCCTTCGCGCCATCACAGGCCTCCCTCGTTCGAACTATGGTGTCAAAGACGGTTCAGGGTCGGAACGGTTCCGGAATATGGCAGCGCGCGCACAAATGCAAAGGGAGCCGCGGTACCACACCACGGCTCCCTTATTACATGGTCAGCGATCAGGCGCTCGAGCCTGGAAGGACCTGGATGGCTGGTTAGGCCATCACCTTCCAAGCGAACAGTTCCGACCTCTTAGCTGAACCATGAGACATCGGATCACCTCCTTTCGCTGCTTGATTGCACACACAAGATGTTGTGGATCGAGCTACGAAACAAGACTTGTATTTGTGTTTAAATTCGACAATCCTCTACCGCCCGCGCCGCTTCCGGCCAGCTTGGGATGGCCAGAACAGGTCCCGCACCCCCCGCCACCAGAAACCGTCCGCGACTGAAGGCGATCGCGTCGAGCAGCTTGTCACTTGCGTAAATCGTGCCGCCGGCGGGAACGCTGCGGGTCATGGCGCTGGTCGCGATGGTGAGCGGCTGGCCGGAACTGCCGACCCGCTCGATCTGCACCGTCCGGCTCCCCCGATTGCAGCGGAGGACCAGCACATTGCCATAGCGCGATTCGCTGCCCGTGGTCGTCGTGGCATAGCGCCAGTCGCCGACGGCGATCGGCAGCGATTTGCCCGCGTCGAACGACAGCGGCGCGACCTGCGCCGTCGCCGGAACCGCGGCTAACGCTATCAGGACCGACAGCAGCTTCACTTGCCGAGCTTGTCGACCTTGGCCTGCAGCGCGGCGAGCTCGGCCTTCACCTTGGCCAGTTCGTCGGCGGAGCTTTCCCCATCCGTTTTCTTCTTTGCCGCACCGGTGAAGCTTTGCGCCGCTTCCTCGAACATCGCCATGTTGCGCTTGGCAAGGTCGGCGAACATGTTGGGACCGAAGGCACCGGCCATCGCCTGGCTGTTCTTCTGGAATTCGGCCATCGCCGCTTCCAGATATTGCGGGACGGCCGACTGCATGTTGCCGCCGTAAAGGCCGATCAGCTGGCGCAGGAAATTGACCGGCAACATGGTCGACCCGCGCGCTTCTTCGTCGACGATGATCTGGGTCAGCACGGTGTGGGTGATGTCTTCGCCGGTCTTGGCATCGACAACTTCGAAATCGCGCCCTTCGCGGATCATCTGCGCCAGTCGGTCGAGCGTGATGTAGCTGCTGCTTTCGGTATCGTAGAGTCGGCGGTTGGCGTATTTCTTGATCGTTACCTTGTCCGTCGCCTTGGCCATGCTGCACTCCCGAAAAATATGCGGCAGCCTAGACCCGTCCCTCTTGCACCGCAACATCATGGCTGTTCCGCACCTGCGAAGGCGGTGCTAGGACAGGGCCAACCGATCAACCCTTGGAGTCCTTTCGCCATGACCGACGTCGTCATCACCGCCGCGCGCCGCACGCCCGTTGGCAGCTTCCTCGGCAGCTTCGCCGGCACCCCGGCGCACGAGCTGGGCCGCGTCGCGATCGAAGCCGCGCTGACCAGCGCCGGAGTCGACGCGGCGGACGTCAGCGAGGTGATCCTCGGCCAGGTGCTAACCGCCGGTCATGGCCAGAACCCGGCGCGGCAGGCGTCGATGGCGGCGGGCGTGCCGAAGGAAGTGCCCGCTTGGGGCGTCAACCAGGTGTGCGGATCCGGCCTGCGCGCCGTTGCGCTTGCGGCCCAGGCGATTGCGCTTGGCGACAGCGCGATCGTTGTGGCGGGCGGCCAGGAAAATATGTCGATGGCGATGCATGCCCAGGCGCTGCGCCAGGGCGCGAAGATGGGCGACGTCAGCCTGATCGACACGATGATCAAGGACGGCCTGACCGACGTCTTCAACGGCTATCACATGGGCATCACCGCCGAAAACCTGGCCGAGCAATATCAGATCGGCCGTGAGGAACAGGACGCCTTTGCCGTGCGTAGCCAGAACCTTGCCGAGGCCGCCCGCGCCGCCGGCAAGTTCGTCGACGAAATTGCCCCGGTCACGATCAAGGGCCGCAAGGGCGACACCATCGTCGACGCCGACGAATATATCCGCGCCGGTGCGACCATCGACGGCGTCGCTGGCCTGCGCCCGGCCTTCAAGAAGGACGGCAGCGTCACCGCCGCCAATGCCAGCGGCCTCAACGACGGCGCGGCTGCGCTGGTGCTGATGTCCGCTGACGAAGCCGCCCGTCGCGGCGCGCCGGTCCTCGCCCGTGTCGCCAGCTGGGCTTCAGCGGGCGTCGACCCGTCGATCATGGGCATCGGCCCGGTCCCTGCGACCCGCCGCGCGCTCGAAAAAGCAGGCTGGAGCGTCGCCGACCTCGACCTCATCGAAGCCAATGAAGCCTTCGCCGCCCAGGCGCTGAGCGTCGGCAAGGAGCTGGGCTGGGACGCGGACAAGGTCAACGTCAACGGCGGCGCCATCGCCATCGGCCACCCGATCGGCGCCAGCGGCGCGCGCGTGCTGACGACCCTTCTCCACGAAATGGGCCGCCGCGACGCCAGGAAGGGTCTCGCCACCCTGTGCATCGGCGGCGGCATGGGCATCGCGCTCTGCGTCGAACGATAAGGCTGTAACCGCGGACCAGGCTTCCGCGTATAAGCGGATCATGATCTTGCGGGACGACGATGCGCGCCACCTGATGGGGTTGGCGCAAGGGGGCGACAAGGCCGCCTATCGCGCCCTGCTGGGCAGCTGCAGCCAGTGGCTGGGGCGCTATTATGCGCGGCGGATTGCCCCGCACCAGGTCGACGATCTGGTGCAGGACACGCTGCTGTCGCTGCATTCGAAGCGCGCCAGCTACGATCCGGCGCGGCCCTTCTATCCGTGGCTAGCGGCGATTGCCCGCTACCGCTGGATCGACGCGCTAAGAAAGCTGACCGCGACCGACGAGCTGGGCGAAGCCGATGCGGCGGTCGATCATGAAGAAGATGCGGTGTTGTCGCGGCTCAGCCTCGACAGCCTGCTCGGGCACCTGCCGGCCGGGCAGGCGCACGCCATCACGCTGACCCGCATCGAAGGGCGCAGCGTGGCCGAGGCGGCGCGCATCACCGGCCAGTCGGAAAGCCTCGTCAAAGTGAATGTCCATCGCGGCCTTAAGAGGCTGGCCGCGCTGGTGGAGAGCGAATGATGCGTGAGTTCGACGACCTGATCGACCAGCTGGCGGCCGATGCCGTCGCCGTGAAGCCGATGCGCACGGGCACCGGCCGAGCGATGCTGGCTGCGGTCGCGGCTGCGACCATCGTGTCGGTCGAATGGGCCAAGGGCCTGCGCACCGATGTCGCCGCCATGTCGCCGCAGCCGATGCTGGCGGTATCGCTCGGCCTGTTTGCCATCCTCGCCATCGCCGCCGGGACCAGCGCGGTCCGGATGGCCCGCCCGCAGGTCGGGGCGATGCAGAGCGGGGCGCCCTGGGCACTCGCTACGATGTTGTTGCTGCCGCTTGCCGCGATCATCGCGCTTGCCGCCAATCCGGCGCTGATTTCCGGGCTGGAACCGCATCAGGGCGTTCGTTGCCTGACCACCGGTTTGGTCGCCGGTAGCGGGACGCTGGTGATGCTCGGCCTGTGGCTGCGTAATGGCGCCCCGGTCGCGGTCGAACGATCGGCATGGTTCGCGGGTCTCGCCGCCGGCGCCGTCGGCGCGATCGCCAATTCGCTGGAATGCCCGGTCGACGCCATTACCCATCTGGGCATCTGGCATGTCAGCGAGGTTATCGTGGGCGGGCTGATCGGCCGCCTGATCCTGCCGCCGCTGGTGCGCTGGTAATCCGCCGCTTGCGGGCTGCGCCTGCTGCGGCTAAGCGGGCCTCCACGCACCCGTAGCTCAGCTGGATAGAGCGCTGCCCTCCGAAGGCAGAGGCCACAGGTTCGAATCCTGTCGGGTGCGCCACTTCCTCCTTTTTCGTCACGACCAACTCTGCGCTTTGCACGCGGCGCGCAAGCGCTAGTCTATGTCCTCGAAAAGCATGAGGAGAGGGTGATGGCCGCGGTTTATCCGGTTCCGCAGCGCTGGTCTGAAGAGGCGCTGATCAATGCCGACCGCTACGCCGACATGTATGCGCGCTCGATCGGCGATCCCGACTCCTTCTGGCGCGACGAAGCGCGGCGGATCGACTGGATCCGCCCCTTCACGACGGTCAAGCAGACGAGTTTCGACGAGGCTGATTTCGGCATCCGCTGGTTCGGCGACGGAACGCTCAACCTCAGCGCCAATTGCCTCGACCGTCACCTTGCCGAGTGGGGCGACGCCACCGCCATCATCTGGGAACCTGACGATCCAGCGGACGAAGTCCGGCGGATCAGTTATCGCGAATTGCACCGCGACGTCTGCCGCTTCGCCAATGCCTTGAAGGCCGCGGGTGCGAAGAAGGGCGACCGTATCACCCTTTACCTGCCGATGGTGCCGGAAGCGGCGGTGGCCATGCTCGCCTGCGCCCGCATCGGCGCGATCCATTCGGTGGTATTCGGCGGCTTTTCGCCCGAAGCCCTCGCTGGGCGGATCGTCGACTGCGATTCCACCATCGTGGTCACCGCCGACGAGGGGCTGCGCGGCGGCAAGGCGGTTCCATTGAAGGCCAATGTCGACGCCGCGCTTCACCACTGCACGTCGGTTTCGCGGGTGATCATGCTCGAACGGACGGGCAGCGACGTGCCGATGACGGCGGGTCGCGACGTGCGCTGGTCGGACGCGATCGCCGCCGTTTCCGACGATTGCCCGGCCGAGGAAATGAACGCGGAGGACCCGCTGTTCATCCTCTACACCTCGGGATCGACCGGCAAGCCCAAGGGGGTGCTGCATACCACCGGCGGCTATGCCGTCTGGGCCAGCATGACCCACGAATATGTGTTCGATTACCGGCGAAAGGCGGACGGCAGCGCCCCGGTCTACTGGTGCACCGCCGACGTCGGTTGGGTTACGGGGCACAGCTATATCGTCTACGGGCCGCTCGCGAATGGCGCGACGACCTTGATGTTCGAAGGCGTGCCCAACTACCCCGACGCCTCGCGCTTCTGGCAGGTGATCGACAAGCACCAGGTCGAGATTTTCTACACTGCGCCGACGGCCCTGCGCGCGCTGATGCGAGAAGGCGACGATTATGTGACGCGCAGCAGTCGCACGTCGCTCAAGCTGCTGGGCACCGTGGGCGAGCCGATCAATCCCGAAGCGTGGGAATGGTATCACCGCGTCGTCGGGGAAGAGCGCTGCCCGATCGTCGACACCTGGTGGCAGACCGAAACCGGCGGGGTGATGATCTCCCCCCTGCCCGGCGCGATCGCCACCAAGCCGGGCAGCGCGACGCTGCCGATGTTCGGCGTCAGGCCGATGCTGCTCACCGGTGAGGGGGAGGTGCTGGACGGCGCGGCCGACGGCTGCCTGGTCATCGCCGACAGCTGGCCGGGCCAGATGCGCACGGTCTACGGCGACCACGAACGCTTCTTCCAGACCTATTTCTCGACCTTCCCCGGCTATTATTTCACGGGCGACGGATGCCGCCGGGACGAGGACGGCTATTACTGGATCACGGGGCGCATCGACGACGTCATCAACGTCAGCGGTCACCGCATGGGCACCGCCGAGATCGAAAGCGCGCTGGTGGCGCACAAGGATGTGGCCGAGGCCGCGGTCGTCGGCATGCCGCACGACATCAAGGGCCAGGGCATCTACGCCTATGTCACGCTGAACGCCGGCCTCGACGGCGACGACGCGCTGCGGCGCGAACTGGTGCAATGGGTGCGCAAGGAAATCGGCCCGATCGCGTCACCAGACGTCATCCAGTTCGCCCCGGGCCTGCCCAAGACGCGCAGCGGCAAGATCATGCGGCGCATCCTGCGCAAGATCGCGGAGAACGACACCGCCAGTCTCGGCGACACGTCGACGCTGGCCGATCCTTCCGTGGTCGATCACCTGCTCGCCAATCGCCCCACGAACGGCGCGGCCTGAGTCGGATCAGCCGCAGGCAGCGGGCGGGTCGACGACGCGGTCGCGGATGAGCCCGCACTTGAATTCGCCGATGTCGCTTCCGTCGTTGGGGCAATAGCGAAGGACGCGCGCGCTGGTGCCCGGCGACAGCCAGGCCGACGCGCTGGCGACGCCGTCTTCGAATGTGCTGGCGGGGCGGTCGAGATGTTCGGACCACAAGTCCATCCGCATCTTCTGCGCGAAGGTGAGTTCACCCCGGCGGCGCGGTGCGCTGTCGTCGAAGATGAAGGCGTCGATTTCGCTGTCATGCTGCCAGCCGCGCCGATTGCAGTTGGCCGACCCGATAACCGCCAGTTCGTCGTCGAACACCCAGCATTTGGCATGGACGTAGGTGTGCCGCCCGAAGGTCGGCGTGAAGCTACGGCCGCTGGTCGAACAAGGCGGCGGGGCAGCGGGAACCGGCGGGCTGACCAGCTGGAACAACCTCACCTTGGCCGCCTGCGCCGGCGACAGGCCCGACGTCAGCTCATCGACGAAATCGCGTCGATAGGTCCAGATGCAGGGCGTATCGCTGTTGATGTCGCTGGCCGACAGCACGATCGTCAAATGGTCGATCCGCGCCAGCGCCGCCCTGAGGTGGCGGGCCGCGTCCGGATTGATGAGATATTGGTCCTCCATATAGATGAAGCGCTGCGCATGATCGATCGCGGCGATCAGCCCGCGCTGGATATTGCGCTCGCACGGCATCCCCGACCCGCGCCGCGGGTTGAAGGTCCGCCCGACCGCAACCGAACAGCTTTTTCCCGTCGAGCTCTTGGTTGGCGGGATCGGTTCGGCAATGGCTGCAGGCACGCCTTGGCTACGCCCGCGCAGCGGCATGCGGGCTTCGATCGCGCGGCTGTCGGGATGATGGTCCCAGCGGCGGATGAAGGTGTGCAGCAGGTCGAACGCGCCCGGGCCTTCGACCCGGCAGTGGACGTCGTGCAGCGGATTGCCGCCCCCGCCGCTCATGCTTTCCGGATCGGCGTCGAGCATGTCCATGACCGGCGGCCGCCCGCCCGTGGCCGAACAGACGATGGTCGACGGCAGGATACGGTCGCTGTTGACGTCCAGCCCGCCGGTGAAGCCGACGAGGCCGCCCTCGCCCCCGCCGACTACCAGCAATTTCTGGTGGTGGGTGCCAAGGCTGAGGTGCTCGCCGTCGATAATCGCCGCGCCGCCAGGAAGCGATCGGATGCGGCGGGCCGAGGCATTGTTCTGCGCGATGTGCGTGCGCATGTGCACCGCCGGGTCCCAGAAGATAGCCCGCACCTGCACGCCGCGGCGCGCGGCGTCGGACAGCAGGACCGCCAGCTTGCTGGTCGGGTCGCAGGTGATCATGTCGAAGTCGTCGATGCAGATCCAACCCAAGAGGTAGATGAACGCGTCGCCCCCGCTTGCCGATCGGATCGCGGCGACCATCGCGTCGTAGCCGGCCAGCGCGGCGTGCGCCGGATTTTCCGCGTCGACCAGGTGGCGAACGGCATTGCCGGTGCGGATGACGGTACTGGCGTCGAAGGCGCGGGCCAGCAGCGGCCCCCAGCGCGGCGGATCGAGCAGCGATCGGAACGGCGGAACCGGCGGGATCGGCGGGATCGGCCAGATCGGTGGAATTGGCGGGATCGGCTGGACTTGCGGATAAGCAAACGGGGCGACGACCTCGACCCGGCGGTTGTGCGCGGGATCGCCCGGCACCTGCTCACGCTCGCCCCGACTTGAAACCTCGAACGCGACGGCCGTCGCGGGTGCGCCCCATTGCGTCATGCGCGCCCTGATCGCGTCGGCGACCGCCGTCGCCCGGCGCAGGCCCAGCGCGTCGTTGGCCTGGTCGTCGCCGACCGGATCGGTATGACCGATCACGGTCAGCCGGGTTACCGGGGTCGAGCTCGCAAGGCTTGCGACCAGGCAGGCCGCAATCTGGTCGATCACCGGCAGGTGCTGCGGTTCAAGGCGCGCCTGGCCGAAAGCGAAGCCGTCCAGTTCCTGACGCTTCGGCAGGCCGCGGCAGGCCGGTGGGCCACCGTCCGGCAGCGACGGCGGACGGTCCTGCGGCTGTCCTTCCAAGGCCCTGCGTAATGCCGCCATCGTCAAAGGACCGGCAACACCGTCGGGGGTCAGCCCCTGTTCGCGCTGAAAGGCCTGTACCGCGGCACGCGTGCGCGGTCCGGCGACGCCGTCGACGGTCAACCCGGCATTGCTGACCCGGTTGAGCGCGCTCTGCAGCCAGCGAATGTTCGCCGCCGCATCGCCGCCTTGGCCCGTCTGCGCCAGCGGCGTCAGATAGGGGCGGAGGATTTCGCTAATCATGGCCATGGTTGTTCCTCCTCGGATGGGCGATCAAGGCAGTTCGAAGTGCATGAAGTCTTTCGACTGGTTCCACTGACCGCCCCACCGAAGCCCGACCGCGAGGAAGGCTTCGATCAGGGCAAGGTCGAGCGTGCACAGGCCGGTGGTGGCCCAGCCCTGCAGCCGTTCGAGCGTGCGACGGTTGCGCAGGGCGCGGACGATCGCGGGATCGGTCTGCGTCGCTACCCACTGGCTGTTGAAGTCGCGGCTGAACTGGTCGCTTGCCGCGCGCAGTCGCGCCGGATCGCGGGTGCGCAACAGGTCGACGCCGGTCACCGCATGGATGACGGCGAATTCGTCGTGCCACGCCCTTTGGATGTGCGGGTTGGTGCGAGGGTTGATGTCGAACGCCAAGCCCAACGAATGCAGGCTGAGCGAGGCGTTGTCGCGCATGGTGCGCACGTTCAATGACCAGAAGGAGGTCACGGGCGGCGTCACCTGATGTCCGCGCAGCATCGCCTCCGCCTCGGCAAGCGGCGCGACGAAGCCACGGTGGCCCGGCGTCCGATGCCCCATGAAATTCAGTTCTGTCATATTGTCGGCGAGGTAGGCCGCGGCATCCGCCACCCCGCGCGCGGCGAATTTCGGCGCCATGTCGAAATAGGTGTCGAACTGGTTGTGGAAATGGTGATGGACCCGCGGATGGGCATCCCATTGGCTGCGTGCTGTCGCTTCGTCGGGCGGTGTCGCACGTCCTTGCGGCCTGACGCTGGCGAGGCGATGTCCCGGTCGCGCAGCACTCGTTGCGGGCTGCGGATCGGTTTCCTGCCTCGGCCTTTCCTGAGACGAGGGCCGGGCAGGAACCGTCGGCGGCGCGGCGCTTGCCGACGCGTCGAGCGGTAGCTGCAGCATCCCGCGGAGCAGGCCGACTACCCGGTCGCGATAGAGGTGTGCGCCATAGTCGGCGCTACCGCTGATCCGCCGCCCCATGAGGAAGATCGAACCGGCCTGCCCGCGATGGCCGGGCGCTGGGACGGCATTGAGGATGTCGGCCTGCCGGCTCATGATGCGGTAGCCGGGGGAATGGAGGGCAAAAGCCATGCCCAGCGTTTCGGGCAGCGCGAACAACTGTTCCCACTGGGCATTGGTGCTGGCGGTGCAGGCGTCCTGATCGGACATAGCGGCCCACGCCGACGCCAGCGCCGTCAGCACGGGATTGCTGCCACGGTAGGTCTTCACCGTCTGGACCAGCCGCAGATAGGCCGGCCTGCCGGTCGTCTGGATGATCCCGCGGCCGCGGAACTTGTAGAAGTCGGCTTCGCGGATGAAGGCGGTGTCGGCAACATGCTCGTCGGTCGGCACATGGTCGGCCGGATATTGGTCGCCGTTCCACACGCCGTTGTCGTCGTCGCCGTGATGCGCGAAGCGATCTGCGCCGCCGAGCGAGCCATGGGCGCGGATGTAGACCGGATCGTTGAACAACGACCCCGCGGTGCGCCCGCCGCTCAGCCGATTGTAGCTGGCCTTGAAGTGGCCCGGACGCAGTTCGATGCGATCGAAGAAATAGGCCAGTCCGCGATGATGGCCGCGTGAATCGGTTCGCCCCCCGCCACCGCGCCCGCTGGATTCGGTGCGGCCGGCGAAGTTACCGTCGGTCTCGTTCAGCACGATCGCCATCAGGGATGCGAACTCGAGCAGGCTGATCGACGGCTGGCGATAGGCGAGGTCGAGCCGGTCCCAGAAGCGGCGGAAGCGCTCCCTCGCCTCGTCCCCGGTCGGCACGCGCAGGACGCCGCCCCGGCCCGGCCGCACGAACGGTCCATGGCCGGACAAGGTGCGGTTGAACCAGTCGGCAAAGCCGCCGGCCTGTGTGAAAAATCGCTCCAGACCCGCGCTGTCGCTGAAGGTGCAGCGCGCCAGCCGGTCGACCTCGGCCTGGGCCAGGCCTTCCGAGGGGCCGTCCGTATCCATGTCAAATTCGAACCCGCCGTCGGCCGCGTCATGCGGCGTCTGGCGGCGCGGCGCGCGAGGCTGGCCGAGGCCGAGATCGGCGGTAGCATCGGCCAACAATCGCCAGCCGAACCGGCGCGGAATGTCGTTGTGCTGGACCGGCACCGGCTCAGCACGGAAACGCGCCGCGAGATCGGGGTGTCCGGCCAGCGCCGGCGCAATCGCCGCCGCCACCGCGTGACTGTTTCGCGCGGTGCCTTCGCCTTCGCGGAACATGATGCGCAACGCCGACGTCGCGCCCCGCCCGGACGACAGCCGATCCTGCGCCCAGCGGATCAGCGGCGCGGGATTGTTGTAGAGCGCGTCGAAGCAGTAAATCTCGTCCGGGTCATTCTCGGCCAGCAGCCGCATGATCGCCGCGCCGCCGCCCGAATGCCCGGTCAGGATCACCCGCCCCGGCTGTGCATTGGCGATACCTGCGGACGCCGCGAACCGTTCGAGCGCGAAGCGGATCAGCGCATTGAACGCCCCGCTCGCGAACAGCGCGGGAAAATCATAGCCCATGTGGGTTCGCCCGCCGTAATAATTGCCGCGCGGCATGATGCAGAGCGTCGGCGCCGTGCGCCCGGTAGAGCCAGGGTGATCGGGATCGAAGAAATCGAGTCCGCTGATCGGCAACTTGTCGCGGTCGATCCGCATCGCCGCGCCATGACCCGAAAAGCCATGGAGGTGCACCACCACGTCGACCCGGCTGGTGCCCGCCGGCATGTCGTTCCAGCGCAACAGCAGGTCGGGCGACGTTCCCCGGTGCGATGCCAGCAGCGGCACATGTTCGACCGTTTCCTGTCCGGCGCTGGTCCCGGTCGGGATGCCGACCGCACGAGCCACATTCCTTGCCTGGCTGCGGACCTGTCCCGCAACGCTGGCGATCGACTGGGCGGCCTCCAGGAAGGCCAGCGCGCGCCAGCTTCCTTCGTCCATGATCCCGCTCGGGCTTGGCACCATTGCCGGCGGCGCAAGCCGCTGCATCGACTGGACCGCCGCCTGCAGCCGCGGGCCATATTGGCCGTCCTCGGCCAGCGGCATGTTGGCAAGGCCGGGCATGCCGGCCGCTTCGCGCCGCTGGTGAAGTTCGTTCAGTCGCCGTTGCAGCGCGACGACGTCGGGCCCGTGCGCTCCGGGCGCGAGGCGGGGGTGGGCCGGGTCGTCTTCGCCGTCGCTGTCCCCGCCGACATAGCCTTCCGGCATCAGCCGCAGGATCATCGTGTCGAGCGACACGATGTCAGCGGCATTGGTCAGCCGCCGGGCAAATCCTTCGTCCTGGGTCCGCCGCATCGGCCACGCCTCGACCACCTGGACGTAGCGTCCCGGTAGCGGGTCGCCCCGGCCTTCAGGCTGCAAGCCACGCTGGCCGAGTCGGTCGAGACTGATCAGTTCGGGGCTAGCCACCACCGATAGCTGGACGAAGCGTTGCCCCGGGAACATGCGCAGCATGATGTCGCCGCGCCGCGGGCGACGTTCGTCGAGCGCCGCGCCCGGCGACAGGATGATCCGCGCCGCCCGGCCGAGCAGGCGCAGGCCGGATTCCTCGCCGTGCCGAACGCGCGAGAAGAGCTCGTAAAGCGAGGTCGACGCTTCGCCCTCGCTCTCGGCATTGCCGGTGCCGACACGCTCGCCCAGCATGCGGCAGAGCGCATCGCTGCCTTCGGGCACGGCCTCCAGGCTTTCCGCCGCCTGGATCAGCTGTTCGGCCTCGTAGCGCGCGTCGACCTCGCGATAGTCGTCGAGTGCCCATTCCTGCTGCAGCGCCGCGATCCGCCCGGCCTCTTCCAGCATTGCCGCGTCGGCTTCGGCATCGGCTTGTTCTGCATCGGTGTCGAAATCCGCATCCTCGCCCAGCTCGGCCTCGGCGACGGCCAGTTCGGTGGCGGTCGACACGGGGTCCTGCGGCAGGTCGAGCGCGGTCACGATCGGCTGGTCGAGAGGCGTCGGCATGGTCACGACGGTTCCCGGTGCGCCGGGCTGGACGACCACCTGGCCGGGGTTGACGATCGTGGTGGGCCCTGCCGCCGGCGCGGGCGGGGTGGTTCCGCCGAGCGGTATGCCGATCGAGAAGGGGCTGTTGCGCCCGCCGATGGGGACGCCGATGCCCAGGCCGCCCGATCCGCCGATGGGGATCTGGAACTGGAACGGCAGGCCGCCGCCCCACCCGCCCCGTCGGCGGTAGCCGTCGCCTAACGCGTCACTGCCTTCGGCGAGCGATTCCGCTTCGTCGAGTTCGGCTTCGTCTCCCTCCATGGTCGCGAAAAATTCTTCGTCGGTGGCGAATTGTTCGTCGTCGGCCATCTCCAGTTCGCTGTCGCTGTCGCAAACATGGCCTTCGCCGGTCTGCTCGAATTCTTCCTGGCTGGACATGATGGCCTCCTGCATGTGGGGCACCCGGAATTGCGGGCGGGGACTGAGCGGCGGCTGCCGCGGGATGGGAAGGGCCGCGCGGACCGGCAGCGACCGGCAGGCGGCGATGGCGGCCGCGGGATTGAGATATCCGGCGCCGAGCCGTTCGCGGTCGGATTCCGCGACCGGATCGGCGGTCTCGACCACCAGCGCACTGACATCATCGATGCTGAGCGGTCGGCCCGCGCAATCGAACAGCATGGCGATGGTCCCGGCGACGGCCGGTGCGGCCATGCTGGTTCCCGACATGCGTGTCGCCGAAGGCGCTGCGCCGCCGCTGTGCGGTGTCGATCGGGGGCCGAGCACCTTGACGCCGGGTGCCGCCACGCGCGGCGTCGACGTGCGCCCGTCGCGCGTCGGGCTCTGGCTGGAAAAAGGCCCGGGAGGCCGGTCCGGCTGGTGCGCGTCATAGGCCGCAACCGCAATCGTCGCGAACCCGTTGCAGATCGTGCCGACCGTGCTGCGGGGGTCGTCGTCGGAATCGGAAAAGCGCAGCCGCGCGGCCCCCGCGGGATCGCGTTCTACCCAGGCGTGGACCCGGCCATCGCCGATCGACAGCGCTTCGAACGTCATGGTGTAGGCTCCGGCGGGCGCATCGCCATGAAGGAACAGCGACACTTGCCGGTCGCCGTTGTTGGGGTCGTCGCCGCGATGGTACAGCCGGCCAACGATTCGATGGCCATTGGTGAGGTCGGACGTTCCGCCCGGGTCAAGCGGTGTCGTCGCCAGCCCGTCAGGCCCCGTGCAGCCGATCCGCAACCGGTCATTGCGCGAATACCAGATGTCGAGTTCCGCCTTGCGCTGCCCTGCTGCCAGCTGGAGGGTGAGGCTGCGCCGTTCGCCCGGCGTCATGAGCAGGTGGGTGTGGGCATGCTTGTTGCGGTAGTTGCCGCAACTCATCGTCATCGCCCGGCCTGTGCGGCGGGTGAGGAAATAGTCCAGCGCCTGTTCGGTCAGCGTCAGCCCGTCATGCTGGCCGGCCTGGCGGCCCAGGCTGGCATTGACCACGAGGCAGCGATCGCCGGCACACCGGTCGGCGAAATCGATGCCTTCCAGCAGGTCGGTGGAGTTGCCCAGCGGCTGCGGGCCGGCCGGGGTGCGGGTCGACAGGTCGACGAACAACAGGTCGGCGCCGGGCGCGTAGCCTGCCGGGATGTCGGGCAGCGCCGAGCCGCCGGCGATGCCGAGCGTGTGGGTGCCGTGGCTGCCGCGACCGCTGTCCGAACTCCACCAGCGATAGCCGAGCGCGCGAAACGGATCGGGCGTCGCCAGCGCCGCGTTGATGTCGGCGCGGCTGTGGATCCGCCCGAAGCCGTAAATGTTGGGCCGCGCCGGATCGTATCGACCCGCCTGGTCCCACAAGGCGACGAGGCGGGTGCTGCCGTCCGAGTTGCGAAAGGCAGGGTGGGTGAAGTCCAGGCCCCAGTCGAGATGGCAGAGCACCACCCCGCGCCCGGTCGGCATGTCGGGCGATCGGCGGTGGTCGGACGTCAGCACCGTCAGGTCGTCGAACCCGACTTCTTCCTCATCGCCCGCCGTGGCGGCCGTATAATCCTGCGGCTTTTTCATGCTGGCGACGAGGTCGCGGACCGCGAAAATGTCGCTGCGCAGGATGCGGGCCGTGTGGATCAGGCCGAAGCTGGCGACGGCGCGAACCGCCGCCGGCATCTGCTGTCCCGGGTGCAGCCGGATGATGACCGGTACGACATCATCCGGTGCGCCTTCATGGAACAGTTCGACCAGAGCGCTTTCCACGGCCCGCCCCCATTATGTCGGCTTCTTGGTGGACGGCTTCACCGCCGCTGCGCCGGTCTGCTCGACGGATTGACTGGCCTGGCTCGATTGGGTCGGTGTGTCGGGCACCGCCGCCGCGGCATCGGCCGCCGCCGTTGCCGCCTCCTTCGCGCTGGACGAACCCTGTTCCCGCAGCCAGGCGGCGATCGCCGTCAGATTGGCCTTGAGGTCGCGGTCCTCCTCTTCTTCGGCTGGCTCGAACTGCTTGACCGCGTCGAGGAAGGCCTCGGCACAGCGATTGAGGCGGTCCTGCGCGCGCAACTTTCCTTCGGCCATCCGCTCGGCCTCGCGCTCGTCGGCCTGCATCTGCTCGAAGTCTTCACGGTCCCGGCGCTGCCGGTCGGCGAGCGTCGACCGCTCTTTCCCCACGAACGTCGGCCGATCGTCCGGCTGCGCCGAAGCCACTGCCGCGGGCACGATCGACAGCGGACCTTCGAGCGCCCATGCGGCCACGACGCAGGGCACGCGCAGATCGTCACGTGCGTCGCTGACCATCGCGGTGGCAATCAGTGCCCTCACCGCGGGGTCGCGCAACAAGTCATTGGGATTGGTGGACATCGTAAGTCTCCCCGTTGGAGGACGTCATGATCGGCGCCTGGCCTAGTCGAAGGCCTTGGCAGCGAAGGCGATCGCGGCGATCGCGATCAGGTTGTTGTTGCTGCCGCCGAGAAGCGAGTTGGTGCTGCTGCCGCCGGAGGAGGATCCCGTCCCGCCGAGCGTCCCGGACGGAAGCAGGTGGACCAGCGGCGCCAGCTTCTGCACCTTCGGACTGGCGTTGGCGGTCAGCATCGGCACCAGCGCCGACAGCGTCTGCGTGGTGCGAAGGTCGCCCTGCAGCTTGTCCATGTCCTTGCGGGTGATCGACTGCAGCCGCTGCATGTCGGCGATGGAGGTGCGGACGCGGCCGTCGACGGTCTTGATCGCCTTGGCATTGGCGCTGATTTCGCTGCGCGCCCGCGCCAGCGCGGCGTCGAGCTGGGCCTGGGTCACATAATTGCCGGTCGCACCGCCCCCACCGGGCCGCGACGGCGACAGCGGCCGCCCTTGGGCCGTCGGTACCGGGCGCGGGCGCGGACGATTGCGTTCCCACGCGTCGGCACTGTCGTAATCGCTCGATTCACCGTCGCGGAACAGGAAGCTGTCGACGCTTTCCAGTTCGCCGACGTCTACGTCATAGATGCTCATGGTCTCACTCCTGCAATGCTTGAACGAAAAGTCTCGGCGATCCCGGCCGAGCGGGTTCGAGGCACCGGCCTGCCGCGGGTCGGGCGGAAGATTTCCGCTTTCACCCGGTCGAGCGCGGGGCTGACGAACTGATTGAATTCTGCGGGGTCGGGCAGGTCCGAGCCGGGTCGGCCGCGACCGTCGCATTGGTCACAGAGAAGGTCCTCGCCGAAGCAGTTCGGACAGGCCCCCAGCGCCGCCGCGAGCCGTTCCAGGCGGCGGCAATGCGCGCGATTCTCTTCGAGCAGCCGCTCCGACAGGTCGCCGAGTTCGTCGACGATCTCACGATGCTGGGCCGCCATTTCCTCGCGGATCTGCTGGCGCATCTGCTCTTCGTTGGCGCCATTGTCCTTCATCAGCTTGACCAGCATGTCGAGTTCGGGTCCTCCGCCCAGCTGCCCCGACAGCGCGCCAAGCAGCGACTGGGGTGACCCGCCGCCGGTGACGAGGTCGAGGATGGTATTGGCCGACATCGCTGCCTTGGCCGGCTGCGGGTCGAGGCCGAGATCGAGCACGGGCTCGTCGTCGAGATCGCGCTCAGGCATATTCCATGCCTTCCAGCGCATAGTCGCTGTCGAGTTGTTCGTTCAGCGCATCGGCTTCGGCCTGGTCGATGCTGTCCCAGTAAAGCGCGTCGGCGTCGTAGCTGTCCGCTTCGGACGCGGCGTAAAAGTCGCTAACTGCGCCATCGTACTGCGCCTCCCAGCCTACCGCTTCTATCGCGTCGGCGAACCGTTCGCTCTGGGCCGCATTGAGGAGCGCCCACAGATGCGCGGCGCGGTCCGCCGGGTTGGCGGGATCGCCGAAGAAATTGTCGGCACTGTCGGTCATGAAGCTGACTTCTGCAGCCTCCGCCTCGGCGCCCGCGCTTTCGGCCCATTCGTGCGCCGCTACGCCCATCAATTGGCTCAGCAGCTGGGCGAACTGGCCGGTCGGGACAGGCGTCTGGGCCGATCCGACGGGGATGGTCGGACGACCCATCGGGCCCAGCCGCATCGCCCCCAGCGCCTGCTGGATTTCGGGTCGGTTCATGGCGCTGGCGAGTTGCCCGGCCGCGCTGTTGCCGCCGAACAGCCCGGACAATGCGCCTGCGATTTGCGGAGCTGCGCCGAGCAGACCGGAAGCGACACCGCCCATTCCGCCGGGTGCACGGCCTTGCTGACCGCCACCCATCAATCCGCCGAGCGCACCCAGGCCCGACCCGAGACGTCCGCCCATTCCGCCGCCGCCGATCCCGCCGGCGATGCCCGACACGAGGCCGGGCAGTGCCTGGCCGAGCGCTGCGACGCCGCCACGGCCGCCGCCGGTAGCGAACGCGCCGCCGATATTCCCGACTGCCGGGCCGAGCGTCGCGCCGACGCGTCCGAGCGGCGAGAATTGTCCGGCAAGGTTGGTGACGGTGCCGAGGGCATTGCCGACGTCGCGCGCCGCGCCGCTGCCATAGGTTCGCAGTCCCGCGCCGGTACCGCCTAGCGCCGCGCCCGCAATGATGCCTGGCAAGCCCGCGGCCGAACCCGCCATAGCGCCCTGGATCACGCCGCCGCCGATCTGGGCGAGGCCGCCCGCGTTGCGCTGGGCGAAGTGGCCGACGTCGCGCGCGGCCGACGAGATCGCATGGCCGATGCTGCCGAAGATATTTTCGAAATCGGCCTCCATCGCGTCGGCGGATCCTTCACCGAAACTGCCGTCGATCTGTGCGCGAAGCTGCGCCGCCGGGAGCATGGCGAACCGCGGATCGACGATCTGACGAAGATGGGCGTAGGGATCCGACTGGAGCGGGTAATTCATGACAGCCTCCGGGTTTCAGACCGAGCGTTGGGAATGGCGTTCAGGCGGATCGACGATCGATCCGACGAGATCGAACAGGGCATCGCGGCCGGCAAAATGGCCCAGCGTATGACCCGCGAGGTCGAGGACGGTGCCGCGCAGCGGGGACGTGTCGGGATCGGCATCGGCGCAGTCTTCGCGCAGCCAGCGGATGATGATCGTGCTGGTCCGGCTTGGACGGGCCGGCCTGTCTTTCTTGTCGGTGGCAGCCACATTCACGCTCTCCTCCGGTCGCACGATCATGCGCACCGGAGGGGAGTGGCAGCCGTCCGCCACCGGAGCGTCACACGGCCATCACCGTGCCATCACCGATGAAAAAATTTTCTAGCGATCGATCGTCTGGTCGATCAGCGCGAGCGATTGCGACAGCAGGTCGCGCGCAGCGAGAAGGAGCGCGCGATCGCGATCGGGTCGGCGCTTCGGCACCGGCCGCGCTGCCGGCGCAGGGTCGAACATATCAGGTCGACCGGACGCGATGCGTTCCGCCAGCCGGACTGTCTCCGGCATCGGTTCGATCCCCAATTCGCACTTCAGCAGCTCGCGCAGGTCGCGATATTGCGCCAGTGCCATGCCGCGACTGCCGGACCGGTCGTGCGCCGTCATCAGCAACCGCTGCGCATCTTCGCGGAAGGGTTCGACCTCGCACAGCCGCTGCGCACTGTTGCGGGCGCGGTCGATGCGGCCAGCCGCCAGTTCCGCCACGGCAAGCTGATACATGGCATCGAGGAACAGGGTCCGCATCCGTTCGCGCTCTAGGGCGATCCACTCATAGTTGCGCTCGGGCATGAAACTGCCGCGATAAAGCGCCAGCGCGCGACCCAGCCGGTCCCGCTCATTGGCGACATCGAGCAACGCGGGTTCGATCGTAATGCGCTGCGCCCGTCGGACCATCACCGGCGCATCGATCCAGCAATGGGCGAGGTTGAGGCTGATGGTTTCGTCGTGGACGTCGATCAACGCCTGGTCCGGCGGCAGCTTGCTTCGGATCCGCCACAGGGCCGTGGACAGGCAGTGTCGCGCCGCACCTTCATCGCGCTCGGGCCACAAGCCGCCAGCCAACCGCGAGCGGGATAATGAGGCGCGCGGGGCCGCCAGCAATGCCGAGAACATCGGCCACCATATATCTGGCAAGGACTGGATGGGGTGTTGGTGGAAGCGCAATTCTTCCGCACCAAACAGGCGAACGCTCCATGCCGGCATCTTGCGGCAGCCTCCTCCCCGAGCAGCGTCGCGGACTGCGCAAGACGGCGGGAGGCGGAGATCGAATAGCACAGCTAAAAGAGGCGCGGCCGACGCCACGCTATCGAAAAACTGTCATGATCCCCGATACCTCGCCAATGAAGCGAGTCGCAAAATGGACTTACCCACAATTGCGAAAATTATCAACTTACATCAAGTAATTAGCTGTTATTAAGGCGCAACATAACGGTCTCTAAACGACATTACTTACGCTGCTCAAGTTCCGCCGCGACCGAGTCCCAGCCGATATCCTTTGCCTGCAGCAGAACGGTGAGATGATAGATGAGATCGGCAGCTTCGCTGATGAGCTCGTCACGGTCGCCGGCCGTGGCAGCGAGGGCGGTTTCGACGCCCTCTTCCCCGACTTTCTGGGCAATGCGTTTCACCCCTTGTGACAGCAGCCTTGCAGTATAGCTGTCGCTTGGGTCGGCCGACGCCCGGTCGCGCACGCGGTCAGCAAGAGCGTCGAGGAAGTGCGGATTCGCTTCGATATCGCCGAAACAGCTGGGCGTGCCCAAGTGGCAGGTCGGACCTTCGGCATCAACGGTCAGCAATAGTGCGTCACCGTCGCAATCGGCGCGCGCCGCCACCAGCCGCAGCCGGTTGCCGCTGATTTCGCCCTTGGTCCAGAGCCGCTGCTTGGATCGGCTGAAAAATGTCACGAACCCGCTGTCGATCGTCGCCGCCAGCGCATCGCGGTTCACATAGCCAACCATCCTCACCGCGCCGTCGCTGCGGTCCTGAACGATAACGGGGATGAGGCCGCCCATCTTGTCCCAAGCCAGCGTGTCGGGATCGATCATGGCCGAACCTCCAGTCCCTGGCTCGCGAGATAGTCCTTGAGGTCGGCGATCGCGATGCGGCGGTCGTGAAAGACCGACGCCGCGAGCGCGCCGCTCGCCCCAGCGCGGAAGGCGTCGGCAAAGTGCTGCGGTTCGCCCGCGCCGCCCGAGATGATGACCGGTACGTCCACCGCCGCGACCAAGGCGCCGAGCTGGTCGAGGTCGTAGCCGCGGCGCACGCCGTCGCGATCCATGCAGTTCAGCACGATTTCTCCTGCGCCCAGCGTGACGGCCTGCCGCGCCCAACCGATCGTGTCGCGACCGCTGTCGCGGGTTGCGTCGGGGCGACCGGTAAATTGCTTGACCTGTAGCGTCCCGTCGTCGCCGACCAAGCTGTCGATTCCCAGCACGACGCATTGGCGGCCGAAGGCGGCGGCGAGTTCTGCGAGGAGGTCGGGCCGGTCGAGCGCGGGCGAGTTGACGCTGACCTTGTCGGCACCGGCCGACAGGATGGTGCGGGCGGTATCGACATCGCCGATCCCGCCGGCGACGCTGAAGGGAATGTCGATCACCGCCGCGACGCGCTCGACCCAGGCCGGATCGACGCTGCGCCGGTCGGCGCTGGCCGTGATGTCGTAGAAGACCAGCTCGTCGGCCCCTTCGTCGCGGTAACGTAGTGCGTGTTCGACGATATCGCCGATGACGCGATGGTCGCGAAACTGGACACCCTTCACCACCTGCCCGTCGGCCACGTCCAGGCAGGGAATGATCCTAGCCGCGGGCATGTGCTATCCCTTCGGCGACACTGAACCGTCGCTCCCAGATGGCCTTGCCGACGATCGCCCGACGCGCGCCGGTCGCGCGCAGCACGGTGAGATCGTCGAGACCGCCGACCCCGCCCGATGCCTGCAGTTCGATGGTCGGGAAGCGCTCGGCGATATCCTGCATCAGGTGGGCGTTGGGCCCTGACAGCATGCCGTCGCGGGCGATGTCGGTGACCAGCAGGTGGCGGACCAGCGGAAAGTCTTTCAGCACCGCATCCAGCGTACGCCCGGACCCCGTCAGCCAGCCATGGGTCGCGACCATCGGGACACCGTTTTCAACCCGCACGTCGAGCGCGAGTGTCAGCCGGTCGGGCCCGAAATCGGCCAGCATCGCGCTGAACAGCGCGGGATCGTCGAGCGCGAGACTGCCGATGACCACGCGGTTGACGCCGTTCAGCAGCACCCGTTCGACCTGCGCATGGGTGCGGAAGCCGCCCGCGACCTGCAGCTTCAGCGGCGAGGCCATGGCGAGGTCGACGAACAGGCCATGCTGGCGCGGCTCGCGCGCCTTCGCGCCGTCCAGATCGACGAGATGGGCTTCCTCCGCGCCGCCCTCGACGAACCCGGCAAGCGCGGCCGCGGGGTCGTCGTCGTAGGTCGTCTCACGATCGAAGTCGCCCTGTTCGAGCCGCACGCAGCGGCCGCCGATAAGGTCGATGGCGGGAAGGAGTTTCATGAGCGCAAGAAAGCTTTCAGGAAATTGGCGCCCGGCGACGACGAGCGTTCAGGGTGGAACTGCGCGGCCCAGAGGTGGCCCAGCCGGATCGCGGCCGGCACCGTCGCGTCGCCATACATGCTTGTTGCCGACGTCGCCGTCCCGTCGGGGCAGACATAGCCGTGGGCGAAATAGACATAGTCGCCCGCATCGACGCCGGTACCGTCGGTGGCGGCTTCGATCCGGCTCCAGCCCATGTGCGGAACGGGAAAGCCGGGCTTTGGCGCAAGTGCGCGAACCTCGCCCGGAAGAATGCCGAGCAGATCGATCCCGCCATCTTCCTCGCTGCGCTCAAACAGCAATTGCATCCCTAGGCAGATGCCGAGCGTCGGCCGGGTTCGCGTCGCCAGGGTCTCGTCGAGACCGGTCTCGCGCAGCCGTTGCATCGCCGTTCCTGCCGCTCCGACACCCGGCAGCACCAGCCGCCCTGCCCCCGCAGCTACGGCCGGGTCGTCGGTCAGCCGGGGATCGGCTCCCAGTCGTTCGAACGCCAGCGCGATCGAACGCGTATTGCCATAGCCAAGGTCGAGGATGGCAAGCGCGGTCACAGCATGCCCTTGGTCGATGGGAGCGCGTCGCCCCTGCCTTCGATCGCCAGCCCTTGCCGAAGCGCGCGGCCGAACGCCTTGAAGCAGGCTTCGACCTTGTGATGATCATTCTCGCCGGACACGCGAACGTGGATCGCCGCACCAAGGCTGTCGGCGATGCTACGGAATATATGCGGCACCATTTGCGTCGGCAGGTCGCCGACGGCAGGGGTCGCGAAGCTGCCGTCGAACCGGGCAAAGGGTCGGCCCGACAAGTCGATAAGCACCTGCGCTTCGGTTTCGTCCATCGGCAGGGCGAAGCCGAAGCGGCCGATGCCGCGCTTGTCGCCAAGCGCCCGGTTCAGCGCGGTGCCCAACGCGATCGCGACATCTTCGACGCTGTGGTGTGGGTCGATGTCGGTGTCGCCGTCGCAGGCCAGCGTCAGCGCGAACCCGCCATGCGCCGCGACCTGGTCGAGCATATGGTCGAAGAAGGGAACGCCGCTGTCGATCTGCCGCGGCCCGTCGCGGTCGAGGTCGATGGCAAGCGCGATCCGCGTTTCCTTGGTATCGCGAACGACGGACGCTCGGCGGCCGGGCCGGTCGGCGGCAAGACCGAACACGCCGAGGACGGCTGCATTTTCCTCCGCTGTACCGACCGTAATCCGGACGCCGCCCGGCGCCGCGTTGGGGCGGAAGCGGACGCGGACGGCGGCGGCAGCCAGCCGTCGCGCCAAATCCTCCGGATCGGCCACCTCAAGGAAAAGAAAATTGCCGCCCTCGCGAACGCTCCGGATCTCATCGACCCCGCGCAGCGCCCCGGCCAGTCGCGCGCGCTCGGCCAACAGATCGGCGACCCGCTGGCGGTGGATCGGCATCCGTTCGGGGCCCAGCGCGTCGAGGGCCGCGGCGATGCTCGGGCCGGGCAGCGGATAAGGCGGCGACACGCGCGATACCAGGTCGACCAGTTCGGGCGATCCGATGAGGCATCCGATGCGCGCGCCGGCGAGGCCATAGGCCTTGGACAGGGTGCGCAGCACGGCCACATTGCCCTCGGCTTCGGCAGCCAGGCTGGGCTGGTCCGAAAATTCGCCATAGGCCTCGTCGGCGATGACCAGCGTATCGGGCAGTGCGCCCGCGATGCGGCGAACGTCGGCCGGATCGACCGGCGTGCCGGTCGGGTTGTTGGGCGTGCACAGGAACAGCAGCTTCGGCCTAGCGTCCCGGCACGCCGCGATCACCGCATCGGCATCGAAGCGGAAGTCGTCGGTGAGGCGCGCCCTCACAACGTCCGCCCCCTGCACCCGTGCGAACTGGGCATAGGCGGAAAAGGTCGGCTCGACGATGGCGATGCTGTCCCGCCCCGCTTCGCAAAATGCGCGGATGAGCAGGTCGATCGCGTCATCGCTGCCACGCGTCACCCACAGCCGGTCGGCGGTCACGCCATAAAGGTCGGCCATCCGGCGACGCAGCGACAGGGGTTGCGGATCGGGATAGCGATTGATCCCCGGCTGCCCCTGGACCAGCGGCAGGTAGGGATTTTCGTTGGCGTCGAGCCGGACGGTGCCGGGCACGGGTGCACCGGCGATGTCGACCGGCGGCAGCGCAAGGATCGCAGGGCGCGCAAGGCGTTGGACGATACTCATGCCTCCGCCCTCGCCTCGGCCGCGCGGGCATGGGCTTCCAGCCCCTCCAACCGCGCGAGCGCGGCGGCCGGCGCGGCCAGCGCGGCGGCAGCGCGCGGGGTGATCCGCTGCACGGTTACCGCCTTCATGAAGGTCAATGTCGACACGCCGCCGGTAAACCGCGCAGCGCCGTCGGTCGGCAAAACATGGCTCGACCCGGCAAGGTAATCCCCGAAGCTTTCCGCGGCTTTGTGGCCGACGAAGATCGCCCCGGCGTTGCGGATGTCACGGACCATCGCCGATGCGTTCTCGCACGCCAGCGTCAGATGTTCCGGCGCATAGGCATTGGCGATCTCGGTCGCCTCTGCCAAGTCGCGGCAGCGGATGAACCGCGTCGGCGCATGGTTCCCGCCCATCGCCGTGGACTGCGCCGTCACTTCGCGATCGACCGTATCGATCAGCGCGGCCGACGGCGACACCAGCAGCACCTGCGCCTCCATATCATGCTCGGCTTGGCTGAGCAGGTCGGCAGCGACGGTCGCGGGGTCGGCGCTGTCGTCGGCGATCACCAGCAACTCGCTCGGCCCTGCAGGCAGGTCGATCCCGGGGCCGCCGGGCATGGCGGACACCAGTGCCTTGGCCGCCGCCACCCAGGCGTTGCCCGGCCCGCAGATGCGGTCGACGGCAGGAATGTCGCCCGCGCCGAACGCCAAGGCAGCGATCGCCTGCGCACCGCCCAAGATCCAGATATGCTCTATCCCGCAAATCTCCGCCGCCAGCGCGATGGCGGGATCGAGCGTGCAATCCGGCCGCGGCGGCGTCACCACCACCAGTTCGTCAACCCCCGCCACGCGCGCCGGGATCGCCAGCATCAGCAAGGTGGAAAAAAGCGGTGCCTTGCCGCCCGGCACATAGAGGCCGGCGCGCCGGATCGGCCGCCATTCCTTGGCGACGCTAAGGCCCGGGTAGGTGATGACCTCGGTATCGGTCGGCATGGTCTGGCGGTGGAACGTCTCGATGTGCCGGGCCGCGAGCCGGATGGCGGCCTGGGTCGCGGCGGGCATCATGTCGCGGGCCAATGCGGCAAAGGGGGCGACCGCCAGCCGCCGCGGCTCGGCTCGGTCGATCCGCCGCGCCTGATCGACGAGGCCGTCCCAGCCGCGGACACGGACGTCGTTGACGATGTCACGTACCGAAGCCAGCATGGCCCCATCGTCGCGGCCACGCGGTCGTGCCAGCGCCTCCGCGCGGCGATCGTCGTCGGACCAATCGTACCGCATCACATCATCATCTTTTCGATCGGCATGACGAGGATCGCCGACGCACCGGCGCGCTTCAGCTTTTCCAGCGTCTCCCAGAACACCGATTCCTGGCATACCGCCTGGACCGCGACGTGACCGGGCCGGCCGATCAGCGGCACGACGGTGGGCGCTTCGGCGCCCGGCAGGATTTCGGTGATGGCCGGCAACGCCTCTTCGGGCGCGTTGAGGACGATATATTTGCTTTCCGCGGTCGCGATGACGCCGTCGATGCGGGTCAGCAAGGCGGCGACCTTTTCGCTGTGCGGCCCGTCGACCGGCTTCAGCGTGCGCACGAGCACCGCCTCGCTGTCGAACACGTCGGCAACCGGCGCCAGCCCGTTGGCTTCGAGCGTCGCCCCGGTCGAAACGAGGTCGCAGATGAAGCGGGCGATCCCCAGTCGCGGCGCCAGTTCGACCGCGCCGCGCATGGTGACGATGTCCGCCTCGATGCCATTGTTGTCGAGGAAGCGCGCAAGGAGGCGCGGGTAGCTGGTGGCGATGCGCTGGCCAGCGAGCATCTTCAGGTTGAAGTAGGTAAGGCTGTCGGGTGCGGCGATCTTGAGGCTGCACTTGCCGAAGCCGAGCCGCGCGACCTCCTCGATCCGGGGTTCGGTGAGGCCGAGCGTATATTCCTCGAGCACATTCTGGCCGACGACGCCTAGTTCGCACACCCCGTCCGCCACGAAGGTGGGGATGTCGTCATCACGCACGAACATCAGGTCGAGCGGGAAATTCTCGGCGCGCGCGCTGAGGTTGTTCTTCCCGCCTTGCGCCAGCCGCAGGCCGGCGTCCTTGAGCAGCTGGCGCGACTGGTCGCTGAGCCGCCCCGACTTCTGGATCGCCATGTGCAGGCGGTTGCGGTCAGGGCTCATCGCGCCGCTCCCATGCGGTCGAGCAGGATGCGATATCCGCCATTTTCTTCCTGCCGCAGGAAGCGGGCCACGCGGACGATCGTCGTCGTGCTGACCCCCGTGGCATCGTGGATCTCGCGATAGGTGAGTTCGCCCGCATCGAGCAGCTTGGCGACATGCCAGCGTTCGGCGAGCGTGTGGATCTCTGCCGGGGTGCAAAGGTCGGCCAGCAGGGCGCGGGCTTCGGCCTTGTCGTTGAGCCGGACGAGCGCCTCGGCCAGCTCGTCGGCAAGGGCGGCTCGGGCCGCGGAAAGTGTGGGTGCGTCGGTCATTTTGTTACAGCGTGATAAAACAATGGAACGCCTCTAGGTTCCACCCGTCCGGTTGGCAAGCCAAATTTTCCCGCTTGACAGTCCCCCGCCCTTTTGGTCCCCTAAAGGCCATGCGTGACCTTCAGCGCCTTGCCCTGACCCCGAACCATGCGACCGCGTCGCAGGGTTGGTGGTGGCGCTCGCCCGAACGATGGCGCGCGCGCGGCTGATTCCTGATACCAGGCAAATCTGACCCAAGGGCCCGCCATCCGAGCGGGCCTTTTTGTTTTTCCACCCCTTTCGAAAGTTCAGAAAATGATCATCGTGATGAAGCCCGAGGCCAGCAAGGACCATGTCGACGCCCTGCTCGCCCGCATCGCCGACAAGGGGCTGACGCCGCTGCACATGCCGGGTAGCGAGCGGGTTGTGCTCGGCGCGCTAGGCGACGAGCGGGTGCTGGCGGAACTGCAGCTCGAGGCCGATCCGCAGGTGGAATCGGTGAAGCCGATCCTGTCGCCCTACAAGCTGGTCAGCCGCGACATGCACCCCCACGACACCATCGTGAAGATCGGTGATGCCAGTTTCGGCGGCGGCCGCTTCGGCCTCATCGCCGGTCCCTGCGCGGTCGAGAATGAAACCCAACTTCTGGCCAGCGCCAAGGCCGCCAAGGCCGCCGGCGCGAGGGTGCTGCGCGCCGGGGCGTACAAGCCGCGCACCTCCCCCTACAGCTTTCAGGGGCATGGGCCCGATGGCCTTGTCCTGCTCGAAGAAGTCGGGCGCGAAGTCGGCCTGCCGGTGGTCACCGAAGTGATCGAAACCGGCGATGTGGAACTGGTCGCGCGCCATGCCGATGCACTGCAGGTCGGGGCGCGCAACATGCAGAATTTCGCGCTGCTGAAGGCGGTCGGACGGGCAGGCAAGCCGGTCGTGCTGAAGCGCGGCATGTCGGCCAAGGTCGAGGACCTGCTGCTGGCAGCCGAGTATATTCTAGCCGCCGGCAACGACCAGGTGATCCTGTGCGAACGCGGTATCCGTACCTTCGAAACCGCGACCCGCAACACGCTCGACCTCGCCGCCGTCCCGGTGCTGAAACAGAAGAGCCACCTGCCGGTCGTCGTCGACCCCAGCCACGGCACGGGTAAGCGCGACCTGGTTGCGCCGATGGCGTTGGCGGGCGCGGCGGCGGGCGCCGACGGCTTGATGATCGAGGTCCATATCGACCCCGCCAAGGCGCTGAGCGATGGCCCGCAATCGCTCTATCCCGAACAGTTGCTGGCGCTTGGAAAGCAGCTCGAAGCCCTGCTGCCGGTGGTAGGCCGCTCGCTGTGAGCCACGCCGGCAAGGGTGAGGTCGCGGTCGTCGCGCGGCGCCTGACCGGCCAGTTCGATCCGGTCGAACTGGCGGGCGCGCTCGAATCGCCCTCCTTCTTCCGGCGCATGGGCGGCCGCAGCCTGATCCTGGTCGACACCGCGCTGACGATCGAAGCGACCGGACAAGCCGCCCGGGTGGATGCGATCAGCGAAGGCGGCGCGCTCCTCCTCGCGGCCTTGGCCGAACGCCTGTCCGGCCATGTCGCCAGCGACACCGCAACGGGCGCGACCTTCACCTTCGATCTTTGCACCGACCCGGACGAGGCGGTGCGCGCGGCCTCGTCGACCGCGCTCGACCTGCTGCGCGGCGTCCTTGCGACGTTTCGCCCGCAGGACGGCGACGAACCTTTCGCGCTGACCCTGATGGGGGTCATCGGCTTCGACCATGTGGACATGCTGGAGGCGCTGCCCCCTCGCCCGGGCGGTCATTTCCCCGACCTCCTGTTCCAGCTGCCTGAGACCATGGTCGTGGTCGAACCCAACGGGTCGGCGCGGGTGCTGGCGATGGCAGTGGGGAGCGACGACCCGTCCCTCGCCCATCGCCAGCACCATCTGGCGGCCGAACGGCTGGTCAAGGCGGTCGAACGCTGCGAATCCCGCCGCGATGCCCGGATCATCGAAGCGGCGAGGCCGGTATCGGCGAGCACCGACCTCGACGACGATGCGTTCGCCGCCACGGTCGCGCGGCTGAAGGAGCATGTGGCCGCGGGCGATATCTTCCAGGCCGTGCCCAGCCGCCGCTTCACCGCGCCGTGCGACGACAGCGGTGCGGCGTTCCGGCGACTTATGGCCGCCGACCCCAGCGCCTATAATTTCCGCTTCGACAGCGGTCATGGCGTGCTGTTCGGTGCATCGCCAGAAACCGCGGTCGAAATCCGCCGCGACGGATCGAAGCGCTTTGCCGTCGTCCGGCCGATCGCCGGCACCCGGCCGCGCGGTGCGACAGCGGACGAAGACGACCGTAACGAGGCGGACCTGCGCCTCGACCGCAAGGAAGTCGCCGAACATATGATGCTGGTCGACCTGGCGCGGAACGACGTCGCGCGGGTCGCCAAGCCGGGCACCCGCCGCGTCGCGCGCCTGCTCGACACGCTGCGCTTCGCCCGGGTCATGCACCTTGAATCGACCGTCGAGGGCGAGCTTGCCGACGACACCGACGCGGTCGACGTCATCCGCACCTGCATGAATGTCGGGACCCTGTCCGGCGCACCCAAGCTGAAGGCGATCGAACTGATCCGCTCTGTCGAGCCGAGCGCGCGCGGGCCGTACGGCGGCGCGATCGGCTATCTTACCGGCGACGGGACGATGGACACCGCCGTCGTCATCCGTTCGGCGCTGGTACGCGACGGGGTCGCCGAGGTTCGCGCCGGGGCCGGGGTCGTCGCCGACAGCGATCCGCTGAGCGAAGCCGCCGAAACGCGCGCCAAGGCGAGCGCGGTGCTGGCCGCGCTGGGAGCCGCGGCATGAACGTCCTGCTGATCGACAATCGCGACAGCTTCACCTTCAACCTTGCCGACGCGTTCCGCACGGCGGGGGCCACGGTCAACGTGGTGCGCAACGACATCGCCGCCGCCGCTGCGCTGGAACGGGCGATCGACCATCGCGCCGCGCTGCTGCTCTCCCCCGGCCCCGGTGCGCCGCAAGACGCCGGATGCTGCCTCGACCTCATCCGCCTTGCCAAGGGACTGGTGCCACTGGTCGGCATCTGCCTTGGCCATCAGGCGATCGTCGCCGAAGCGGGCGGTACCGTTAAACGCGCCGCCGAGCCTTTTCATGGCAAATGTTCGGCCCTCGACCATCAGGGAAGCGGCCCGTTCGAAGGGTTGCCGAACCCCTTGACCATCGGCCGCTATCATTCGCTATGCACGCCGGTTGCCGACCTGCCACCGCGGCTGACCGTCGATGCCGAACTGGAAGGCATGGCGATGGCGATCCGCGACGACGATGCCGGCCAGCTAGGCCTGCAATTCCACCCCGAATCCATCCTGACGCCCAAGGGCGATCGACTGGTGGCGGCGATGCTGAACTGGGCGCGCGAGCGCCAGACCCACTTCGCCGCCGCACTTGCCGCCGCCTGATGAAAGAATGTTCGATGCTTGAAACGACGACCGCCACGCCTAGCCAGACGCTGCCGCCCGATCTCGGCCCGGTGCCCAACCCGATGCCGCGCTTGCTCGACGGACACGACCTGGCGATCGAGGAATCGCTGCACCTGTTCGAACGGCTGGTGCTGGGCAAGCTCGAGCCGGGCGAGATCGGTGGGATGCTGGTCGCGCTGCGGATGAAGGGTGAGACCGCCGACGAGATGATCGGCGCGGCCAAGGCGCTGGCCAACGCGGCCCAGCCGTTCGACCGGCCCGACTATCTCTATGCCGACTGCTGCGGCACCGGGGGCGACGGGTCGGGGCTGATCAACGTGTCGACCGCCACCGCCTTCGTCGCCGCGGCCTGCGGGCTTCCGGTCGCCAAGCATGGCAACCGCTCGGTCAGCAGCCAGTGCGGATCGGCCGACGTGCTCGAAGCGCTGGGCGCGAAGATCGACGTCGATGCGGCAAAGGCGCGCCAGCTGCTCGATGACACCGGCTTCTGCTTCCTGTTCGCGCCCGCCTACCACCCGGGGATGAAGCACGCTGCGCCGGTTCGCCGCCAGCTAGCGGTGCGGACGGTGATGAACATGCTCGGCCCCTGCGTGAACCCCGCGCGGCCGCGGGTGCAGCTGCTCGGCGTCGCCGATCCGGCCAAGCTGCGCCACATCGCCAGGGTGCTCGACGCGATGGGGGTCGAGCGCGCGCTGGTCGTGCATGGCGACGGACTGGACGAGGTCGCGCTGCATGGCCCGACCAAGGCAGTCCGGCTCGACCATGGCACGCTCAGCGACATTGAGATCACGCCCGAGGACGCGGGGCTGGCCCGCGCCCCGATCGACGTCATCACCGGCGGCGACGCGTCCGAAAATGCCGCCCGCCTCCGCGCCTTGCTCGATGGTGGCGGGAGCGCGGCCGAGCGCGACATCGTGACCCTCAACACCGCCGCGCTGCTCATGACCGCCGGCATCGCCGACGACCTTGCCGCCGCCGCCGATCTTGCCCGCGATGCGCTGGCCAGCGGGGCGGCGGGCCGGGTGCTCGACGCCTATATCGAGGCGAGCAATGGCTGACGTCCTCGCCCGCATCGTCGAGCGCAAGCGGCTGGAGGTGGCCGAGCGGCTGCCGGACCCGGTCCCGGCGGTTCCGACGACCCGATCGCTCAAGGCCGCGCTGGCCCGGCCCGGTGCCCGCTTCATCATGGAGGTGAAACGCAAATCGCCGTCAGGCCACCGGGGTAAGCACAGCGTCGAACAGGCCGTCACCGCCTATGCCCCGATCGCCGACGCGATTAGCGTCTTGACCGACGGCGCCGACTTCGGCGGCTCGCTCGACGACCTGCGCTTCGTACGCGAGCGGTTCGACGGACCGATCCTGGCCAAGGATTTCGTGGTCGACGCCAATCAGGTGAGCGAGGCGCGCGCCGCCGGCGCCGACGCCGTGCTGGTGATGATGTCGGTCCTCGACGACCGCACCGCGGCCCAGGTGCTGGCTGCCGCGCGGCGATTGGCGATGGACGCCATCGTCGAGGTCCATGACGAGGCCGAGCTGGCCCGCGCGCTGGAACTTGGCGCGGAGATCGTCGGCATCAACAATCGCGACCTCAAGACCTTGAAGACCGACCTGGCGGTGACCGAACGGCTGGCCGCGGTGGTGCCCGATCATGTGCTTCTGATTTCCGAATCCGGGATCGCGGCGCGGCGCGATGTCGAGCGATTGGCGCCGATCGTCGACGCTTTCCTGGTCGGGTCGTCGCTGATGGCGGCGGACGATATCGCCGAGGCGGCGCGTGCGCTGGTCTTCGGGCGGGTCAAGCTATGCGGCCTGACGCGGGCCGAGGATGTCGCGCTTGCCGCGGCCGCGGGCGCGACCCACGCTGGCCTCATCATGGTCCCGGGCACGCCGCGCGAGGTGGACGCGGCGCAGGCGAGGTTGCTTGCCGATCATGCGCACCGGCAAGGGCTGAAGGCCGTCGGTGTGTTTCGGGATGCGCCGGTCGACACCGTCGCAGCCGTCGCCAACGACATCGGTCTCGACGCCGTCCAAATGCATGGCCGCGAAAGCGAAAGGGACATTCAAGGCTTGCGGGAATTGCTCCACCACGGCACCGAAATCTGGGCCGTGCGGGGTGTGGACGGAAAGTCCGTGGACCAGGCCCGGGCAGCCGACCGCACCCTGTTCGATACGGCGGTTAAAGGTGCCAGCGGCGGCACCGGATCGACGTTCGACTGGGATGTTTTAAAGGGCGTGGCCAATTTGTCCGCTTCCATCGTTGCGGGTGGAATCGGTCCGGACAATGCCGCCGAGGCAGCGCAGCTTGGCGCTTACGCGATCGACGTGTCGTCGCGTGTCGAAGCGGCTCCGGGGATCAAGGATGAAACCAAGGTGCGCGCGCTGTTTGCGGCGCTGCGCCCCAAGACGAGAGGTGACAAGTGAGACAGTCTGGACGGTTCGGGCGCTTCGGCGGCGCCTTTGTGCCGGAAATCCTAGTGCCGGCGCTGGAACAGCTTGAGGCTGCCTTTCTCGACGCGCAGCAGGACCCGGCGTTTAATGCCGAACTGGCCGACTTGCTGTCGACCTATGCCGGACGCCCCACGCCGCTGACCCGCTGCCGCAACCTGTCGAAGGGCGGAACGCGCATCTACCTGAAGCGCGAGGATTTGCTCCACGGCGGGGCGCACAAGACCAACCAGGTGCTGGCGCAGGCACTTCTGGCCAAGCGCATGGGCAAGCCGCGCCTGATCGCCGAAACCGGCGCGGGCCAGCATGGCGTCGCGACCGCGCTGGCCGGGGCACTGTTCGGCCTCAAGACCCGCATCTACATGGGCGCCGACGATGTCGAACGGCAGCAGCTCAACGTGTTCCGCATGGAATTGATGGGCGCCGAAGTTGTCCCCGTCACCAGCGGCGGGCGGACGCTGAAGGACGCCGTCAATGAGGCGCTGCGCGACTGGACCGCGAGCTTCGCCGACACGCATTACCTGCTCGGCACCGTCGCCGGGCCGCACCCCTTCCCGCTGATGGTGCGCGAGTTCCAGCGTGTGATCGGCAAGGAAGCGCGCGAGCAGATCCTCGACATCGAAGGCCGCCTGCCCGACGCGGTCATCGCCTGCGTCGGCGGTGGATCCAACGCCATGGGCATCTTTAGCGATTTCGTCGCGGATAAGGACGTCGAACTGATCGGCGTCGAAGCGGCGGGCAAGGGCCTGTCGGGCCGCGAGCATGGCGCGACGATCCTTAAAGGTCGGCCCGGCATCCTCCACGGCGCGGAAACGCTGCTGCTGCAGGACGAGGACGGACAGGTCGACGATACTTGGTCTGTGTCGGCAGGACTCGATTATCCCGCCGTCGGACCCGAGCATTCGCACCTCAAGGACATCGGCCGCGCGACCTATGTTGGGGCGACCGACACCGAGGCGCTCGATGCTTTCGTGGCGCTGGCGCGGGGTGAAGGCATCGTCGGCGCGTTCGAAAGCTGCCACGCTTTGTCATACGCCATGAAGCTGGCCGAAGACGGAAAGGACCGCGTGCTGTTGGTCAACCTGTCAGGGCGCGGCGACAAGGATATGGTGCAAGCGCAGCATGTCTTGGGTGGACGCCTTGCGAGGGCCGCCGCATGAGCCGCTACGCCGCCATGTTCGAGCGCTGCCGCGCCGCCGGGGAAGGCGCGTTCGGCGGCTTCCTGACGCTCGGCGACCCGAGTTTTGAGGGATCGCTCGCCGCCGCCGATGCGCTGGTCGCGGGCGGGGTCGACTTCCTCGAGCTCGGCATCCCCTTCAGCGATCCCGTCGCCGACGGATCGATCATCCAGGCCGCCGCGCAGCGTGCACTTGCGGCAGGGGTGCGGACCGCCGACTGCCTCGACCTGATCTCCCGAATCCGCGCCCGTCACCCCGACGTCCCGATCGGCATCCTCACCTACGCCAATATCGCCATCGCCCGCGGGTTCGATGACTTTGTGCGCGACCTGGCGGCGGCGGGCGCGGACAGCCTGCTGGTCGCCGACATCCCCAGCGTCGAGGCCGCGCCCTATGCCGACGCCGCGAAGGCCGCCGGGCTCGACTGGGTGATGATCGCCGCGACCAACACGCCAAAGGAAACGCTGCGCCGCATCGCCGATTTGTCGTCGGGCTTCACCTATTGCGTCGCTCGCGCCGGGGTCACCGGCCGCGACACGCAGAATTTCGACCATCGCGGCCTGTTCGAAGAACTTGCTGCCGCCGAGGCGCCGCCGCCGATCCTCGGCTTCGGCATTTCCTCGCCGCTCAGCGTCGCCGCCGCGGTTCGCGAAGGCGCGGCGGGCGCCGTTTGCGGTTCGGCCATCGTCGACCTGCTCCACCGCGAGGGACCCGATGCGCTGGCCGATTTCGCAAGCGCGATGAAGGCCGCGACGCGACTGGCGCCGGTCGAGGCCTGAGCCGACCGCCAAGTTGGCGCTTGCGCCGAGCGGGTCCGCTGCCCCAAGCAGGTGCGGTAACAAGGAGTGTGATCGCGCGTGAGCAGCAAGGACCGGAAGGTTGCCGTCATCGGCCTGGGTTATGTCGGGCTGCCGCTTAGCGTCGTCCTTGCGCGGCACCATCACGTGGTGGGGTTCGACATCGACGAGCGCCGCGTCGCTTCGCTCAAAAGGGGTGACGATGCGACTGGCGAGGTCGATGCTGCCGCGTTGTTGTCCAGTTCGCTGGGCCTGACCGCCGATCGCGGCGATCTGGCCGATGCCAACATCTTCATCGTCACCGTTCCGACCCCGATTGACCAGGCCAATCGACCCGATTTCCGTGCGCTGCTGGGGGCTTGCGAAACGGTCGGCGCGATCATGCCCAAGGGCGCAATCATCGTGTTCGAAAGCACGGTCTACCCGGGCGTGACCGAAGAGATTTGCGGCCCAGCGCTGGAGCGGGCGTCCGGGTTGGTGGCGGGCCGCGACTTCACGCTCGGCTACAGCCCCGAACGCATCAACCCCGGCGACAAGGCGCGGCCGCTGGAGAAGATCGTCAAGGTGGTCGCCGGGCAAGACGCCGCGACGCTCGATGCGCTCGCCAACCTCTACGGCTCGATCATCGAAGCGGGCATCCACCGCGCCCCCTCCATCAAGGTCGCCGAAGCCGCCAAGGTCATCGAAAACAGCCAGCGCGACCTCAACATCGCGCTGATGAATGAAGTTTCCAAAATCTGCGACCTGATGGATATCCGCACCGCCGACGTGCTGGCCGCGGCGGGGACCAAGTGGAATTTCCTCAACTTCCATCCCGGCCTGGTCGGCGGCCACTGCATCGGGGTCGATCCCTATTATCTTACGGCCAAGGCCGAAGAGCTTGGTTATCGCCCCGAAGTCATCCTGTCGGGCCGCCGCATCAACGACGGCATGGGTGCCCATATCGCGCAAAAAACCACCAAGCTGCTCGCCCGCCTGCCGCTGCCGCTCAAGGACATGCGGGTCGGCATCCTCGGATTCACCTTCAAGGAAAATGTCCCCGACATCCGCAACAGCAAGGTCATCGACATCGTCCGCGAATTGCAGTCGTTCGGGATCGAGCCGCTGATCCACGATCCGCTGGCCGACGCGGCGGCGCTGGCCCGCGAATATGGCGTTTCGCTCACCTCGCTGGACGCGTTCGCCGACCTCCACGCGCTGATCGTCGCGGTGCCGCACCGCGACTATGAACCGTGGGACGCCGCGGCCTATTCGGCGATGGTGGCGAAAGGCGGGGTCATCGTCGATGTCCGCGCCAGGCTGGATCCCGCCGCGGTGCGCGACGACCTGACGATCTGGAGCCTTTGATCAGACCAGCTTGCCGGGGTTGAACAGGCCCTTGGGGTCGAGCGCGGCCTTCAGTGCTCTTAGCGTCGCGACCCGCTCGGGCGACAGGCGCGCAAGCTCGTCGCGTTTCATCTGGCCGATACCATGTTCGGCGCTGATCGACCCGCCCGCCGCGACGACGAGGTCGTGGACGAAGCGGGTCACCGCCTCCCCTTCGCGCGCCAGCCAGTCCGACCCGCCGCGCGATCCGGCGCGGACGTGGAAGTGGACATTTCCGTCGCCAAGATGGCCGAAGCCCGAAGCGTGAGTTCCCGGGAATGCGGCCTCGACCGCGCGCGCCGCCTCACCCATGAAGCGCGGCATGTCGTCGACGGGCACGCTGATATCGTGCTGGGTAGCGGGACCGAACTGCTTCTTCTCCGCTTCCGACAGGCTGTCGCGAATGTGCCAGAACGCATCAGCCTGCGCGTCGGAGTTGGAGATGGTCGCATCCTCGACCGAACCCCGCTCCATCAACGGCGCCAGCAGCCGAGCAAGTAGCGCTTCAGGTTCCTCGTCCGCTGCATCGTGCGCGACTGCTTCGACCAGCACATGCCAGTCGTGCTCGCCTTCCAGCGGGCGGCGCAGTCCGGGGATTTGTGCGAGCGCGGCCTCGAGCGACTCCCGCGGCAGGATTTCGAAGCCCTCTACCTGGCCCGTCTCGGCTTCCAACGCGCGCAACACATCAAGCGCGGCCTGCGGGCTGGCGACGCCGAGCCACGCCACCGCGCGCGAGCGGATGGCAGGAACGAGCTTCAACCGGACCGCAGTGATAATCCCCAGCGTCCCTTCGGCCGCGACCAGCAGCTGGTCGATGCTGCTGCCGCGATTGTCCTTCTTGAGACCGGTGAGTCCGTGGTGGATGGTGCCGTCCGGAAGCACCGCCTCTATCCCCTGCACCAGCGCGCGCATCGGGCCGAAGCGCAGCACCTGCGTCCCCCCGGCATTGGTCGACGTCAGGCCGCCGATCGTTGCGCTGCCCCGCGAGCCGAGCGTGAGCGGGAAGCGCAGCCCTTCGCGCTCCACCGCCTCGTGCAGCGTCTGCAGGATCACGCCGGCTTCGGCGACGCAGCTTTGGCTCGCGACGTCGATCGAGCGGATGCGGTTCATCCGCCGCGTCGACAGGATGACGGCCGATCCGTCCGCCGGAGGGGTAGCGCCGCCCACCATCGACGTGTTGCCACCCTGCGGCACCAGCGGAACACCCAGCTCCGCGGCAAGCTCGACCATCGCCGCCACCTCGTCGGTCGACGCGGGCTGAAGCATGGCCGGCGCGTCGCCATTCCAGCGCCCCCGCCAGTCGGTCAGCCACGGGGCAAGGTCGTCAGCGTCGGTCACGACGCTCTTGTCGCCCAAGCGGTCCCGGATGGTATCGACCAGTTGCTGCTGCGCGGGCGTCATGCCCCACCCCTACGCTTGCCCGACCCCGCCCCGCAAGCGTAGGAGGGA
The DNA here is from genome assembly GCF_000585415.1 of Sphingomonas jaspsi DSM 18422. Classification (NCBI taxonomy): domain Bacteria; kingdom Pseudomonadati; phylum Pseudomonadota; class Alphaproteobacteria; order Sphingomonadales; family Sphingomonadaceae; genus Sphingomonas; species Sphingomonas jaspsi. Next base: position 1,024,778 of record NZ_KK073876.1, on the reverse strand, counting down.
GACATGAACCGTCCCCCCATCACCATCGTGCTGGCGCGCGCCATCAACGGCGTCATCGGCAAGGACAATGACCTGCCCTGGCATATTCCCGGCGACCTGAAACGCTTCAAGGCGCTGACCATGGGCAGCGCGATGATCATGGGGCGCAAGACGTTCGACAGCCTGCCGGGCATCTTGCCGGGCCGTCGCCACATCGTGATGACCCGCGATCGCGACTGGGCGGCGGAAGGGGTCGAGGTAGTTCACGACCTCAACAGCGCGATCGCGAGGGCTGGGAACGATCCGATCTCGGTCATCGGCGGCGCGGCGGTGTTCCAGCTGTTCGAACCCATTGCCGACAGGATCGAGCTGACCGAGGTGCTCGCCGAGGTCGAGGGCGACGTTACGATGCCCGACCTACGCTCCAGCGAGCAATGGCGCGAAATCGCCAGTGAGGATCACCTGCCGAGCGGCACGGTCCCGGGCTGGCGAACGGTCACGCTGGTCAGAGCTTAGGCTTTTCCCCGCCCGCCGCGGCGAAGCTGCGGTAGCGCTTCATCTGCGTTCCGAGCACCTGGTCGACGACCGGCGCCATGGCCGCCGCGCCGCCCTTGGCGAAACCGGCAACCCGGTACGACAGGCTGACCTTGGTGCCGCCGGCGATGCGTTCGAACTTGACGTCCATCACACCGGACGTCGCCTCGTAAAGCATCGGACCCAGGCTGCCGGTCAGCACCACGCGCTCGCCCGGTTGGACATAGGCGACGCGCATGTGTTCGACACCGCCCCCGTCATCGAGCGTTTCGCAAAAGCAACCGCCGGGACGAAGGTTGAGCGTCAGCCGCTTGGCCTCGCCCGAATAGCTGTGCTGGTTGTCCCACCATCCGCCGATCTGGGCGAAGGCGGAATAGGCCTCGGCCGGCGGGACGACGAGGTTGACGCTGTGCTGCACCTCGAAGCCATGATCGCCGGCGGACAGAACCGCGGCGGTTGCCGGCGCGGCGGCCAGCATTGGTGCCATGCACAGGATCGAGGCTGAAATACGCATCCGGTTCCCCTCAACAACGAGCGGGACGAGAGTGCGTCAATTCGACCTAGCTGTCGAGGATCGCGTCGATCGCCGCTGCGACTTCGTCGACCGTACCCATGCCATCGACCCGGCGGACCAGCCCCTTTTCCTCGTAGACGGGAAGGATCGGTGCGGTCTTGGCCCGATATTCGGCCATGCGGGTGCGGACGGTCTGTTCGTTGTCGTCCGGGCGGCGCTTGAAGTCGTGGCTGCCGCAAACGTCGCAGGTGCCCTCGACCTTGGGCAGCTTGAACTTGTCGTGGTAGCCCGCGCCGCAGTTGGCGCAGGTGAAGCGGCCGGTGATGCGTTCGACCAGCGCTTCTTCGTCGACCACCAGTTCGATCACATGGTCGAGCTTGCGTCCCCGTTCGTCGAGCAGGATCTCCAGCGCCGCCGCCTGATGACCGGTACGCGGAAAGCCGTCGAAGATGGCGCCCTTGTCGCTGGAGGCGTCGAGCCGTTCGCTGATCAGGGCCGACACGATTGCGTCGCTGACGAGTTCGCCGGCGGCCATGATCGCCTTGGCCTTGAGGCCCGTCGGGGTGCCCTTGGCGACCGCTTCGCGCAGCATGTCGCCGGTCGACAGTTGCACCATCCCGCGCGTCTCGACGAGCCGCTGCGCCTGGGTGCCCTTGCCTGCCCCCGGAGGGCCCAGAAGGATGATGTCCACGTGTCTTACTCCCCCGGTCGGTGGCGCCGCTTAGCCGCGGCGGCCGCCCTTCAACTTCGCCTTCTTGATCAAATCGCCATATTGGTGCGCGATCAAGTGGCTCTGGATCTGGCTGACCGTATCCATCGTCACGTTGACGACGATCAGCAGGCTGGTGCCACCAAGGTAGAAAGGCACGCCCGCCTGGCTCAGCGCGATTTCCGGGATGAGGCAGATGGTGGTGAGATAGGCCGCACCGATGACGGTGATGCGGTTCAGCAGCGAATCGAAATATTCCTCGGTCGCCTTGCCCGGACGGACGCCCGGAATGAAGCCGCCATGGCGCTTGAGGTTTTCGGCCGTTTCTTCCGAATTGAACTGCACCGCGGTGTAGAAGAAGCAGAAGAAGATGATGCCGAACGCGTAGAGCGCGAGGTAGAGCGGCGCGCCGTGACGCAGGTAGGTGCTGATGGTGATCAGCCATTCGCTGCCGCCCGCACCCGGATTGGCCGAATTGCCACCCGCGAACTGCAGCACCGTCAGCGGCATCAGCAGCAGCGACGAGGCGAAGATCGGCGGGATGACGCCGGCGGTGTTGAGCTTGAGCGGAAGGTGGCTGCGGTCCTGCTGCATCATGCCGCGCGCGGTGGCGCGCTTGGGATACTGGATCAGGACGCGGCGCTGGGCGCGCTCCATGAAGCAGATGAACAGCACCAGCGCGATGACGCCGATGACGATGCCGAACACGAGCAGCGGATCCATGGTGCCGCTGCGGCCGCCTTCGAACAGCTGCGCAAGGTGCAGCGGCAGCGAGGCGACGATGCCGGCCATGATGATCAGCGAGACGCCGTTGCCGATGCCGCGGCTGGTGATCTGTTCGCCGATCCACATCAGGAACAGCGTGCCGCCGACGAGGCTGATGGTCGCGGTCACCCGGAATAGCATGCCCGGTTCGACCACTGCGGCAATGCCCTGCGTGGCGGCAAGGCCTTCAAGCCCGCGGGCGATGAAATAGCCCTGCACCGTGGTCAGGAGCACCGTCAGGTAACGGGTGTACTGGTTCAGCTTCTTGCGGCCGGTCTCACCTTCCTTCTTCAGCTGCTTCCACGGCTCGTAGAGCGAACCGGCCAGCTGAACGACGATCGAGGCCGTGATGTAGGGCATGACGCCGAGCGCAATGATCGACATGCGCGACAGGCTGCCGCCCGAGAAGGTGTTGAAGAAGTCGAGCACGCCGCCCTGCTGCGTCTGGAACAGGTTGGCCAGCGCGCGCGGATCGATGCCCGGGATGGGAACGTGGGACAGCAGGCGGAACAGGATGAGGGCACCAAGGGTGAACCAGAGCCGCTTCTTCAGCTCGGTCGCCTTGGTGAAGCTTGCCAGCGAAATGTTGGAAGCCAGTTGTTCGGCTGCGGATGCCATCGATATTCCCTAGAAAGTAACAGGCGGCGACGGGCTGTTTAGCCCCCCGCCGCCCGATATAGTCACTGGAAGCCTGTTGCGAAGCCCCCTTGGCGCGAAAAGCCGTAGCTTACTTCGCGGCCTTGGCGGCCAGCTTGGCGTCGCGGGTCTTGCCCTTCTTGGCAGCGGCCAGCGCAGCCGGATCCTTCTTTTCGAGGATCTCGACCTTGCCACCGGCCTTTTCGACCGCTTCGATCGCGCCCTTCGACGCGCCGGCGACCTTGAAGCTGACCTTGGTCTTGAGCTCACCCTTGCCGAGCAGGCGGACGCCGTCCTTGCCACCGCGGGCCAGGCCAGCGGCCTTCAGCGCGTCATGGTCGAGCACGCCCTTGGTGTCGAGCTTCTTGGCGTCGATCATCTTCTGGATCGCGCCCAGGTTCACCTCGGCATAATCCTTGGCGAAGATGTTGTTGAAGCCGCGCTTCGGCAGGCGCATGTGCAGCGGCATCTGGCCGCCTTCGAAGCCCTTGATGGAAACGCCTGAACGGCTCTTCTGGCCCTTCTGGCCGCGGCCGGCGGTCTTGCCGACGCCCGAACCGATACCACGGCCGACGCGAACGCGACCCTTGCGGGCGCCGTCGTTGTCGCGGAGTTCGTTGATCTTGATGGTCATGTGTGCACTCGCTTTCGCTTTTGTCGCGCATGAAGCCGGGAACGCGCTGCGTCCCCGGCCTCAATACTCAGTTGATTAGTCTTCGACCTTGAGCAGGTGCGCGACCTTGCGCACCTGGCCGAGCACTTCCGGCGTGGCTTCGACCTCAACCGTGCGGTGCATCTTGTTGAGGCCCAGGCCGACGAGGGTCGCCCGCTGGGTCTTGTGGCGGCGGATCGGCGAACCGGTCTGCGTGATCTTAATCTTCGCCATGATGATTACTCCGTGACCGCGTCGGCGGTCGCTTCGGCTTCGGCCTTGTCCATGCCACCACGGCCGAGAAGGTCAGCGACCTTCTTGCCACGGCGCTGGGCGACCGAGCGCGGGCTGGTCTGATCCTTGAGCGCTTCGAACGTCGCGCGGATCATGTTGTACGGGTTCGAGGTGCCGACCGACTTGGTGACCACGTCATGGACGCCAAGGCTTTCGAACACGGCGCGCATCGGACCGCCGGCGATGATGCCGGTACCCGACGGGGCGGTACGAACGGTCACCTTGCCGGCGCCGAAGTGGCCCTTGCCGTCATGGTGAAGCGTACGGCCATCCTTCAGCGGAACGCGGATCATGGCCTTCTTGGCCGCCGCGGTCGCCTTCGAAATGGCTTCCGGCACTTCGCGAGCCTTGCCGTGACCGAAGCCGGCGCGGCCCTTGCCGTCGCCAACCACGACCAGCGCGGCGAAACCGAAGCGCTTACCGCCCTTGACGGTCTTCGAGACGCGGTTGATGTGAACCAGCTTCTCGATCAGCTCTTCGCCTTCTTCTTCGCGGTTGCCACGGCGATCGTCGCGGCGGCCACGGCCACCGTCACGTCCGCCACGGCCGCCGTCACGGCCGCCACGACCACGGCCGCGCGGACCGCGACCTTCGGTCTGACCGGCGTCTGCCTGGACTTCGGCGTTCTCGGCCGGAGCTGCGGTGGTCTCTTCCACCTGCGGGGTTTCGTTCTCAGCCATTTAGAACTCCAGTCCGCCTTCGCGGGCAGCATCGGCCAGCGCCTTGACGCGGCCATGGAAAAGGAAGCCACCGCGGTCGAACACGACGGCCGACACGCCGGCCTTCTTGGCCTTGGCGGCAAGCGCCTTGCCAACAGCCGCAGCGGCCTCGGAGGTCGCGCCGGTCTTGGCCTTCACGTCCTTGTCCAGGGTCGAAGCGGCGGCCAGCGTCTTGCCGGCGGCATCGTCGATGACCTGGGCATAGATGTGCTTGCCCGAACGGTGAACCGACAGGCGGGGCTTGCCGGCAGCGCGCGCACGAAGCGCGGTGCGGACACGGCGCTTGCGGCGATCGAAGAGAGAGAGTTTCGCCATGGCTTACTTCTTCTTGCCTTCTTTGCGGAAGATATACTCGCCGCGATACTTGATACCCTTGCCCTTGTAGGGCTCCGGCTTGCGCCAACGGCGGATCTCGGCGGCCAGCTGGCCAACCTTCTGGCGATCGATGCCGCTGATTTCGACGGTGGTGTTGTCCGGGGTCTTGACCTCAAGACCTTCGGGCACCGTGACGTTCACGTCGTGGCTGTAGCCGAGCTGCAGCTTCAGGGTCTTGCCCTGGGCCTGAGCGCGGTAGCCGACGCCGGTGATTTCGAGGACCTTCGAGAAGCCCTCGGTCACGCCGGTGACCAGGTTCTGGACGTTGGTGCGCTGCATGCCCCAAGCGGCGCGGTTGCGCTGCGCGGGAACGATCGGCTGCACGCTGATCTGGCCGTCTTCGACCTTGTAGGAAACGAGGTCATCCATCAGCGCCATGCTGAGGGTGCCCTTCGGACCCTTCACGGTCAGGGTCGAGCCCTCGATCGTGGCGGTGACGCCCGACGGGATCGCGACCGGCTTTTTACCAATGCGGCTCATTAGAACACCTCCGCCAGCACTTCGCCGCCGACGTTCTGGTCGCGGGCCTCAGTGTCGCTGAGAACGCCGCGCGGCGTCGAGACGATGGTGATGCCGAGGCCGTTGCGAATGCGCGGGAGTTCCTTCGAGCCCGAATAGACTCGACGGCCCGGCTTCGACACGCGAACCAGATGCTGGATCGCCGGCTGGCCTTCAAAATATTTGAGCTCGATGCGCAGGCCCTTCTGGCCGGCAAGCTCTTCTTCGGAATAACCGCGGATATAGCCTTCGCGCTGGAGCACGTCGAGGACGTGGGCACGCAGCTTCGAAGCCGGCGTCAGGATCGAATCCTTGCGCGCCTGCTGGCCATTGCGGATGCGGGTGAGCATATCACCCAGGGGATCGGTCATCGGCATATGCGTGCCCTTACCAGCTCGACTTCGTGAGACCCGGGATCAGGCCCTTATTGCCCAATTCCCGAAGCATGATCCGCGACAGGCGGAACTTGCGATAGTAGCCGCGCGAACGGCCGGTCAGCTCACAACGGTTGCGAATACGGGTCGGATTGCCGTTGCGCGGCAGCTCCGCCATCTTGAGGCGCGCGATCAGGCGCTCGGTTTCGTCGAGCGACTTATCGTTTGCCTTGGCCAGCAGCTTTTCGCGCTTGGCCTGGGTCTTTTCGACGAGCTTCTTGCGACGCTCGTTCTTGTTCACGGAACTCAGTTTCGCCATGACTTAAGTTCTCCAACGCCGCTTACGCGGCTTCCTTCTGGGCCTCGGCCGGGAACGGGAAGTTGAAGAGACGCAGCAGTTCGCGCGCTTCTTCGTCCGTCTTCGCGGTCGTGGTGATGATGATGTCCATGCCCCGGACCTTGTCGATCTGGTCATAGTTGATTTCCGGGAACACGATCTGTTCCTTCAGGCCCATGGCATAGTTGCCACGGCCGTCGAACGACTTCGGGTTGAGGCCACGGAAGTCGCGAACGCGCGGCAACGCAATGGTCACCAAGCGGTCGAGGAATTCGAACATGCGTTCACGACGGAGCGTGACCTTGCAACCGATCGGCATGCCTTCACGCAGCTTGAACTGCGCGATCGACTTCTTCGCCTTGGTGATCACCGGCTTCTGGCCAGCGATCTTTTCCATTTCGGCAGCGGCCTGTTCGACCTTCTTCTTGTCCTGGGTCGCTTCACCAACGCCCATGTTGATGACGATCTTTTCCAGCTTCGGAACTTCAAGCGAGTTCTTGTAGCCGAACTTTTCGGTCATCGCCTTGGCGATGCGCTCGTCATAGTCCTTCTTGAGGCGCGGAGTGTACTTCTTCGCGTCAGCCATCGATCTTCTCCCCGGTGCGCGCCGAAACGCGAACCTTCTTGCCGTCCTTCGAGGTTTCGAAGCGGACGCGGGTCGCCTTGCCATCCTTCGGGTCGACAAGCGCGACGTTCGAGATGTGCAGCGGCGCTTCGGTACGCTCGAGACCGCCCTGCTGGAGCTGGTTCGGCTTCTTGTGGCGGGTCGCGATGTTCACGCCCGACACGACAACCTTGGAGTCCTTGACCAGGACCTTGGCGACGTCGCCGGTCTTGCCCTTGTCCTTGCCGGACAGGACGATGACCTTGTCACCCTTCTTGATCTTGGCGGCCGACATTACAGCACCTCCGGCGCGAGCGAGATGATCTTCATGTGCTTCTTCGCGCGCAGCTCACGAACCACCGGGCCGAAAATACGGGTGCCGATCGGTTCTTCGTTCTTGTTCACCAGCACGGCCGCATTGGTGTCGAAACGGATGACCGTACCGTCCGGACGACGAATGTCCTTGGCGGTACGAACGATCACCGCACGGTGAACGTCACCCTTCTTCACGCGGCCGCGCGGAGCGGCTTCCTTGACGCTGACGACGATGATGTCGCCGACGCCGGCAGTGCGGCGCTTGGAGCCGCCCAGTACCTTGATGCACTGGACACGCTTCGCGCCGCTGTTGTCGGCAACGTCGAGGTTCGACTGCATTTGGATCATGGCAGTAGTCCCTTCTTACCCAACAGCGCTGTTAAGCGTCGGCTTCGGCGACTGCCGCGGGGGCAGCACCGATGCGCTCGACAACCGTCCAGCTCTTCTTCTTCGAAATCGGCGCGCATTCCTGAATGCGAACCTGCTCACCTTCACGGAACTGGTTGTCCGCGTCATGAGCGTGATACTTCTTCGACAGCTTGATGATCTTGCCGTACAGCGGGTGCTTCACCCGACGTTCGACACGGACCACAACCGTCTTGTCACCCTTGTCCGACACCACGGTGCCAGTGAGGACGCGCTTCGGCATCTCAAATACTCCTTACGCCTTGGCCGCGTCGCTGGTGCGAGCGGTCTGCAGCGTCTTGATCCGGGCGATCGTGCGACGAACTTCGCGCACGCGGCTCGGCTTCTCGAGCTGGTTGGTGGCAGCCTGGAAGCGCAGGTTGAACTGCTCGCGCTTCAGCTCGGAGAGCTGCGTAGCGAGCTGGTCGTCGGTCTTGACCTTCAGATCGTCTTTCTTGGCCATGACTTAGTCCTCTTCAACCAGCGTTTCACCCAGGCGGGCGACGACCTTGACCTTGATCGGCAGCTTTTCAGCGGCGCGTTCGAAGGCGGTCTTGGCGAGCGGGCCGGGAACGCCGTCCAGCTCGAACAGGATACGACCCGGCTTCACGCGGGCGACCCAGAATTCCGGCGAACCCTTACCCGAGCCCATGCGGACTTCGGCCGGCTTCGACGAGACGGGCACGTCCGGGAAAATGCGGATCCACAAACGGCCCTGACGGCGGATGTGGCGGGTGATCGCGCGGCGGGCCGCTTCGATCTGGCGGGCGGTGATCCGCTCCGGCTCCATGGCCTTGAGGCCAAAGGCGCCGAAGTTGAGCTCCGTGCCACCCTTGGCATTGCCGTGGATGCGACCCTTGAAGGCCTTGCGGAACTTGGTGCGTTTCGGTTGCAGCATCTCAAGTGTTCCTTAGCGGCGATCGTCGCGCATCGGGCGAACGCCCGAGGTCTGCGCTTCCATCATCAAACGATCCTGCGCGAGCGGGTCATGACCAAGGATTTCGCCCTTGAAGACCCACACCTTCACGCCGCAGACACCGTAAGCGGTGTGCGCCTGCGCTTCGGCGTAATCGACGTTACCACGCAGCGTGTGCAGCGGAACGCGACCCTCGCGGTACCATTCGGTGCGCGCGATTTCCGCGCCACCCAGACGGCCCGAGCAGGTGATACGAATGCCTTCCGCACCAAGACGGAGAGCCGACTGCACCGCACGCTTCATGGCGCGGCGGAACGCCACGCGGCGCTCCAGCTGGTCGGCCACGCCCTGAGCGACGAGGCGAGCGTCGATTTCCGGCTTGCGGATTTCGACGATGTTGAGGCTGACATCAGCGCCGGTCATCTTGGCCAGCTGCTTCTTCAGCTTTTCGATGTCCGAACCCTTCTTGCCGATGATGACGCCCGGGCGGGCGGCATAGATCGACACGCGGCACAGCTTGGCCGGACGCTCGATGACCACCTTCGAAATCGCGGCCTGCGGCAGCGACTTGATGATGAACTGGCGGATCTTGAGATCCTCGAGCAGCTGCTTGCCATAGTCCTGGCCTTCAGCGAACCAGCGGCTGTCCCAGGTGCGGTTGATCTGCAGGCGCAGACCGACGGGAGACGACTTCTGACCCATTACGCTTCTTCCTGCTCGCGAACGACGACGCGAAGGCGGCTGAACGGCTTCTCGATACGGGTCGAGCGGCCGCGGGCGCGGGTCGCGAAACGCTTCATGGTGATCGACTTGCCGACCGACGCTTCGGCGACGACCAGGCTGTCGACGTCGAGGTTGTGGTTGTTTTCGGCATTGGCGACGGCCGAGGCGAGGACCTTGTAGACATCTTCGCTCATGCCCTTCGGGCTGAACTTGAGGATGTTCAGGGCCTCTTCGACCTTGCGGCCGCGGATCAGACCGGCAACCAGGTTGAGCTTGCGGGCCGAACCACGGATCATGGTTCCGGTCGCCAGCGCTTCCTTTTCGCCGACCTTGCGGGGGCTCTTAGGCTTGCTCATTAGCGCTTACCCTTCTTGTCGGCGGCGTGGCCCGGGAAGAAGCGCGTCGGCGCAAATTCACCAAGCTTCATGCCGACCATTTCTTCGTTGACCGACACCGGCACGAACTTGCGGCCGTTGTAGACATTGAAGGTCAGGCCGACGAACTGCGGCAGGATGGTCGAGCGGCGCGACCAGGTCTTGATCGGCGCGCGGCCACCGGCTTCCTGAGCGGCTTCCGCCTTCTTCAGCAGCGACAGCTCGACGAACGGACCTTTCCAAACGGAACGAGCCATCTCGATTAGCCCTTCTTCTTGGCGTGACGGCTACGGATGATGAACTTGTCCGTTGCCTTGTTGTGACGAGTGCGGGCGCCCTTGGTCGGCTTGCCCCACGGGGTGACCGGGTGACGGCCGCCCGAGGTGCGGCCTTCACCACCGCCGTGCGGGTGGTCGACCGGGTTCTTGGCGACGCCGCGGGTGAGCGGACGACGGCCGAGCCAGCGATTGCGACCGGCCTTGGCCAGCGTCTGGTTGCCGTTGTCGGGGTTCGACACGGCGCCGACGGTGGCCATGCAGTCGGAGCGGATGTAGCGCTGCTCGCCCGAGTTCAGGCGAACGATCACCATGCCCTTGTCGCGACCGACAACCTGGACGTAGGTGCCGGCGGCGCGAGCGATCTGGCCGCCTTTGCCCGGCTTCATTTCCACGTTGTGGACGATCGTGCCGACCGGCATCTGACCGATTTCCATCGCATTGCCCGGCTTCACGTCGACCTTCTTGCCGGCGACGACCTTGTCGCCCGGAGCGAGACGCTGCGGCGCGATGATGTAGGCCTGTTCGCCACCTTCGTAGGTGATGAGCGCGATGAACGCCGAACGGTTCGGGTCATACTCGAGACGTTCGACCGTGCCGGTCACGTCCCAGGTGCGACGCTTGAAGTCGATGATCCGGTACTTCTGCTTGTGACCGCCGGCGATACCGCGCGAGGTCACATGGCCCTTGTTGTTACGGCCACCGGTCTTGCGCTTGCCTTCGGTCAGCGCCTTGACGGGCTTGCCCTTCCAGAGCGACGACTTGTCGACGAGGACCAGGCCACGGCGGGCCGGGCTCGTCGGCTTATATTGCTTGAGTGCCATCGGTTAGATCCCGCTCGTGATGTCGATCGACTGGCCTTCGGCCAGCGTGACGATCGCTTTCTTGACGTCCGAACGCTTGTAGGGAGCACCCTTCCAGCGCTTGGTCTTGCCCTTGGCGACCAGCGTGTTCACGTTCTTGACGGTGACGCCATAGATCGCTTCGACCGCGGCCTTGATCTGCGGCTTCGACGCCGTACCGGCAACCTTGAACACCACCGCATTGAATTCCGACGCCATGGTCGTCTTTTCGGTGATGTGCGGGGCGACCAGCACGTCGTAGTGACGGTTTTCAACCGCCTGAGTGGCAGGCTTCTTAGCCATTGAACCGGGCCTCCAGCTTTTCAACCGCGGCGCGGGTCAGGACCAGCGTCTCGTGGCGCATGATGTCGTAAACGTTCGCACCGATCGCCGGCAGAAGGTTGAGACCTTCCAGGTTCGACGAAGCGCGGGCGAAACCGACGTTGAGCGCGTCACCATCGATGACCAGCGCGGTCTTGCCGAAGCCGAGCTTGCCCAGCTTGGCCTGAAGCGCCTTGGTCTTGGCTTCCTTGCCCATGTCGAGGTCTTCGAGCACGATCAGATTGCCACCCTTGGCCTTCGCCGAGAGCGCCATCTTGAGACCGAGCGCGCGAACCTTCTTGTTGAGGCTCGAGGTGAAGACGCGGGCACGCGGGCCGTGCGCCTTACCGCCGCCGATGAAGATCGGTGCGCGGCGATCGCCGTGACGAGCCGTACCGCCGCCCTTCTGGCGACCGAACTTCTTGCCGGTGCGGGCAACGTCGCTGCGCTCGCGAGCCGCACGCGCCGGGGCGCGACGGTTGATGAGCTGCCAGGTGACGACGCGGTGCAGGATGTCGGCGCGCGGCTCGACACCGAACACGGTTTCGTCGAGCTGGATGTCGCCGCCAGCCTTGGCGTCGAGGGTCTGAACCTTGACCTTCATCGCTTAGCCTTCCGTGCTTTCGTCGGTGGCCGGCGCGGTCGTTTCGACCTGCGGCTCTTCCGAAGCGTTGTTGTTGCCGGCGGTCTTGAGACCGGCCGGATAAGGAGCGTCCGCGTGGCGCGGCAGCTTGACGGCGTCCTGGACGGTCAGCCAGCCACCCTTCGAGCCGGGCACCGAGCCCTTGACGAACAGCAGGCCGCGCTCGGCGTCGGTGCGCACGATTTCGAGGTTCTGCTGGGTGCGGTTGCGGGCGCCCATGTGACCGGCCATCTTCTTGTTCTTGAAGACGCGGCCCGGATCCTGGCGGTTACCGGTCGAACCGTGCGAACGGTGCGAGACGGAGACGCCGTGGGTAGCGCGAAGACCACCGAAGCCCCAGCGCTTCATGGCGCCGGCAAAGCCCTTACCCTGGGTCACGCCCTGGATATCGACCAGCTGGCCGGCAACGAAGTGATCGGCGGTGATGGTCGCGCCGACGTCGAGGAGAGCATCCTCGGCGACGCGGAATTCAACCACCTTGGCCTTGGGCTCGACTTCGGCCTTGCCGAAGGCGGCGCGCTGCGGCTTGGCGACATTCTTCGCCTTCGCAGTGCCTGCACCCAGAGCGACGGCGGTGTAGCCGTCCTTGTCTTGTTCGCGGCGGGCGACGACCTGGACGTCTTCCAGCTGCAGAACGGTGACCGGCACATGCCGTCCGTCCGCCTGGAAGATGCGGGTCATCCCCATTTTCTTAGCGATCACGCCAGTGCGCATGATCTACACTCCCAACAGAGGCCCCTCCCCGCCTTGCGACGGCTTGGGGCGTGCCGGCCCGAAATGTGATGCGTGCCCCCGCTTGGGCCATTCCCGCTGTAAGGCGGGATGCGGGGGACGCAGGCCGGAGTGCCCGTGAAGGCGCTCCGCGGTATCCCTTGATCCGATGCCGCGACGCATGAGCGCGGCGATCAGTCCTTAAAGGACAGGTCCCGTTGCCGTTGGGACCGAAACTTTGACCCGAAGGTCGGTGCAGCGAATCTCCAGAACCGCTGCGGTGCCAGCCCCTTAGGCCAGCTTGATCTCTACGTCCACCCCTGCTGCGAGGTCGAGCTTCATCAGCGCGTCGACCGTCTGCGGGGTCGGCTGAACGATGTCCAGCAGGCGCTTGTAGGTGCGGACCTCGAACTGTTCGCGCGACTTCTTGTCGACGTGCGGCGAACGGTTGACGGTGAACTTCTCGATGCGCGTCGGCAGCGGAATGGGGCCGCGAATGAGAGCACCCGTCCGGCGAGCGGTGTCGGCGATGTCCCCGGTGGCCTGATCGAGCACACGATGGTCAAAAGCCTTGAGACGAATCCGGATGTTCTGCGTTTCCATGTCCACTTACCGATGCGAAAGAGCCAAGTCGTCACCGCTCACGCGGATCGGACAAACAAAAACGAGCAAGTCGGCTGCCTCTAGACCTTTCGGCCTGAACGCCGGCTTACCCAAAAAACTCGTAAAGCGAGGGCCGCGCAATTCCCGAGAGAATCGCGCGGCCCGCGCCCTATATTACTTAACGATGGTGCCGACAACCCCTGCGCCGACGGTACGGCCGCCTTCGCGGATCGCGAAGCGCAGACCTTCGTCCATGGCGATCGGAGCGATCAGCTTCACGCCCAGCGAGACGTTGTCGCCCGGCATGACCATTTCGGTGCCTTCCGGCAGCTGTACTTCACCCGTCACGTCGGTCGTGCGGAAGTAGAACTGCGGACGGTAGTTCGCGAAGAACGGGGTGTGACGGCCGCCTTCGTCCTTCGACAGGACGTAGACGTTCGCCTTGAACTCGGTGTGCGGGGTGATCGAACCCGGCTTGGCGAGGACCTGGCCACGTTCGACTTCTTCACGGCCGACGCCGCGGATCAGCGCACCGATGTTGTCGCCGGCTTCACCCTGGTCGAGCAGCTTGCGGAACATTTCGACGCCGGTGACGACGGTCTTCTTGGTGTCCTTGATGCCGACGATTTCGACTTCTTCACCAACCTTGATGACGCCGGTTTCGACGCGGCCGGTCACGACGGTGCCACGACCCGAGATCGAGAACACGTCTTCGATCGGCATCAGGAACGGCTTGTCGAGCGGGCGTTCCGGCTGCGGGATCCAGGTGTCGACGGCGTCCATGAGCTTCAGGATCGCGTCGTGACCGATTTCCTTGTTCGAATCTTCGAGGGCGGCCAGAGCCGAACCCGCGACGATCGGAATGTTGTCGCCGTCGAATTCGCGCTTCGACAGTTCTTCACGGATTTCCAGCTCGACGAGTTCGAGCAGTTCGGGATCGTCAACCTGGTCGACTTTGTTGAGGAAGACGACCATGGTCGGAACGCCGACCTGCTTCGCGAGCAGGATGTGCTCCTTGGTCTGCGGCATCGGACCGTCGGCGGCCGACACGACCAGGATCGCGCCGTCCATCTGGGCGGCACCGGTGATCATGTTCTTGACGTAGTCGGCGTGACCCGGGCAGTCGACGTGCGCATAGTGACGCGCCTTGGTTTCATACTCGACGTGGGCGGTCGAGATGGTGATGCCGCGCTCGCGCTCTTCCGGCGCCTTGTCGATGTTTTCGAAGTCGACCTTCTGCGACAGGCCTTCCTCGGCCAGGACCTTGGTGATCGCTGCGGTCAGCGAGGTCTTGCCGTGGTCGACGTGACCGATGGTGCCAATGTTGCAGTGCGGCTTGTTCCGCTCAAACTTTGCCTTCGCCATTTTACGCCTCTTCTTCTCTTGATTCTCGGGCTTGCGTCCGCCCTCGCGGACGCGCCCTTAGCCTTGTTTTTCCGGTTACGCCAGCTTCGCCTTCACTTCGTCAGCGACGTTCTGCGGCACTTCTTCATAGTGCGAGAACTGCATGGTGTACTGCGCGCGGCCCTGGGTGAACGAGCGCAGCTGGTTCACATAGCCGAACATGTTCGCCAGCGGGACCATGGCTTCGACGACCTGTGCATTACCACGGCTGTCGGTACCCTGGATCTGGCCACGGCGGCTGTTCAGGTCGCCGATAACGTCGCCCATGAATTCTTCAGGGGTGACGACTTCCACCTTCATCACCGGCTCGAGCAGCTTGATACCGGCCTTCTGGGCCGCTTCGCGCATCGCGCCGCGACCGGCGATTTCGAACGCCAGCGCCGACGAGTCGACGTCGTGGTACTTACCGTCGAGCAGGCGGATGTCGAAGTCGATGATCGGGAAGCCGATCAGCGAGCCGGTTTCGGCGGTTTCGCGCATGCCCTTTTCGACCGACGGGATATATTCGCGCGGAATGTTGCCGCCCTTGATCTCGTCGATGAAGTTGATGCCGCTGCCGCGTTCGCCAGGAGCGACCGCAATCTTGACTTCACCGAACTGACCCGAACCACCCGACTGCTTCTTGTGGGTGTAGGTCAGCTCGACCGGCTTCGCCAGCGATTCACGGTAGGCCACCTGCGGCGCACCGACGTTCGCTTCCACCTTGAACTCGCGCTTCATGCGATCGACGAGAATGTCGAGGTGCAGTTCGCCCATGCCCTTGATGATGGTCTGGCCCGATTCATGATCGGTCGACACGCGGAACGAGGGATCTTCGGCAGCCAGGCGGTTGAGCGCGATGCCCATGCGTTCCTGGTCGGCCTTGGTCTTCGGTTCCACCGACAATTCGATAACCGGATCCGGGAATTCCATGCGTTCCAGGATGATCGGGGCCTTTTCGGCGCACAGCGTGTCGCCGGTCGTGGTTTCCTTGAGGCCCGCGATGGCGACGATGTCGCCGGCCGAGGCTTCTTCGATGTCTTCACGGCTGTTCGCATGCATAAGGAGCATACGGCCGATCTTTTCCTTCTTGTCCTTGACCGAGTTCAGGACCGAGCCCTTGCTGAGCTTGCCCGAATAGATGCGGCAGAAGGTGAGCGAGCCGACGAACGGGTCGTTCATGATCTTGAAGGCCAGCGCCGCGAAGGGCTCGTCGTCGCTCGACGGACGGCTGTCTTCCTTGTCGGTGCCGGGGATGACGCCCTTGATCGGCGGAATGTCGAGCGGGCTCGGCATGTAATCGACGACGGCGTCGAGCAGCGGCTGGACGCCCTTGTTCTTGAACGCCGAACCGCAGGTGACCGGAACGAACGCCTGGGCGAGCGTGCCCTTGCGGATCAGCTTCTTGATCGTCGCGACGTCGGGCTCCTGGCCTTCGAGGTACGCGGTCATGACATCGTCGTCCTGTTCGACGGCGAGTTCGATCAGCTTTTCGCGATATTCGGCGGCCTTGTCGGCCATGTCCGCGGGGATGTCGACATAGTCGAACTTCGCGCCCAGGCTTTCGTCCTGCCACACGATGCCGCGGTTGTTGACGAGGTCGACGACGCCCTTGAGGTCGCTTTCCGCGCCGATCGGGAGGTACATGACGAGCGGGGTCGCGCCGAGGCGGTCGATGATCGACTGGACGCAGTAATAGAAGTCGGCGCCGGTGCGGTCGAGCTTGTTGATGAAGCACATCCGCGGAACGCCATACTTGTCGGCCTGGCGCCACACGGTCTCCGACTGCGGCTCAACGCCGGCAACGCCGTCGAACACCGCAACCGCACCGTCGAGCACGCGCAACGAGCGTTCGACTTCGATGGTGAAGTCGACGTGGCCGGGGGTGTCGATGATGTTGATCCGGTGTTCCGGACCCTTGCCGTCTTCGGCCTGCCAGAACGTGGTCGTCGCGGCCGACGTGATGGTGATGCCGCGCTCCTGCTCCTGCTCCATCCAGTCCATGGTGGCCGAGCCTTCGTGGACTTCGCCGATCTTGTACGACTTACCGGTGTAATAAAGAATACGCTCGGTGGTCGTGGTCTTGCCGGCGTCGATGTGCGCCATGATACCGATGTTGCGGTAACGTTCGAGCGGATGGCTGCGGGCCATGTCAGGAGCTTCCTTAAGTCTGTAGGAGGACCGGCCCAGTGCCGATCCCCCTGAATATAGTGACGTTTTTTACCAGCGGTAGTGCGAGAAGGCGCGGTTCGCTTCCGCCATGCGGTGCGTGTCTTCGCGCTTCTTCACCGCGTTGCCGCGGTTCTGCGAGGCGTCCATCAGTTCGCCCGACAGACGGCCGGCCATGGTCTTTTCGCTGCGAGCGCGAGCGGCCGAGATCAGCCAGCGGATGGCCAGCGCCTGGGCGCGGACGTCGCGGACTTCGACCGGGACCTGGTAGGTCGCACCGCCGACGCGGCGGCTGCGGACTTCGATACCCGGCTTCACGTTGGCGAGCGCTTCGTGGAACACCGCGAGCGGGTCCTTCTTCAGGCGCGCTTCGACATTGTCGAGGGCGGTGTAGACGATCGATTCCGCGACCGACTTCTTACCGTCGAGCATGATGTTGTTCATGAACTTCGACAGGACGATATCGCCGAACTTGGGATCCGGCAGGATGACGCGCTTTTCTGGGCGACGACGACGGGACATATTCTATTCCTTTCAGAGCGGCGCGCTTCGCGTGTTCTCGCGGCGCGACCGACGAAACCAGCTTACTTCGGACGCTTGGCGCCGTACTTCGAACGGGACTGCTTGCGGTCCTTCACGCCCTGCGTGTCGAGGACGCCGCGCAGCACGTGGTAACGCACGCCCGGAAGGTCGCGCACACGGCCGCCGCGGATGAGCACAACCGAGTGCTCCTGCAGGTTGTGGCCTTCACCCGGAATGTACGAAATGACTTCGCGCTGGTTGGTCAGGCGGACCTTGGCAACCTTGCGAAGCGCCGAGTTCGGCTTCTTCGGGGTGGTGGTGTAAACGCGAGTGCAAACGCCGCGCTTTTGCGGGTTCTGTTCCATCGCAGGGACCTTCGACTTGGCCTTCTGCGGGTCGCGACCCTTGCGGATCAGCTGGTTAATCGTCGGCATGAAGCCTTCACCTTTCCTTGCCGGGAAGCCCCCGGCGGTTACTTTTGCCCAAGGCAAAAGCGCGAAATCCGGACGACCCTTGGGTCACCGGCCTTCGCGTTCGCCTGAGCAATGTTCAGCTCTTGTCCGGCACGAGGCGAGAATCGCTGCCGTCTCGGACGAGCGGCCCCTTACGGGTTGGCGCGCCTTGCGTCAACTTTTCCGCGACCCCTATTCGGGCTGCAGCCGATCCTGACAGGCCGCTACTGTCCGTCAGCCTGCGGCTGGTCCCTTTCACGCCAGAAGGCCGCGCGCGTCGCATCGCCGATGGCCCCGCTCTGTGCCGATTCCGGCAGGCGGTAGAGGCCATTGAGATAGGCCCGGTCGAAGGTCGTCAGCCCGGGCGGCGGCGCATCGTCGGCGAACAGCGACAGGATCGTGTCCACCGACCCGGCCGGGGCTTCGTCGAGGTCGCGGATCGAGGCGAAAATCCGCATCGACGCATAGTCGGCCAGCTGCTGCACGGTCTTGCCAGGCACGACGCGATTGTCGATGAGGACGATGGAGCCCGAAAGCTCGATGCGGATCGCCTGCCCCTGCCGCGTCGCCCGATAACCGGTGTTGACCTTGAATTCTCGCATCGCGTCGTCGCGTCCGACACCCATCGCCCGTCCGTTTTCGCCGACTTCTTCCGTGATATGCCACGCTTGGACCGCGCCGCTGCCAAGCCCGATGCGTTTCTGCTCGTAGCGGTACAGCTGGTCGAACAGCCAGCTATGGCTCCTCTTGAGCTCTCCAAGCGCCGAGCGGCTGTCGCGGGCGAAGCCGACGAAGCTGTTGACGGTGCAGCCCTTGCCGCCGACCTTGATGCCAAGCTGCTGCGCATTGGCATTGACGCGGTCGATGAAGTCGAGTGCGACGTCGCGGCGCAGGCCGTAGACCGCCATGCACAGCTCGCCGTAGAATTTGGCCAGCGGCTTTCCCGCCCGCGGCCGCTCGCCGATCGACTTTGCCATTTCCTTGACCTGACGGTCGATGGTCTGGCGTTTGCCCTCGACGGTGATCGCGTTGGACGAATCGGGCTCCGGATCGGCCTGGGCATAAGCCGGCATCGCCAGGCAGATCGCCAGCGGCGCGATGGAAAGAGATGCCCGGTTCCGCATGGTCGCCAGTATATACCGTACCGCGATGCGGGTCATCCGCCGCAATGCCGATGGCGGTGTGATTTCGACGAACGACCGGCTCTGCTCGCAACCAGAACAATCGTCAGCTATAGTCGCATCACCCTGACTGCGAAGGAGCTGGCACATGCGCTGGAATATCGTCCTTGCCGCAACCCTGATCGTGGCGACCGCGGCCGCTGCGTCGAAACCCGCCCCGACGACTGACGCGGGGGCGCCCCCGGCGAGCGAGCAGGCGCTCTACTGCCTGAAGGTCGAAGCGGTGACCGGCACCCGGATCGAGCGCGTACAATGCCACACGCGCAAGCAATGGGCCGACTGGGACGTCGACGTCGACCGCGAATGGGCCAAGGAAGGCGTGCGCGTCATCGCCTGACGCGCTGCGCCGTTAGCGCGCCTTGTCGACCAGCGCGCCGCCCTTCACTACCGCGTCCGGTTTTTCGAGCAGGCGGACGTTGGCGGTCGGATCGCCGGTCACCGCGACGAGGTCGCCATACCGTCCCACGGCGATGACGCCGACATCGTCGCGGCCCAGGGCTTCGGCGGCATTGCGGGTCGCGGCCTGGATCGCCTGCAGCGGCGTCATCCCATATTCGACCATCGTCGCGAACTGCTGCCCCACCATCCAGTGCGGCATCACCCCCGCGTCCGACCCGAACACCATGCGCACGCCCGCCCTCGTCGCCTTGCGGAAATTGTCGCGCTGGATTTGCCCGATCTCGCGGTCCTTGCGGATATTCTCCTCAAGCTCGCCGTTCTTCCTGCCCTCGGCCTGGGTGTAGTCGGTGTTCTTGATATCCATCGAAAACCAGACCGGGCGCTTGCGCGCCAGCGCCATGCGGATGCCTTCGTCGTCGACCAGGCTGGCATGTTCGATCGTGTCGATACCGCCTTCGATCGCGGCGCGGATGCCGCTGGCGCCATGGGCGTGGGCCGCGACGCGCAGCCCCTGCATATGGGCTTCATCGGCGATCGCCTTAAGCTCTTCGACCGTCAGCTGCTGCTGGCCCGGCGTGTCGCCGCGCGAAAAGACGCCGCCGGTGGCGCAGACCTTGATCACCTCCGCCCCGAACTTGCGCTGGCGGCGAACCTGATATTTCAGCTCTTCGGGGCTGTCGCCGATCCCTTCTTCCTTGCCCTTTTTCTGCAGGCTGGGCGGCAGATAGGTGTCGTCGCAATGCCCGCCGGTCGCGCCCAGCGCATGGCCAGCCGGGACGATGCGCGGACCGACCGCATAGCCGTTGTCGATCGCCTGCTTCAGCCCGACGTCCTCCCAATCGCTCGACCCCACCACGCGGATGGTGGTGAACCCGCCGTCAAGCATCTGGCGTGCCGTGCCCACCGCCGCGATCGGCCAGAAGCTGTCGGTATATTCGAGGAAGCGATAGCCGCCGATGTCGGCCGGCCCAAGGTGCGTGTGCATGTCGATCA
Organism: Sphingomonas jaspsi DSM 18422; assembly: GCF_000585415.1. Classification (NCBI taxonomy): domain Bacteria; kingdom Pseudomonadati; phylum Pseudomonadota; class Alphaproteobacteria; order Sphingomonadales; family Sphingomonadaceae; genus Sphingomonas; species Sphingomonas jaspsi. Next base: position 1,004,561 of record NZ_KK073876.1, on the reverse strand, counting down.
GGCCGGGGACGAGCGTCTTGCCGCCAAGGTCGATCTGCCGGACGTCGGCGCCCCACCGGACGGTCCGCGCATCGGCGATCGAGGTGATGTGTCCATCGTCGCCGATGAAGATCGCCGGATGCTCGACATATTTTCCGGTCTGGACGTCGAGGTAGCGGTCCGCGGTGACCACCACCTTTTCCGCCATCGCCGGCGCGGCAAGGGCGATCGCCGACACGGCGGCAACAAGCAGGCGAGCGGTCATGCGGTTCTCCTCAGGGCAAATCGGGACAGATGTTCATAGTCGGCGCGGCAGGCATCGGCCACTGCCTTGGCTTCGTCATCGAGGTCGACCGGCCGCTCGTCGGGCGGGCCGAAACCGGTCGATGCGATCACCGAATCGTACCAGTGCGTCGCCCAGATGCCGTCGCTCGGCCGGTATCCCGGCTCCCAGCGCAGCATGGCGCGGTCGAACGGGATGCCGAGTGCCTCGCACAAGCGCGACAGCGTGCCTTCCGGATCGCGCAGCACATCGGCGCTGTCGATCACCGGCGGTGCCTTGCCCAGCCGGTCGGCCTCGCGCTCGAAATAGTCGACCTGGCGCGCGGTGCCGAGGTGGTCGGGCCGCACCTTCACCCGCTTGGCAGCGTAGCTGGCGACGACCCGCGCTGGATCGCGGATCAGGAAGGAGTTGGTCAGTCCGGGCATGTCGCCAAGGCCCACCGGGCCTTCCATATGATGCGCCATATGCTTCTGGTACCAGATCGGCGCATCGCCCGGCGGTGGGCCAGCCATCGCCTCGGCCACCGACCGCCAGTCGGTATCCATCGAGGCCATCACCTCGTCGGCCATCGGCTGGGGGTCGCCGGTGGTGCGGAGGTACGCGCCGTAGAAGGGCTCGTCGCTGACCACCGTGTCGGCGCGGCTTCCGAAGCTGCGCATCATCGCGGTCGACAGGTTGCGCGGCCCGGACCACATGGCGATGCGGATGGTCAAGGGCGGTCGGCTTCCGCCACGTCGCGCTCCAGCCGCGCCAGATAGAGCTGCTGCAACCGCTCGACCATCGGCCCGCGCGTCGAAGAGATCAGGCGTCCGTCGATCGTGCCAACCGGCGCCACCCCGGCAAAGGTGCCCGTCGTGAACGCTTCGTCCGCACCATAGACGTCGGTCAGGCTGAAGTTGCGCTCGAACACCGGGATGCCCGCCTCGCGCGCAATCTCGATCACCATCCCGCGGGTGATCCCGTCGAGGCAGTAATCGCCGCTCGACGTCCAGATTTCGCCGCCGCGGACGATGAAGAAATGCGCCGAATTGCAGGTCGCGACGAAACCGTGCGGGTCGAGCATCAACGCCTCGTCCGCCCCCGCCTCCGCCGCCTGGATGCAGGCGGTGATGCAGTTGAGCTTCGAATGCGAATTGAGCTTGGGGTCCTGCACATCGGGATAGCCGCGGCGGACGTGGACGGTAAACAGCTTCAGCAGGCGCGTCGCCGTTTCTGGCGTCGGCGCCTTCCATTCGGGGATGATGACGATGGTCGCCGGCGAGATCACCACGCGCGGGTCCTGGTAAGGGGTCGAACGAATCCCGCGCGTCACCATCAGGCGAATGTGAACCCCGTCGCCATCCATCTTGTTGGCATCGAGCACGGCATAGAGTCGCCGCACCATTTCCTTGCGTGTGATCCCGACATCCATCGCGATCGCCTTGGCCCCGCGCCACAGCCGGTCGAGATGTCGATCGAGGAAGGCGATCTTGCCGCGATGAACGCGCACCCCTTCCCACACCCCGTCCCCCAGCATGAAACCGCTGTCGAACACGCTGACCGTCGCCTGCGGGCGCGGCACGTGCGTTCCATTGATGTCGATCAGCACATCCGCGTTGCGCGGGTCCGGGACGAAATGGTGGGTGCCGGTGGCGTGGGTCACGACCCGACGCTAGCGCGCCGCCGCGCGAAGTCTAGCTATTCGTCGAGGCCGTGCGGGTGGCCGCGGGGGCGGAGGTACAGGCGCTTGATCAACGGGAAGCGGTTCGCCGCCTCGCGCTCGATCGACCAGACCAGTTGTTCGACGTCGCGCGCCGACTGGCCGTCGTCGAAATCGACCGACACCATCGCGGTCACTTGGTCGGGCGAAGAGTGGACGGTCAGCACTTCGCCGACCGCGGTAACGCCGGGCCGCTGCTCGATCATCTCGCGCAGCGCATCGACCATCTCCGGGTCCGCCGCCTCGCCGATCAGCAGCGCCTTCGATTCATAGGCCAGCAGGAAAGCAGTGACGCCCAGGATCAGGCCGATGACGACCGACGCCGCGCCGTCGAAGCGCGGATCGCCGGTGACGAGGGAAATGCCGAGCCCGATCGCCGCGACGACGATGCCGAACATCGCCGCGCCATTTTCGAGCAGGACGATGAAGCCGGGCGGGTCCTTCGAACGCTGTACCGCCTGGAGCCAGCCGAGTTGTCCCTTGGCAGCGCGAAAATCCTTGAACGCGCTGACCGTCGACCCGCCTTCGAGCAGGAAGGCGATGCCGAGCACCCCGAACGCGATGATCGGCGACACTGCGGGTTCGGGGTTCGAAATATGCACGATGCCTTCGTAGACCGAGACGCCGGCGCCGAGCGCGAACACCAGCACGGCGACGACGAAGCTCCAGAAATAAAGTTCGCGGCCATAGCCGAAGGGGTGGAGCTTGTCGGGCGGGCGGCGCGATGCCTTTCGCCCCCAAAGCAGCAGCAGTTGGTTAGACGAATCGACGACGCTGTGGACGCCCTCGGTCAGCATTGCCGAGGATCCGGTAATCGCCGCCGCGACGAACTTCGACACGGCAATGCCAAGATTCGCCGCGAAGGCGATCCAAAGGGTTCGGTTGTCGTGTCCTTGCTGGCTCATCCCCGCCAATGCCTAGCGGCATCGGCGGGGCTGTCCAGCGTCAACCGCCGAACGGCAGCGCGTCGGGGATTTCGTAATATTCATACTGGCCAATGCGGATGACGCTGGTGTCGCCCTGCCGCGTGACACGGATCGCCACCGACGCGTCGCTCGATACGGCGCGACCGTCGCGGAAGTTGATGGTTCGTTCACCGCCATCCGGCGTGTCGAGATGGACCGTGGCCGAACCCGGACGGCGGATCACCCCCGCCTTGCATTGGCCCATCGCGGCGCCGGCAGAAGCCCGACAGCGGATGATCGACGTCGCGTGATAGGGCGTGCCTGCGACCAAGGCGTCGGCGGGATGATGGGCCGGAGCGGTCGGGTGCGCCGCCGCGCCGCCGGTAGCACGGATCGACAGACGATAGGCCGCGATCGCGCCGCGACGTTCGTCGGCCCGCATCTGATAAACGCGAACCGTGTATCCGCCGCTCATGCGGGTTCGGATTTCAAAATTCGAACCGCTGGTCGACCCGACAAAGACAGCCACATCGCCCGCACCAGGCTCAATGACGTTGAAATAGGGAGCGCCGCGGACAGTCGCCATATTGACGCTGAGCATCTGGCCAGCGCGAAGATTGACTCGATAATCCTTGAACTGCCGACCGACGATGCGGTCGGTCACGACGGTGCCGGTTTGTCCCGCCGGAAAGCGGACTGGCACCACCGCCTGCGCCCACAAAGGTGCGGACAGCGGGATCATCAAGGCTGCGGCAAACGCTAGTCGAACTCGGTTCATGCGATCCTCCCTCGAACGATGGCCATTCCTCTACAACGGAAAGGCCGAGGATCGGACTATTCGCACAGAAACTTCATTAATCAACAGGTTAACATCAAATGTGCAGTGCGCGTCCGTAGGCGCCCAGCACGCTTTCGTGCATCATTTCGCTCAATGTCGGGTGCGGGAAAACGGTCTGCATGAAGTCCTGCTCGACCAGCTCGGCCTGCTTTCCGATGGTGTAGCCCTGGATCAGCTCGGTGACTTCCGCGCCGACCATGTGCGCGCCCAGAAGCTCGCCGGTCTTGGCGTCGAACACCGTCTTGATGAAGCCTTCGGCCTCGCCCAGCGCGATCGCCTTGCCGTTGCCAATAAAGGGGAAGGTGCCAGCCTTGACGGAGTATCCCGCTTCTTTGGCCTTGGCCTCGGTCAGGCCGACGCTGGCGACCTGCGGGTGGCAGTAGGTGCAGCCCGGGATATTCGACTTGTCCATCGCGTGGGGATGGACATCCTTGTTGCCGAGCGCCTGCGCGATCGCTTCGGCCGCGATGACGCCTTCGTGGCTCGCCTTGTGCGCCAGCCACGGGCCGGGGGTCACGTCGCCGATCGCCCAGATGCCGGGCACGTTGGTGCGCATCAGGCCGTCGGTGGCGATGATCCCGCGCTCCATTTTCACGCCGAGCGGTTCCAGCCCGATATTTTCGGTGTTGGGGACGATGCCGATGGCGACGATGGCATGGCTGAACTTCTGCTCGGCAATCTTGCCATCCTTGCCTTTGATCTTGGCGGTGACGCCCTTGGCATCGCTCGTCAGCCCTTCGATCCCGGCACCGGTCATGATCGTCAGGCCCTGCTTGGTCAGCGACTTTTCGAGGAAGGCCGAGACATCGGCGTCCTCGACCGGCACGATGCGGTCCATCATTTCGACCACGGTCACCTTGGCGCCCATGTCGTTGTAGAAGGAGGCGAACTCGATCCCGATCGCGCCCGACCCGATGACCAGCAATTCGGTCGGCATTTCGGCCGGCACCATGGCATGGCGATAGGTCCAGATGCGCTTGCCGTCGGCAGGCGCGAACGGCAGGTCGCGGGCCCGCGCGCCGGTGGCGACGATGATATGCTTGGCGGTGAGGCTTTCCTTGCCCTTTTCGCTGGTGACATCGATCTTGCCCGGCGCGGTCAGGAAACCGGTGCCCATGTGCACGGTGATCTTGTTCTTTTTCATCAGGTGCGTGACGCCCTGATTGAGCTGCTTGGCGACGCCGCGGCTGCGCTTCACCACCGCGTCGAGATCGGCCTCGATCTTCTCCGCTTTCAGGCCATAGGCGGCGGCGTGCTTCATGTTGTGGAACACTTCGGCCGAGCGCAGCAACGCCTTGGTCGGGATGCAGCCCCAGTTGAGGCAGATGCCGCCGAGCAGTTCGCGTTCGACGATCGCCACCTTGAGGCCGAGCTGCGCGGCGCGGATCGCCGCGACATAGCCGCCGGGTCCACTGCCGAGGACGATGAGGTCATAGGTTGCGTCAGCCATGGGTCACTTCCTCCGCCGCGATTGCCCGCGGCCTGTCGTTCTGGTCCAGCGCGACGAAGGTGAAGACCCCCGCCGCAATGTCGAATGTCCGCTCGCCGTCGCGCTCGCGCGCTTCGGCCTCGGCCTTGATGGTTATGCTGCTGCGGCCCTGCCGCGCGATATGGGCATAGACCGAGATTTCGTCACCCACCGACGGCGCGCCAGTGAAATTGAGGTCTGTCGCCGCGACGACGACGCATTTGCCCTTGGCGGTGCGCGAGGCGAGCGACCCCGCCGCCAGCGCCATCTGGCTCATCAGCCAGCCGCCGAACACCCCGCCATAGGGGTTGGTGTCGGTCGGCATGGCGGTGACGCGGATCAGGGGGATGCGCTCCGCCATCAGCTGCCCGTGTTCTGGCAGAATGCACGCTTGGTCTTCCAGCGCTTCATCACGATCTTCTCATTCTCGATGAAATAGCCGCGCGCACTGCCAGTCGCCGCCTTGTAGAAAGCGAAAATCGGTTGCTCGCTGCCCTTCGAACAATCCGGGCCCGCCACGCCGACCTCGCCCTTCAGGCGCACCGTCGGTTGGACCGCCAGCAACGCGACCTGGTCGACCGTGCCCTGCGCGACGTTGCCGAGCGGGTCGATCCAAGCCAGCCGGTAGGCCGTGCCCTTTTTCAGCACGACGTAGAATTCATTGTTGTTGTCCATGCCGGTGTTGTCGACGGTCCAGCCGTCGATCACTGCGCCGGGCTTGGAAGGCACCAGCGAACCAGGCTCGAATTCGGCGAGCGAGGCCGTCGAGGAAATGGCCAGCAGCAAGCCGGCCAGACCCGCGATCCGCATCGTCAGGCCACCAGCCCCATCGGGCTTTCGCACAGTTCGCGGAACGCCTTCATCAGGCGCGCGCCGTCGGCCCCGTCGATGGCGCGGTGGTCGAAGCTGCCGGTCGCCGACATGATCGACGCGATCTGCAGGCTGTCGTTGACGACGAACGGACGCTTTTCTCCCGCGCCGATGGCCATGATCATCGCCTGCGGCGGATTGATGACCGCTTCGAACTGCTTGATCCCGAACATGCCCATGTTCGACAGGCTGGCGGTCCCGCCCTGATATTCGTGCGGCGCCAGTTTGCCTTCCTTCGCGCGGCCCGCGAGCTCGCCCATTTCGGTCGAAATCTTCGACAGCGTCTTGTCGTTCGCACCGGCGACGATCGGCGTGATGAGGCCGTTGGGAATGCTGACCGCGACCGAAATGTCGGCGCGGCTATATTTGATCAACTGGTCGCCGCCGAAGCTGACGTTGCATTCCGGCACTTCGATCAGCGACAGCGCCAGCGCCTTGATCAGCATGTCGTTGACGCTGAGCTTCACGCCGCGGTTCTTGAGGCCGTCGTTGAGCTCGCCGCGCAGCTTGAGCAGGCGGTCGAGGTTGATGTCGACGGTGAGGTAGATGTGCGGGATCTGCTGCTTCGATTCCGACAGGCGGCGCGCGATCGTCTTGCGCATGTTCGAAAGCTTGACGACTTCGTGCGGGATATCGCCCGGATCGACCGCCGCGACCTGCGGGGTCAGTGCCGGCGCGCTGGCCGCTGCCTGCGGAGCGGCAGCCGCACCGCCAGCCGCCTTGCCACCCGCGGCCGAACCAAGGTCCGCACGCACGATGCGGCCATTGGGCCCGCTGCCGCTCAAAGTCGACAGGTCGATGCCCTGCGCCTCGGCGAGGCGGCGCGCGAGCGGCGACGCCTTGATGCGGTCGCCATCCGACGCCTTGGCCGGCGCAGCCGGCGCCGGCGGCGTTTCGCCACCACCCTTGGCGGGCGGCGCGGGGTCGGCGGCCTTGGCCACTTCAGGCTCGGGCTTCGGTTCGGCCTTAGCTGCAGGTACGGCAGCCGGAGCGCTCGCCGTCTCGCCTTCCTCGCCGATCATCGCAATCGGCGTGCCGACCTTCACCCCGTCGGTGCCTTCGGCGACAAGGATCTTCAGCACGGTTCCTTCGTCGACGGCTTCGAATTCCATCGTCGCCTTGTCGGTCTCGATCTCGGCCAGGATATCGCCCGACGACACGGTGTCGCCTTCCTTGACCAGCCATTTGGCGAGCGTGCCCTCTTCCATCGTCGGCGACAAAGCGGGCATTTTGAGTTCGAGGGCCATGGAGCTTCCAACCTGAATAGAGTCGTCGGTCTCAAAGGCCAAACACCCTTTGCGGTCAAGGCCAAAGCGGGAAATGCTTGCCAGAAAGCGCCGCTTGACGCAGCGTCCGCGGCAAGAGGGGACATTCATCATGGCACGCACCTATCTGGTGGTGATCGACGACAGCCCGGAAGCGCGGGTGGCGCTGCGCTTCGCCGCGCGGCGCGCTTCGAAGACCAGTGGGTCGGTCGAAGTGCTGGCGGTTGTCGAACCGCAGGACTTCGTCCAGTGGGGCGGCGTCCAGGCGGCGATCGAGGAAGAGCAGCGCTTGCGGATCGAAGCGATCGTCGCGGCGTCGGTCGGCGAAATTTTCGACGCTGCCGGCATCATGCCGCAGATCGTCGTCAAGCAGGGCGAGCCTGTGACGGCGGTGCGCGGTTACGTCGGCACGCGCGACGATATCGCGGCGCTGGTGCTGGGTGCCGCACCGTCCGGCAATCCGGGCCCGCTGGTCGACGATTTTACCGGCCATGACGCGGGCAAGCTGCCGTGCCCGGTGATGATCATCCCGGGCGGGCTGAGCGACGACGATCTCGAAAAGCTGAGCTGAGCGATATTCAGGGGGTGGAATGGCCGACACGAATAATATGCCGACCTACAACCAATGTTTCGCCAGCTTGGCGGCTGGGCTCGCCCCATTCTGCGTGCTGGTCGGCATTGCGGGCTTTGCGGGATCGAATACGGTGACGTGGAACGGCCAGTACGTTCACGGCGCGGGCGCATTGCTGGTCGCGGCAGTGTTGAACTTGCTGTTCGCCGCAATTTTCGCTGGCGTGCAAAAGCTAGGGTACTGGATCCTCGGACGAGTGCGACCGCGAGCGCAGAACGGCTAGATCGCCCGCGAAAGGATGGCGGCGAGCTTCTCGCAGCCTTCGGCGTCTTCCTTCGTGAAGCGCGCGGTCTTCGGGCTGTCGAGATCGAGCACCGCCAGCAGCTGGCCATCGCGCACGATCGGCACCACCACTTCGCTGTTGGACGCCGCATCGCAGGCGATGTGTCCGGGGAAGGCGTGGACGTCCTCGACCAACTGGGTCTCGAGGCTCGCCGCCGCTGCGCCGCAGACGCCCTTCCCGAACGGAATTCGGATGCAGGCCGCGCGGCCCTGGAACGGCCCAAGCACCAGCTCGCCACCAACGTTGCGATAGAAGCCGGCCCAGTTGAGGTCGGGCAGCGTTTCCCAGATCAGCGCGGCGGCATTGGCCATGTTGGCGATACCGTCGGGCTCGCCCGCGACCAGCGCTTCGAGCGCGGCGGCCATTTCGTCATACATGGCGGCCTTGTCGCCCGCGTCGATCCTGAAGTCGTACATCTAATCCCAGCTCACTTTCCCGCGCCCGGCCTTCACCGCGCTGCGGCCCTTTTTCGCGTCCACTCGCCGCGCCTTGGCGGCCTTGCTCGGCTTGGTCGGGCGGCGTTTCGCCTGCACCACATGGGCGTCGGCAATCATCTGCGCAAGGCGCGCCCGCGCATCGTCGCGATTGGCCTCCTGCGTGCGATAGCGGCGCGCGGTGATGACCAGTTCGCCGCCGGTCGTCATCTTGTTACCCGCAATGACCTTCAGCTTAGCATAGGCCTGAGGGCTCAGACCCAGCTTGAAAACATCGACGCGCAGCTGGCAGGCGGTCGCGACCTTGTTGACGTTCTGCCCGCCCGGCCCGGTCGCGGCGAGAAACTTCTCGCTCAGCGCGTCTTCCGGAATCTCAAAGCTCACGGGTCCAGTCCGGGAAATGGTCGGGCAACGGCGCTTCGAGGCTCAGCGGATCGCCCTTCACGCGCGGCACCACCAGCCCCGCGGCATGCAGCAGCATCGCCCCGCCCGGATAACCGTAAACCCGGTCGCCCATGATGCCATGGCCCAGCCCTTCGCGCGCATGGACGCGGATCTGATGGGTGCGCCCGGTCAGCGGCTTGAACTCGACCAGCGTCTTGCCCTCGTGCACCTTGATCTTGCGCCAGCGCGTCTGCGCCGGCTTGCCCTTGGAATCGCCGACCATCCGCCACCCGGCCTCGGCGCTCGACACTTTCTCGAGCGGCAGATCGATCAGCCCCTCCTCGCCGTCGACCTCGCCGCCCAGAACCGCGAGGTAGCGCTTCTCGATCGCGCCGCGTTCGAACGCCTGCTGGATTTCCGCCCGCGCCCGCGGGTTGCGCGCGAACAAAAGGCAGCCCGACGTGTCCTGGTCCAGGCGGTGCATCGCGGTCGGCGGCCGCTTGAAGCCTAGCTTCAATTCGTCGATCCGCTCTTCGATGCTGTCGCCGCCGCGCCTGGGCGCGTCGACCGGCAGTCCGGCGGGCTTGTCGATCGCGATGAGGTCGCCGTCGATGTAGATGATGCGGTCTTCAAGCGTCATGTCGCGCCCCATGCGGCCTCTCAGCAGCAAAAGCAAACTGATGCAGCGATGCAACGATTCCGCGCATTTACCAACCTTTACGCAACATTAACCTTTTGAAGCGAGAAGCTGCATGGTTAATGGACGATTAGACGTCGTTAAGAGCGCGAAACCATTCGGGAAACGCGATCGGGTCGGCGGCCTAAGTGGGGATGACAGATATGCGGGTTCTGCTGATCGAAGATGAAGCGACGATCGCCAAGAGCATCGAACTGATGCTCGGCACCGAAGGCTTCAACGTCTATACCACCGATCTCGGGGAAGAAGGCCTCGATCTCGGAAAGCTCTACGATTACGACATCATCCTTCTCGACCTCAACCTGCCGGACATGCACGGCTATGACGTCCTGAAGAAGCTGCGCACCGCCAAGGTGTCGACGCCGGTCCTGATCCTGTCTGGCATCGGCGAAATGGACAGCAAGGTCCGCGCGCTTGGCTTCGGCGCCGACGATTATGTCACCAAGCCGTTCCACCGCGACGAACTGGTCGCCCGTATCCACGCCATCGTCCGCCGTTCGAAGGGCCACAGCCAGTCGGTCATCCGCACCGGCAAGCTGGCGGTAAACCTCGACGCCAAGACGGTCGAAGTCGACGGCGCCCGCGTGCACCTGACCGGCAAGGAATATGCGATGCTGGAGCTCCTCTCGCTCCGCAAGGGCACGACGCTGACCAAGGAAATGTTCCTCAACCACCTGTATGGCGGGATGGACGAGCCGGAACTGAAGATCATCGACGTTTTCATCTGCAAGCTGCGCAAGAAACTGGCGCTGGCCTGCGGCGGCGAAAACTACATCGAAACCGTCTGGGGCCGCGGCTATGTGCTGCGCGATGCCGACGGCGATACGGGCGCGACCGAAGTCGCCGCCTGACCCAACTTCACCCGGGGGTAACCGAACGGCGGGGCAGCGATGCTCCGCCGTTTCCGTTTACCCGTGATATCCGAACATCGGATCGAGGTGGTCGGCGACGTAGCGGTCGATCCGTTCGACATTGTCCGCCGACAGTTTGGCGCGATAGCCGCCGGCCTTGCCGGACCTGACCTTAAAGCTGTCTTCGCCGCCGCTCCGGCCGGCGCCGAAGCGCGAAGAGTCGAAATAGCCTTCGCGTTCGCGCTGCTTCAGATTGTCGATCTTGCCGAACGAAACCGCGTCGGCGACCGTCGCGTCGGACGCCTCCAGGCCGACGAACCGCGCTAGCGCCTGGATTTGCCGTTCGGGATCGGCCAGCACATCTTCATATCGCACGAGATGGATATCGCCGCGCTGGCGACAGATCGCGCCCCACTGGTTCATATATTCGACGATGGCGGGCACGCCGCCCTGTTCGGTCCACACGAATTCCTCCAGCGGCTGGCGGGCGAGCAGTTGCCGCGCCGGGTCCTCGCTGCGGTCGCGCAGGTGATGATAGCGCGAAATGACCGTGTCGGCGGGGTGGCGTACGAGCAACGCGACCTTCTTGCCGGCGTAGAGCGCGGCATCGACCTTGATCTCGGCAGCGGTCCGCATCGCATCGCCGTCGTGGGTAAACAGCAGCTTGGGCACCGCCGGCGGCGTGCCGCGCAATTCGGAGAATTTGAGGACATGGCGGTCGTCGATGCCATGTTCGGCCTTGAACAGGCGGGCCAGCATCGTGCGCACATAGGTACGGCCCGACTTGGGAAAGGACACGATGACGACCTCTGCCGCTTTCAGCTTGCGCCGGTCCGACCAGTCGCGCTTGGCGCCGCGCAGTCGCGAATAGAGGTTGGCCGCGAGGGGCACGTGGACGAAAATGTTGCTGAACGCCATCGCTGCGCCATGACGCGTGGCGCGCGGTCGGTCAACGCAGAGCGGTGTTTAAAACGTCAGGCGTCGACCAGCTTGCGCCGCGACCGGCTGGGGAGCGCAACCGCCACTTCTTCCTTGCCGTGATGCTGCTCCATCGGCCGCCAGCCATCGCGGCCGAGGCGTTCCATCGGCCTGAAGCCGGCCTTATAGGCCATGCGGTCCGACCCTTCGACCCAATAGCCGAGGTAGACGTACGGCAGGCCCGCGCGCGCGGCGCGAACGATATGGTCGAGGATGATGTAGGTGCCGAGCCCTTTGCGCGCGCCCTCGCCGACATCGTAAAAGCTGTAGATCATCGACAGGCCGTCGGCCTGTTGGTCGCTAAGGCATGCGCCGACGAGCCGTCCGGGTTTGCCGTCGACCGAGGGTTCGCGATATTCGATGACATAGGTGCGGACGGGCGTCTGCTCGATCATGTCGGCAAAATCGCTTTCGTCCATTTCGGCCATCCCGCCGCCGGGATGTCGCGCCGCCAGATATTGCCGCAACAGCGCATATTGCTCTTCGGTGCTCCACGGGCGGCATGCGCTGACTTCGAGGTCGGCATGGCGGCGAATGAGCTTTCGCTGGGTCGCGCTAGGCGCGAAATCCTTGGTCACCACGCGGACCGACACGCAGGCGCTGCAGTCGACGCAGCTTGGGCGGTAGGCGACCGATTGCGAGCGGCGAAAACCGATACGGCCCAGTGCCTCGTTGAGTTCGGACGCGTTGCTGCCGTTCAGCTCCGTGAAGACCTTCCGTTCGACCTTGCCGGGCAAGTAGGGGCAAGGCGACGGGTTCGTCACGAAGAACTTCGGAAAGCGAAACGGTGCGCTCAAAACCCCGACGGCCTTTCACATGGTTACGGAAGTATTAATGCGCTACCGAAACGCTGTTGAAAAGGGGATGGGTCCGCAAAAAGAGGGTTAACGCTGCGCCTGTCCCGCTTGTGGACGCTTTGCGCCGCAAATCAGTCCAGTTCGGCGCGGTCGACGTGGAAGCCGGCTTCCTCCAGCCGCCTGACCAGTCCGTCGATCGCTTCGGCATCGCGCGCTTCGCATTCGACCTCGATAATCGTGTCCTTGGCCGGCAGGCGGGTGAAGATGCGATGGTGGTTGGTCTCGATGATGTTGACCCCGCACTCGTAGAATTTGCGGGTGATCGCCGCCAGCGCGCCAGGACGGTCCTGCGCGTGGATGCGAAGCCGCGCGATGCGGCCGCAGCGGACCAGTTCGCGCACTAGCACATTGGCCAGCAGGTGCGTGTCGATATTGCCGCCGCACAGGATGGTGCCGACCTTCTTGCCCTTGTAGCGTTCCGGATTGGCGAGCAGCGCCGCGACGCCCGCCGCCCCTGCCCCCTCGACCACCGTTTTTTCGATGCCGACCAGCAGCGCGACGGCATGTTCGATGTCCTTTTCGCTGACCAGGTCGATGCGATCGACGAGGTCGGCGATGATCGCGCGGGTCATCATCCCCGGTTCCTTGACCGCGATGCCTTCGGCCAGCGTGTCGCCACCGATCTTGCCGTGCCCGCCTTCGACGACATTCTTCATCGACGGGTAGAGCTCGGCCTCGATCCCGACGATTTCGATGTCGGGCTTGATCGCCTTGGCCGCGGTCGCGATGCCGCTGATCAGGCCGCCGCCGCCGATCGGGACGACCAGCACGTCAAGCTCGGGCACCTCCTCCAGCATTTCCAGCCCGATCGTCCCCGCCCCGGCCGCGATCGCAGGGTCGTCGAACGGATGGACGAAGACATAACCCTTCTCCCGCTCAAGCTCGCGGGCGTGGGCGTAGGCGTCGTCGAAGCGCTCGCCGAACAGCACCACGGTCGCGCCATGCCCTTCCGTCTGGGTCACTTTGATGGTCGGCGTCGATTCCGGCATGACGATGGTCACCGGGATGCCGAGCCGCCGGCCGTGATAGGCGACCGCCTGCGCATGGTTTCCTGCCGACGCCGCGACCACGCCGCGGGCCCGTTCTTCCGCGCTAAGCTGCAGCAATTTGTTGAGCGCGCCGCGTTCCTTGTAGGCGGCGGTGAACTGCAAATTCTCGAACTTCAGCCAAAGGTCGGTGCCGATGATCTCGGACAGCGTGCGACAATGGTGGATCGGGGTGCGGATGACGGCGCCTTCGATCGCCTTGGCGGCGGCGCGGATGTCGTCGACGGTGGGACGCGTGATGCTCATGGGCTTGAGGGCCTAGCTCTTCCGCGCGGTCCAAACAATGCTATGCCGGGCCGCATGACAAAGATGCGCCTCGCCCTCGCCGCCCTCCTTGCCACCGCCGCCACCCCGGCCCTTGCCGATACGCTGGTGACCAATGCCAACGGCGTAACGGTCGATGCAAAGGGCAAGCTCGAACGGTTCACCGGCATTCTGGTCGGCGACGACGGCAAGGTGAAGCGCCTGCTTCATGGCGAAATGCTGAAGCTGGGCGGCGATACGAAGGTGGTCGATGCGGGCGGCAGGACCGTTCTGCCGGGCCTGATCGACGCCCATGGCCATGTCATGGGGCTCGGCTTTTCGGCGATCCAGCTCGACCTCGTCGGCACGACGTCGCTCGACGACCTGAAGGCGCGGCTCAAGGCCTATGCCGACGCTAATCCCGGCACCGGCTGGATCCTTGGTCGCGGCTGGAACCAGGAATTGTGGCCGACGAAGGCCTTCCCGACCGCCGCCGACCTCGACGCGGTGGTCGGCGACCGGCCGGTGATGCTGGAGCGGGTCGACGGTCACGCCGTCGTCGCCAACAGCGCGGCGATGCGCGCGGCGGGCGTCACCGCCGCCACCGCAGCCCCGGCAGGCGGACGGATCGAGAACGGCCTGTTCGTCGACGCCGCCACCGCGCTGATCGCCGACAAGGTGCCTCAGCCCGACGAAGCGACCCGCGACCGCGCGCTGGCCGAAGCGCAGAAACTGATGCTGCGCGTCGGGTTGGTCGGTGCTGCCGACATGGGCTCGACGATGGACGATTGGGCGACCTTCCGCCGCCTCGGCGAAAAGGGCGGGCTGAAGGTCCGCATCTTCAGCTACGCCAGCGCGCTGCCCGGCTGGCGGGGCATCAACGGGGGCAAGGCGACGGGCTGGATGTATGGCGAACGACTGCGGCTGGTCGGAACCAAGCTCTACGCCGACGGCGCGCTGGGCTCGCGCGGCGCGTGGCTGAAAGCGCCCTACCACGACAAGCCGGACACCAGCGGCCTGCATTTCTACACCGATGCGCAGATGCTTGCCGACGCGCGTGAGGTCAGCGCTGCTGGTGGCCAGCTCGCCATCCACGCCATCGGCGACAAGGCCAATGCGCAGGTCATCTCGACCTACGAAGCGATCGCCACTGAGTTCGGCGCCAGGCGCCGCGGCCGGATCGAGCATTTCCAGATCGTCGACCCGGCCGACATCCGTCGCCTCAAACCGGCCGGCATCATCGCGTCGATGCAGCCCACCCACCAGACCAGCGACATGATGATGGCCGAAGCTCGGCTCGGGCAGAAGCGGCTGGGCGGCGCCTATGCGTGGCACACGGTCGAACGGCTCGGAATCCCGCTGGCCTTCGGCAGCGACTTCCCGGTCGAAAGCCCCAACCCCTTCCCCGGCCTCAGCGCCGCGATCAGCCGGCAGGACCCCGCCGGACGGCCGCCCGGCGGATGGCGCCCGCAGGAAAAGGTCAGCCTCGGCCGCGCGCTCCACGGCTTCACCCGCGGTGCGGCCTATGCGGGCTTCGCGGAGCGGACGCTGGGCTGCCTCGACGTCGGTTGCCAAGCCGACTTCATCGTCGTCGACCGCGATCCGACAAAGGTCGACCCGCAGTCGCTCGCCGCAACCAAGGTACTCGAAACCTGGGTCGGCGGGGAAAAAGCCTGGGGAGCGGAATAGGGCTTAGCGGGCGCGCTCAGCCCGCGTCGCCAGCATCGAGGGGGTGAGGATCTGGGGCAATTCCTCGGGCTCCTTGCCCGGCTCGTACCACAGGTACAGCGGCACCCCGGCCCGACCCCGGGTTTCGAGGAAGCGGGTGATGGCAGGATCGCCATTGGTCCAGTCCCCGACCATCACGATCACCCCGGCCTTGTCGAACGCCTCGCGCGTAGCTTCGCGCTCAATCGCCGCCGCCTCATTGGCCTTGCAACTCAGGCACCAGTCGGCGGTGAAGTAGAGGAAGACCGGCTTGCCCGACGCGCGGGCCTTCGACAGGGCATCGTCCGACCAGGCGGTTGCGCCCAGCGGTACCTGCGCCTCGCCGCGCTGCGCCTGCGGAACGAGCGCGGCGGCGGTGCCCGCCAGCGCCAGCGTTGCCGCCACCACCAGCCAGCCGCCGGCCTCGCCATGCTGGCGACGACCGTACCACCACAGCAGGACGCCCAGCAGCACGACCGCGCCCACCCCTGCCGCCGCCGCCGGAACCCCGCCCAGCCGATACAGCAGCCACAAGCATCCCGCAGCGGTCGCGGCCATCGGGATCGCCAGGAACCGCTGCAGCCGCGCCATCCACGCGCCCGGGCTGGGCAGGCGGTTCCGCAATGGCGGGACAAAGGCCACCGCGACGAAGGGAAGTGCAATGC
This sequence comes from Sphingomonas jaspsi DSM 18422, assembly GCF_000585415.1. NCBI lineage: Bacteria > Pseudomonadati > Pseudomonadota > Alphaproteobacteria > Sphingomonadales > Sphingomonadaceae > Sphingomonas > Sphingomonas jaspsi. The sequence continues at coordinate 988,478 of NZ_KK073876.1, read as the reverse complement.
CAAGCCCGAGCGCCGCGAACACCAGCACCGAGCCTGCGGCGGGCAGCAGCAACGCCGTCCCCAGCGCCGCGCCCAGGAACGGTCCGGCGCACGGCGTCGCGACGAAGGCGGCAAGCGCACCGGTGCCGAAGCTGCCGCGCGGATTGGCCTCGCCCGCCATCACCGGCAGTTCGTAGACCCTCAGCAGGTTGAGCGTGATCGCGACCGCCAGAAGCAGCAGGACGATGATGGTGCGCGGGTCCTGCAGCTGGAACGCCCAGCCCGCCGCGCTGCCCCCGGCGCGGATCGCCAGCAGCAACGCACCGAGCAGGCCGGTCCCGACCACCGCACCCGCCGCATAGGCCAGCGCATCCTTGCGCGCCGCGGCCTCGTCACCGCCAGAGCGCGCCAGGTGCAACGCCTTCAGGGCAAGGATCGGGAAGACGCACGGCATCAGGTTGAGCAGCATCCCGCCGACCAGCGCGCCGAGAATGGCGTAGAAAATGGCATTTCCGTCGATCGCCCCGACCGCGCTGCCGCCGTCCGGCACCGGCCCGGGCACGGCGTGGATGTCGAGGCCGCGGCCATCGCCCAGCGCCAGCACGCCCTTCAGCTCGGCCGGATCGCCCTTGCGCTGTTTCAGGCTGGCGATCAGCAGGTCGCCGTCGCGGCGATATTGCTGCTCGGCACCATAATCGATCGGACCGTCGGTCGACGGGAAGAAATAGGGCTGGCCGATGGTGACGCTGGCCGGCAGCGGCACCGCAATCTCGATGCGGTCGCCCTTCTTCCGGAAATGCGCTTCGCTTGCCAACGGCCGCGGCAGGGCCCGCCGCCATTCGTTGAAGCGACTGTCCGGGGTGACCATCCCGCCGGTCGGCACGCTCAGCGACACATCGGCCTGCTCCGGCACGCAGACGCGGTCGGTGCAGGCCAGGTAACGCAGCTTGGCCGAAACCATCTGGCTACCCGTCGTGCCAGCCGGGATGTTGAGGCGCGTCAGGACCGCATAGTCCTTTTCGTAGACATAATTTTCGATGCCCGCGACCAGCAGCCGCCCTGGCACGGGATAGCGCAGCTCGCCGACGCTCCAGCCCTTGGGCAGCGTCCACTCGACACTCATCGGCAGGCCGGCATCGCCGGGGTTCAGCCAATAGCCGTGCCAGCCCGGCGTGGTATGCATCAGGATCGCCAGTTCGGCCTCGCCGCCCGGGACGCCGCGGGCCTCCAGCACCAGTTCGGGCTGAATCGCATTCTGGCGGGGGAGCTGGGCGAGCGCGATCGATGGCGCGAACATCGCCAGCATCAGCAGCAATTGCCGGAGGAAACGCATCGTCGTCATTCGATGCGCTGCTCTATTGCGTTACCCGCGCGCCTGCCAGCGCTAATCGAGGGTCGGCGCGACCATGACCGCGAACCGCGTCATATTGTCGGGATCGTCCTGTACGTCGGCCTCGAGGATGGCGAGCCCGTAAAGCTCCGCGGCCAGCGAGGAGGCAAGGACCGCGGTCCGTTCGTCCGCCAGCGTCTGTGCCGCCACGGCGGTATTCGACGCCTCGCGCTGCGCGACGCCCAGCTCGCCCAGCCGCCGCGCACATTGCCGCAGCGCCATCGGGTGGCTGACCACCGTATCGACCTCGTCCAGTCGCGCACCCGGCCGCGCAAGGAGGTGCAGGCGAATGGGCAGGTCGATGGTTTGCCGGACGAGCAGGCCGCTGTCGTCGATCAGCTCGCCAACCCCGTCGACCGGACCGGCCCGGCTGTTGACGACCGGCAGCACGCCCGCCTGCGCCTCGCCTCTTTTGACGGCCGCCAGGACGTCGGCGAAGCTTGGGAACGCCTTCAGCGACGCGAAATTGGCGACGCTGCCGGCGGCCTGGTGACCGAAGGCGCCGGGCGCCCCCTGATAGGCGACGATCATCCCGCCCGTCGCCGGGCCGACGGTGCGTGCCAATTGGCGATGGCCGCGCCCAATTCGAGGGTCTGCTGGCGATTGAGCCGCGGGTCGCAGCCGGACAGGTAGGGCGCGCGGCTACCCAGCCAGCGGCGCCGACCGCCGCCGCTGCATTCCATCACGTCGGTCCCGGTAAGTTCGAGATGAACCCCGCCCGCCCAGATGCCCTCGGCCGCGGCGATGTCGTGGAAGGCCAGCGTTTCCGCGACGATATCCTCGACCAGCCGGACCTTGCGGCCGTCGGCGATGCGGCCGTTGCCGTGCATCGGGTCGATACACCAGACGGCGCTGCGCCCTTCACGCTTCATGGCCCGCATCAGGCGCGGCAGTCCGTCGGCGATGCGATCGCGGCCGTGGCGCGGGATAAGCACCAGCCTGCCCGCCTCGTTCGCCGGATCGAGCACCTCGACCAGCCGCAGCAGCTCGTCCTCGCTCATGCTGGGACCGCATTTGAGGCCGATCGGATTGGCGATTCCGCGCGCATATTCGACATGCGCGCCATCGAGCTGACGGGTGCGTTCGCCGACCCACAGCATGTGGCCGCTTCCCGCCCACCAACGGCCGCTTCGCTCGTCATATTGGGTCAGGGCCTGTTCGACGTTCAGCAGCAAGGCTTCGTGGCTGATGTAGACGGGGTCACTGCCCGCCGCGCTTCCATCCCACAGGTGATGGACGGTATTGATCGCCTGGTCATGAACCGCCAGCAGCCGTTGCGGATCGGGCAGGCGGGCGGCCGCGTCCGCATCTTCGCCGTTGATGCCGTCGCCGCGATAAACGGGGATTTCCATGCCCCCTACGATTTCGGTCTGGCTGGAGCGCGGCTTGGCATATTGGCCCGCCAGCCGCGCGACATGGACCGCCGGCACGTCCGCCGCACCGCCAATCTGCGCGCCAAGCTGCAACAGCAGGTCAGCCGTCAGCCGGATTTTCCCGGGCGAATATTCGCGCAGCGTCTCCACGCAGTCGCCGCCCTGGACGAGCACCGCCTCGCCCCGCGCCACTGCTGCCAGCGACGATCGCAGCGCATCGATGTCGTTGAGTTCGACGAGCGGAGCGCGCGCCGCCAGCCGCCGTTCGACCCGGTGGAGCTCTCGCATATTGGGGTAACAGGGCTGCTGGGCGGCGGGGCGGCTGCGCCAGCTGTGCGGACGCCACGACCGGGTTCGGCCGACACTTGGCGCGGCCGGCTGGGCGATCCGCCCGACCAGGCGGCCGACGATGACGCCTTGTTCGTCGCGCAGCTGGTCGAAGCTGCTCAGCCCCGCGGGCAGCGCGGCGCCGATCGCGCCGGGCAGCACCACGATCGCATCGTCCGCCGCAGCGATGGCCAGCGCATCGGCTTCGTCATCGATCCATTCGACCGGGGCAGCCGACCCATAGGCCTGCCGCACTAGGTTCAGCCGCCGATCGCGGTCCGCCTTGCCGACGATCAGGATCCGCGTCGGCGTTTGCACCTGCACGGCCTGGGCCATGATTTCGCGCCAGATATGGGGCACGGCGGGCGCGGTTTCGTCATTGGCCCGGTCGGTCAGCCGGTCGACCACCTGTCGCTGGCGGTCAGGGCAAAGTTTGAGGCCGTTGCCGCCGTCTTTCGCAGCGGCGATTTCACGGCAAAGGGTCAGACGCTGCTCGACAAGGTCGAGAATCTGGTTGTCGATCTGGTCGATCGTATCGCGCAACTGCGCAAGCATCGCATTGGGTCGCATGGGTCACCTGTGGCGCGGAGCGCGGACACGGGCCGGCTTCGCTTAACAATGTCGGATCAGGGAGTGAAAACCCGGTACGCCCTCAGGCGCACCGGCCCATAAACGGCGCGAACGAGGCAGCCGGAGTGAAGCGGCAGTGATGCAGCAATGCTTCGCTCATGAGACAAGGCTCCTCGGTCAACAGCGACCGAGGGTTAAGGTGACACGATCTGCGACAAGGTCAACCCCGCTTTGTTGCAGTGCATCAATCGAGGTTGGGGCGTAGCCAACGCGCCACAGTGTCGATGTCCGCCCCGCGCCGTTCGGCATAGTCTTCCAGCTGGTCCTGCCCGACACGCGCCACCCCGAAATAGCTGGATTCGGGGTGCGCGAAATAAAAGCCCGAAACGGCCGAGGTCGGCCACATGGCGAAATTCTCCGTCAGGCTGATCCCGCTCGGCTGGCCACCCAGTAGAGAGAACAGGATCGGCTTCAGGCTATGGTCCGGGCATGCCGGATAGCCCGGCGCCGGGCGGATGCCGCGATATTCTTCGCGGATCAGCTGCTCGTTGGTCAAAGCCTCGTCGTGCGCATAGCCCCACAGCGTGGTGCGGACATGCTGGTGCAGCCGCTCGGCGAAGGCTTCGGCCAGACGATCAGCGAGCGCCTTGAGCAAGATATCGTTGTAATCGTCGTGCGCCGCCTTGAACTGTTCGAGGTGTGGGTCGATGCCATGGATCGCGACGGCGAAGCCGCCCAGCCAATCCTCTTCCTGCGGCGCGATGAAATCGGCGAGGCACATGTTGGGCCGCCCCGCCCGCTTGCGCACCTGCTGGCGCAGGAAGGGCAGCCGCGTGCGCTTCTCGTCGAGGACGACCGCGTCGTCGCCCTCGCGCCGGACCGGCCACAGGCCGACCGTTCCACGCGCCGACAACCATTTCTCGCTGACAATCTTTTCTAGCATCAACTTCGCGTCAGCGTAGAGCGAACGGGCGCTTTCGCCGACGATCTCATCGTCGAGAATGGCAGGGAAATTGCCCGCCAGTTCCCACGCGCGGAAGAAGGGCGTCCAGTCGATCGCCTCAACCAGATCGTCGAGCGGCCAGTCCGTGAATTCGTGCAGGCCCGGCTTGGCCGGACGCGGGCTAGGGCTGCGGTCTTCTGGCACAAAGCTGTTGGCGCGGGCTTCGATCAGCGGTGCCAGTTCGTTGTTGCCCCGCCCCTCGCGACTTTCGCGCAGGGCGCGATAATCGTTGGCGGTGCGGGCGATCAGGTCCTGCTTGCTGTCGCCATCGCTGACCAGCGCGGTTGCGACGCCCACGGCGCGGCTGGCGTCGAGCACGTGCAGCACCGGCCCCGAATAGACCGGCGCGATGCGCAGCGCAGTGTGCGCGCGGCTGGTGGTCGCGCCGCCGATCAGCAGTGGGCGCTGCATCCCCGACCGCTCCATTTCCTCGGCGACCGTCACCATCTCGTCGAGCGACGGCGTGATAAGGCCCGACAGGCCGATCATCGCCGCGTCATTCTCGTTGGCGGCCTCGAGGATCTTGGGCCAGGGCACCATCACGCCGAGGTCGATCACCTCGAAGCCGTTGCATTGCAGGACCACGCCGACGATGTTCTTGCCGATGTCATGGACGTCGCCCTTGACCGTGGCCATCACGATCCGGCCCTTGGACGTATCCTCGCCCTCCTTCTTCTCCGCCTCGATATAGGGGAGCAGGTGGGCGACCGCCTTCTTCATCACCCGCGCCGACTTCACCACCTGCGGCAGGAACATCTTGCCCGACCCGAACAGGTCGCCGACCAGGTTCATCCCCGCCATCAGCGGCCCTTCGATGACCTCGATCGGGCGGGCGTGGAGCGTGCGCGCTTCTTCGGTATCCTCGACGATATGGGCGTCGATGCCCTTGACCAGCGCATGGCTGAGGCGCTCGCGCACCGGCCAGCCGCGCCATTCCGCCGCCGCCCTTTCGGCCGCCGCATCGGTGCCGCGGAAGCGTTCGGCGAGCGCGATCAGCCGCTCGGTCGCATCGTCGCGGCGGTCGAGGATGACGTCCTCGCAGGCCTCGCGCAGCTCCTTGTCGATCTCGTCATAAACGTCGAGCTGGCCGGCGTTGACGATGCCCATGTCCATGCCCGCCGGCACCGCATGGTAGAGGAAGACGCTGTGCATCGCCCGGCGCACCGGCTCATTGCCGCGGAAGCTGAAGGAAAGGTTCGACAAGCCGCCAGAGATATGGACGCCGGGGCAGCGCCTGCGGATTTCCGTCACCGCTTCGATGAAGTCGATGGCGTAGCGACGATGCTCGTCGATGCCCGTCGCGACCGCGAAGATGTTGGGGTCGAAGATGATGTCTTCGGCCGGGAAGCCGTTGGCGGTGAGCAGCTTGTAGGCCCGCTCGCAAATCTCGACCTTGCGCGCCGCCGTGTCGGCCTGACCCGTCTCGTCGAACGCCATCACGACCACCGCCGCGCCATAGCTGCGGACCTTGCGCGCAGCCTCGAGGAAGGGTTCCTCGCCTTCCTTCAGGCTGATCGAATTGACGATCGGCTTGCCCGAAACGCACTTCAGCCCCGCCTCGATCACGCTCCACTTGGAGCTGTCGATCATCACCGGCACGCGGGCGATGTCCGGCTCGGCCGCAATGCGTTTCAGGAAGGTCGCCATGGCCAGTTCGCCGTCGAGCAGCGCCTCGTCCATGTTGACGTCAATGATCTGCGCGCCCGCCTCGACCTGGTCGAGCGCGACCGCGACCGCGGCGTCATAATCGCCGGCGAGGATCAGCTTCTTGAACTTGGCCGACCCGGTGACATTGGTCCGCTCGCCGATGTTGACGAAGCGGGCGCCGGTAGCGCCGGTCATGAACCGAATTGCCTTGCCAACCGGCTCGCGACTTCCACGGCGGCGAACAGGATATCCTGCGTCTCAACATCCCCATCGAATTGCTTGGCTGCCTGAACACCCAAAATGATCTCGCCGAGCCTGGAGCCATCATTCGCCCCGCTTAAGCGATCCGACAAATATTGAAGTTGTGCGCGTAAGGATTCACGCACCGCAGGTGCTTCGTGCGTGAGGCGCGCGTCGACGTAATCCAACGCCCGTTGCAGAATTTCGCGATCGGTCATCAGGCAGCAACAACCATCGGTTCGAGGCCCGCGAGCAACGTCTTGCCAAGGGGCGCGGGAATGGCGCGCGGTTCGCGGTTGCCGACGGCGCGGGCGATCGCGGCGATATGGTCGGGCGTCGTGCCGCAGCAGCCGCCGACGATGTTGACCAGCCCTTCCTCCAGCCATTCCCGCACCTGCGCGGCGGTTTCCTCGGCCGCCTCGTCGTACTGGCCGAGCTCATTGGGCAGGCCGGCATTGGGATAGGCCATGACCAGCGTATCCGCCTGGCGGCTGAGCGCCGCGAGGTGCGGCCGCAACTGTTCCGCACCGAAGCTGCAGTTGAGGCCGATGGTGAGCGGACGGGCATGACGCACGCTGGCCCAGAAGGCCTCGACGGTGTGACCCGACAGGTTGCGGCCCGAAAGGTCGGTCAGCGTCATCGAGATCATGATCGGGATCGGGCGGCCCAGATCGCCCTCGGCTTCCAGCGCCGCCATGATCGCCGCCTTGCAATTGAGCGTATCGAACACGGTTTCGATCAGGATGAAATCGACCCCGCCCTCGACCAGCGCGTCCACCTGTTCGCGATAGACCGACTTCACGCCGTCGAAATCGACCTCGCGATAGCCGGGATCATTGACGTCGGGCGACAGCGATAGCGTCTTGTTGGTCGGCCCCATCGCGCCCGCCACCCAGCGGCGCTTGCCGTCGGCATCGGCGACCGCGCGGGTCAGTTTGGCGGCGGCGACGTTGATATCGCGCACCAGATGCTCCGCGCCATAATCGGCCATGCTGATGCGATTGGCGTTGAACGTGTTGGTGGCAAGAATGTCGGCACCTGCGTCCGCGAACCGCTGGCATATCGCGCGAACGACCTCGGGCTTGGTGAGGTTGAGTAGGTCGTTATTGCCCTTCTGGTCGCGGTTTAGCGCAGCGGTGCCGCGATAGTCGGCCTCGGCCAAGCCGAACGACTGGATCTGCGTGCCATAGGCGCCATCCTTGACCAGGATCCGGGTCGCCGCCTCGGCGCGAAGCGTGTCGGCGGCGCTCATGCTCGCACCCCCAGCATGTGACAAATGGCGTAGGCCAGTTCGGCCCGGTTGAGCGTGTAGAAATGGAATTCGCGTACCCCGCCCGCGTATAGCTGACCGCACAGTTCACCGGCGATGGTCGCCGCGACGAGCTTGCGCGCGTCGGGCAGTTCGTCGAGCCCTTCGAACAGATGGTCCATCCAGCCCGGGATCGCCGCGCCGCACTGGCCAGCGAAGCGGCGGACCTGTGCGACGTTGGTGACCGGCAGGATGCCCGGCACGATCTCGATATCGACGCCCCGCGCGGCGACCTTGTCGCGGAAGCGGAAAAAGCTGTCGGCGGAAAAGAAGAATTGGGTGATCGCCCGGTTGGCGCCGGCATCGATCTTGCGGATGAGGTTGTCGATGTCGCTGTCCGGACAGTCGGCGTCGGGATGGACTTCGGGATAGGCAGCGACCGAAATATCGAAATCGTGGAGCGCCTTCAGCCCGGCAACCAGTTCTGCCGCGTTGCCATAGCCCTCAGGATGTGCGGCGTAGGGCTCGCCCGGCTCGCTTGGGTCGCCGCGCAGCGCGACGATGTGCCGCACGCCCGCGTCCCAATAGGCCTGCGCGATTTCATCCACCTCGGCCTTGCTGGCCCCGACGCAGGTCAGATGCGCGGCGGGGGTCAGATCGGTCTCCTTGACCAGCCGCGCGACGGTCGCGTGGGTACGCTCGCGCGTCGATCCGCCCGCGCCGTAGGTCACGCTGACGAAGCGCGGCTTCAGCGGCGCAAGCGTTTCGATCGAGCGCCACAGCGTCTCATTCATCGCCTCGCTCTTGGGCGGGAAGAATTCGAAGCTCACCGCAATGTCGCCGCGCGCTTCGGCGAACAGCGGACAATGATCGGCCAGCGCCTGTTGCGCCTCGCGGTTCACGCGGCCTTCCTTTCGGTTTCGGTCATTCCGGCCTTTCGGCCGCGCCAGATGATGACGGTCAGCTCGCCGCCCTCGAGACGTTCGGTCCGGTCCAGCGTCACGCCCGCAGCCTGGAACCAGCCGCGCATCGCCTCGTCGGCAAAGCCAAGCCGCAGGTGTGCATCCTGTTCGCGCAGTTCTTCACGGTCGTGCGCCGCAAAATCGATGACCAACAGCCGGCCGCCGCCGCGCAGCACGCGCGACGCCTCGGCGATCGCCGCGCCCGGCTGCTGCGCATAATGCAGGACCTGGTGCAGGATGATGCTGTCGACGCTACGGTCGCCAAGCGGCAGCGCGTACATGTCGCCCTGGCGAAGGCTTGCGCCATCGATGCCGGCTTCCTGCAGCTTGACGCGGGCCAGCCGCAACATCTCGGAAGAACGATCGATTCCGATCGCCGTATCGGCGCGCGGGGCGAACAGTTCCAGCATGCGCCCGGTCCCGGTGCCGATATCGAGCAGCGCGCCGATCGGTTCGTCCGCCAGCAGTCGCTCGATCGCCTGCTCCACCTCGACATCGGCGACATGAAGCGAGCGGATGCTCTCCCAGGTCGCGGCATGGGCTTCGAAATAGCGGCGTGCCGCCTCCGCGCGCTCTGCACGAACGGCGTGGAGGCGCGAAGCATCGGCCTCGAACAACGCCCGTTCGCGATCAGCGGACCATTTATCGATCAGGTCGAACACCGGCCGCGATCGTTCTTCGGATGCCAGCTGCAGATAGACCCAGCTGCCTTCCTTCCGTCGCCCCACCAGGCCCGAATCGGACAGGATGCGGACGTGGCGCGACACGCGCGGCTGGCTTTGGCCCAGAACCTGCGCCAATTCGCCCACCGAAAGCTCCATTCCCCGCAACAGCGCCATGATCCGCAGACGCGTGGGATCGGCAAGCGCGTGGAAAAATCCCGAAAGAGGCACATTTGCGACCACGGCTTAACGATATAAAGAACTCTTTATATCGGTCAATCTGCGCGACGACTTCGTGGCAAAAAAATGGCGACTGACACAAATGACGATTGCGTGACCGATTTTTGCTCTATATCCCCGCGCACTGGCCTGACCCTTGTGGCAGGCCGAGCCGGCTCGGGCCCTCGCAAGGGGGGTCGGGCCCAATAGCTAGGAATGGAACGATCATGAAGAAGGTTGCACTGACCGTTGCGGTCCTCGCGCTCGGCCTTGCCGCGTGCGAATCGAAGACTGAAAACGCCGTTGAAAACGCCGGCGTGGAAAACGCCGTCGAAGCCGACGCCAACGCCATGGGCGAAAGCGTCGACAACGCGCTCGACGCCGCCGGCAATGCGGTCGACAACGCTGCTGAAGCGGTCGACAACGCGGCTGACGCTGCCGACAACGCGATGTAATTCGCTTTCCGCTCCCTTCGGGGATGCGGAAAAAGAGGGCCGTCCGCCTTGTGCGGGCGGCCTTTTTTCGTGGATGGTTGCGCGATGATCCGCGCCTTACCCATTTTGCTATTGCTCGCCGCCTGCAACCGAGAGCCGCAACCCGAGCCGCCGACAGCCACCGAAAACGCCCAGCTCGACGAGGCTGGTGCGATGCTCGACAATCTTGCTGCCAATGACGTGACGCCGACCAACGCGGCGCAATAAACGGTCAGGCCGCGCTGGCACCCGATGGCGGATCGGACCGCCGTTTCAATTCCTGCAGTTGCCGTTCGATGGCGGCGTCCCAGCGCTTGGTGACGTCCGGCGGGATGACGTCGGGCTCGGGCAGCGATACTTGAGCCGTGACCTTCTTGCGCCCGAACCCACCCAGGGCCTGCGCCTACCACTGCCCCTCGGCCGTGTCGGCTTGTCGTTCGAACCGATCCATCGCCTGGTCGAGCTTGTCCGTCCCGTCGTCCTGCAACAGGCGCGAAGCACGCTGCCCGATACGGGCGCGTTCGAGCCGCGCCTCGGCAACCAGTTTCCGGCTCAATCCCTCGTTCAGCCGCTGCCGTAGCGTCGCGATTTCGTCGGTGTAACTGTCGAGGATGGTGCGCAATTCGGCCACCGCCTGCTCGCTGGCCTTGGCCTTGGCATCGCAATCCTGCGCTTCGGCCAGTGCCTGCCGGGCAAGATCGTCGCGGCCCTTGGCGACCGCCACGCCGGCCCGCTCGCGCCAGTCCGCGGCGTGGCCTTGCAGCACCCGGATATTCTCCTCGCGCTGGCGGATCGCATCGGTGAGTTCGGCCGCGCTCGCCTCTTCTTCCCGCAGCGTCGCTTCAAGGTCGTCGGTCATCTCGTCGAGGCTCGGCGGCGCGATTTTCTGCTGCGTGCGGTCGACCCGCGTCAACCGGGCATAAGCATCGCGATCCCATTCGCGGCCCGCAGACCCGCGGAAGGCGGTGCCCCAATCGCCGGACAGCGCGTTGCCGAAGGTGGCCGCAATTTTCCCATAGGCCGCCTTCAGCGCCCAGATCCAGAACGCCACCCAAATCAGGAACAACAGTCCGCCCAACTCGTCCAACCCCATCCGTTCGAACGTCAATGGCTTGTAACCGGGACTGGTTGAAAATTGGTTTGCGAATTGCGCGCATTAAAAAAGGGCCGGGAATTTGGCGTTCCCGGCCCTCTTGTCGGTTGCGGTGTGACGCGGACGTTAGAAGTCCATGCCGCCCATGCCGCCCATTCCGCCGCCCATCGGCATTGCCGGCTTGTCGTCCGGCAGTTCCGCGATGGTGGCTTCGGTGGTGATCAGCAGGCCGGCGACCGAGGCCGCGTCCTGCAGCGCGGTGCGGACGACCTTGGTCGGGTCGACGACGCCCGCGGCGACGAGGTTTTCATAGGTGTCGGTCGCGGCGTTGAAGCCCTGGGTCACGTCACCTTCGCGCAGCAGGTTGCCGGCGACGACGGCGCCGTCGACACCCGCGTTCTGGGCGATCTGGCGAAGCGGGGCTTCGATCGCCTTGCGGATGATGTCGATGCCGCGGGTCTGGTCGTCGTTCGCGCCCTTCAGGCCTTCGAGAGCCTTGGTGGCGTAAAGCAGCGCGGTTCCGCCGCCCGGAACGATGCCTTCCTCGACCGCGGCGCGGGTCGCGTGAAGCGCGTCATCGACGCGGTCCTTGCGCTCCTTCACCTCAACCTCGGTGGCACCGCCGACCTTGATCACGGCCACGCCGCCAGCGAGCTTGGCGAGACGCTCTTGCAGCTTCTCGCGGTCATAGTCGCTGGTGGTGTTTTCGATCTGCTGCTTGATCGCGAGCGTGCGGCCCTCGATCTGCTCATGCGTGCCCGAACCGTCGACGATGGTCGTGTTGTCCTTGTCGATCACGACCTTCTTGGCGGTGCCGAGCATGCCAACGGTGACGTTTTCGAGCTTGATGCCGAGGTCTTCCGAGATCATCTCGCCGCCCGTCAGGATGGCGATGTCTTCGAGCATCGCCTTGCGACGATCGCCGAAGCCCGGCGCCTTGACCGCCGCGACCTTGAGGCCGCCGCGCAGCTTGTTGACGACGAGGGTCGCCAGCGCTTCGCCTTCAATGTCTTCGGCGATGATGAGCAGCGGACGACCCGATTGCACCACCGCTTCGAGGATCGGCAGCATCGCCTGCAGCGACGACAGCTTCTTTTCGTGGATCAGGATGTAGGGGTCGGCCAGTTCGACCTGCATCTTTTCCGGGTTGGTGATGAAGTAGGGCGACAGGTAGCCGCGGTCGAACTGCATGCCTTCGACGACGTCCAGTTCGAATTCGAGGCCCTTGGCTTCCTCGACGGTGATGACGCCTTCCTTGCCGACCTTGTCCATCGCTTCCGCGATCTTTTCGCCGACTTCAGTGTCGCCGTTGGCCGAGATGATGCCGACCTGCGCAATTTCGGCCGTGCCGGCGACCGGCTTCGAGCGGCCCTTGATGTCTTCGACGACCTTGGCGACGGCCAGATCGATGCCGCGCTTGAGGTCCATCGGGTTCATGCCGGCGGCAACCGACTTCATGCCTTCGCGAACGATCGCCTGGGCGAGAACGGTCGCGGTGGTGGTGCCGTCACCGGCGAGGTCGTTGGTCTTCGACGCGACTTCGCGCAGCATCTGCGCGCCCATGTTTTCGAACTTGTCCTTGAGCTCGATTTCCTTGGCGACGCTGACGCCGTCCTTGGTGATGCGCGGTGCGCCGAAGCTCTTGTCGATGACGACGTTGCGACCCTTCGGCCCCAGCGTCACCTTGACGGCGTCGGCGAGGATGTCGACGCCCTTGAGGATGCGTTCACGCGCATCGCGGCTGAATTTCACGTCCTTGGCAGCCATGTGCTTGTTCCTTGGATTGAATGATTAGGGAAAGAGGAAGCGTTCCGGTTCGAAGGCGTCAGCCGACGATGCCCAGGATGTCGCTTTCCTTCATGATGATCAGGTCTTCACCGTCGATCTTGACCTCGGTGCCCGACCATTTGCCGAACAGGATCTTGTCGCCGGCCTTGACGTCGAGCGGGGTCACCTTGCCGTCATCGGCGCGGGCGCCGGTGCCGACGGCGACGACTTCGCCTTCCTGCGGCTTTTCCTTGGCCGAATCCGGGATGATGATCCCGCCGGCGGTCTTTTCTTCAGCCTCGACGCGGCGGACGAGGACACGGTCGTGAAGCGGTCGGAAACCCATGTTTCTTTCACCCTTTGTTGCTTCGTTGAAAATGCTTCCGCTGGCACTCTTTGAACCGGAGTGCCAGCGATGCGCCGCATATGGGTGGCGCTTTCCTATTCGTCAACGATTCGAAAGGCTGAAAAAAATCAGTGAGGGACGGCACTCGCGGCGGTTTTACCCAGGCCAAGCTGCTCGCGGTGTCGCCAGCGCCACAGCATCAGGACCGAAACGATCGCCAAGCCGACCGCTAGCCCCGTCCACAGCCCGACCCCGCCCCAATCCTTGGCGAAGGCGAGCCAGGCACCGACGCCAATTCCGATGCCCCAATAACCGACCAGCGTGAACAGCATCGGGATGCGGGTGTCGTGCAGGCCGCGCAGCATGCCCGCGCCGACCACCTGCGCCCCGTCCACGATCTGGAACACTGCCGCCACGCCGAGGAAGGAGACGCCGAGCGCGATGACGGTCGCATTGGCAGGCGTGTCGTCGAGGAAAAGGGTGATCAGTTGCCGCGGGATCGCCCACATCATGACGGCCATCACCGCCATGAAGCCGACGCCCAATATCCACGCGGTCCAGCCTGCCCGTCCGATCGCGGCACGGTCGCCCTGCCCCAAGGCGATGCCCACACGCACGGTTGCCGCCTGTGCCATGCCCCACGGCACCATGAAGCTCATCGCCGCAATCTGCAGCGCAACGGCATGGGCGGCGAGGCTGTCGGCATTGATCAGCCCCATCAGATAGGCTGCGGCGCTGAACACGCCGCCTTCGAACCCCATGGCCAGGCCGATCGGAAGGCCGAGCTTCCACAGGTGGCGGTAGCGCGGCCAGTCGGGCCGCCAGAAGCGACCGAAGAGGTGATAGCGGCGGAACTGGCGATCGCGCACGACCACCAGCGCAAGCAGCAGCGCGAGCAGGGTCCACACGATGCTGCTGGCCAGCCCGCCGCCGAAAATTCCCCATTGCGGCAGGCCGAAGTGGCCGAAGATGAGGCCGTAGCCGAGCAAAGCGTTGAGCAGGATCCCGATGAGGCTGATCGCCAGCACCCAGCCCGGCCGTTCGAGCGCGGCGACGAAGTTGCGCATGGTCTGGAACGCCAGGAAGGGCAGCGCCGACCACATGTAACCGCGCAGGAAAATCTGCGCGTCGCGGGCCAGCGCCGGTTCCTGTCCCAGCCCGAGAATGAGGCTTTCCGCATTCCACTGGACGATCCAGATCGGCACGACCAGCGTGATCACCAGCCACATCGACTGGCGGAACGTCCGCCGTACTTCGTGCAGCGTGCGCCGCCTGGTTCCCAGCGCGGTCGCCATCATCGGCGACGCCGCGGTGATCAGGCCCAGCGCGACCAGTGTGAAGGCGAAGGTGAAATTGAGCCCCAAGGCCGACGCCGCCAGCTGACGCGAGCCCAGCCAGCCCATCAGCACCACGTCGGTCGCCTGGATCGCCGACATGGTGAGGTTGGACAGGATCAGCGGCCAGGCGAGCGCCAGCGTCGCACCGAATTCGGCGCGCCACGGCCCCTTGCCGGGCACATAGGTGGGGCTGTCTGCCATCGCGTGCGGCCCTAGCCGCCAATCCTTCGGTCGAAAAGCCTTGGGCCACGGCGCGGTGCTGGTCTAGGCAGGAGGCCAAATCGGTGGAGTGAAGCCATGAAGTTCGTGTCCGCAGTGTGGAAGTTGCTGGTCGGCATCAAGGATGCGCTGGTCCTGGTTTTCATGCTGATGTTCTTCGGGCTGCTCTATGCCGCCCTGTCGTCGAAGCCGGCTGCCATCGGTGACGGCGTGCTGGCGATGGACCTTAACGGGTCGATCGTCGAGCAGCCAGCAGCCACCGACCCCTTATCCTCCTTGTCGGGCATGGGCGATGTCACCCACGAATATGCGGTGCGCGATGTCGTCGCCGCGCTGCGCACGGCAAAGGATGACGACCGGGTGAAGGCCGTGTCGCTCGACCTCGATGGCTTCCTCGGCGGCGGGCAGACCGCGCTGAGCGCCGTCGGCGAAGCGATGGACGAGGTGCGCAAGAGCGGGAAGCCGGTATTGGCCTTCGCCACCGGCTACACCGACGATCGCTACCAGCTGGCCGCCCACGCGTCCGAAGTCTGGCTGCCCGAACTGGGCGCAGTGGCGATCGCCGGGCCGGGCGGCAGCCGCCTCTATTACAAGGGCCTGCTCGACAAGCTGGGCGTGACTGCCAACGTCTACCGGGTCGGCACCTACAAGAGCGCGGTCGAGCCTTACATTCGCAGCGACATGTCGCCGGAAGCCAAGGAAAATGCGCAGGCGCTGGCCGGCGCCCTGCTCGAAGGCTGGACGCTTGAAGTGAACCGCGCCCGGCCCAAGGCGGCGCCGGGCCTGAAGCGCCTGTTGACCGATCCGGCGGGCGTCCTCGCCTCGTCGAAGGGCAATCTCAGCGGCGCGGCCAAGAGCCTGCAACTTGTCGACCGCATCGGCGAACGCCGCGACTATGAAAACCGCCTGGCCGAACTGGGCGGCCAGGACAGCGACAGTGCCCGAGGGTACAAGCGGATCAAGCTGGCCTCCTATATCCGCGATGCGGTGAAGCATGAAGACGGCCCGATCGGCCTCGTCACCGTCGCCGGCGACATCGTCGACGGCAAGGCAGGTCCCGGATCGGCCGGCGGCGACACCATCGCCCGTGCGGTCGAAAAGGGCCTCGCCGACGGCAACCTCAAGGCGCTGGTGGTACGGATCGACAGCCCAGGGGGGTCGGCCCTCGCGTCCGAACGCATCCGCAAATCGCTGCTCGACGCCAAGGCCAAGGGCCTGCCCGTGGTGGTATCGATGGGCAATGTCGCGGCGTCGGGCGGCTATTGGGTGTCGACCGCCGGCGACTATGTCTTCGCCGAGCCGTCGACCATCACCGGCTCGATCGGGGTGTTCGGCATCCTGCCCAGCTTCCAGGGCACGCTGGCCAAGGTCGGAATCGGTGCGGACGGGGTCAAGACGACGACGCTGTCGGGCGAACCCGACCTGATGAAAGGCCCCTCACCCGAAGCCAACGCCTACGTCCAGGCGGGGGTAGAACAGGTTTATGCCAAATTCCTGTCGATCGTCGCCCAGGCGCGCAAGAAGACCCCCGCCGACATCGACCGCATCGCGCAGGGCCGCGTGTGGGACGGCGGAACGGCGCGCCAGATCGGGCTGATCGACCAATATGGCGATCTCGACGATGCGATCGCCAAGGCGGCCGAACTGGCCAAGCTGGGCGACGAACGCGACGTCACCTATCTCGAAGCGCATCCGACAGGTTGGGCCAGCCTGCTGTCAGGCTTCTCCAGCGAGGACGACGAGCCTGAAGCGGCCCCGGCCGACGCGCTCGCCAGCCTGTCGCCGATGCCGGCGGACACCATGTTGCGGGTCATCGCCGACCTGCAGCGGATCATGGCCGGTCCGACGGTACAGGTCCGCTGTCTCGAATGCATGTCCGATGCGACCCCGCGACCGGCGCAGCAAGCGAAAGTCGGGTGGATGACGACGCTTGCCGGGTGGCTCGAAGGCTAGGCCTGCTTTGGGCGCCGGCGGCGGCCCGTCATCGGCAACAGGACGATCGCGAGCAGCGCCATCACCGTCGCCAGCGCGCCGAAGGTGACGACCCACGGGTTGCTGGTTTCTTCACGGCCCTGCAGGTCCATGATGTGCAGGCCCCAGAAGAAGTCGTAGACGCGCCACCATCCGGTGCGCCTGGCGATCACGTCGCCATTGCCCGCGTCAACGAAGAAGTGGGTGTCGTCGCTCATCTCAACCTGCCACGCCGGCGTGTCGCGACGAAATTCCAGCGGCGGATGGCGCGGATCGACCCGGCGCGTGGCGACGATGCTGGCCTTGCCGGTATAGCGGCTCGCAATTTCGCGAGCGGCGTCGGCGGCGGACAGTGCGGGCAGCAGGCTGCCGGTGCGGGCATCGGCGAGACGCGTCGCGCCGTCCGCAAATTCCAGCACCCAGCGTGGCCCGTCGGCGCGGCTCTCCAGCCGCATCGATTTGAGCGACCGGCCGTCGATGATGGGCAGGATCACGTCGGCAGTGGATACCACCGGCGCCAGCGGGCGGAGCAGGTCGGTGCCGCGAACTTCCTCGATCGGCTTGGCGACCATCATCAGCCCCGACACGGTCCAGAACAGCATCGGGATGCCGACCAGCCAGCCCAGCCAGACGTGATAACGGCGCAAGGTCGCGCGAATTGCCATGACATTCCCCCTGGTCCCGGTCGATTCACCGGCGCCACTCGGCTCGTCCCCAACCGACCGGCGCGAATCGCCCTGGTCCCGCCATAGCGGGACGAAGCGTGAACGGCATGATTTTTGTTATCTTAACGCTAACTTGCCCGCCGACTGTTGCCGACAACCGACAGCGTTAACGATCGCGTCAGATGTGGATCGGCTTGCCCGTCACCGCCATCGCCGCTTCCTTGATCGCTTCCGAATGGGTCGGGTGGGCGTGGCAGGTGTAGGCGATATCTTCGCTCGTTGCGCCGAATTCCATCGCCTGCGTCGCCTGCGCGATCATCGTGCCGGCGACCGATGCGATGCACCACACACCCAGCACGCGGTCGCTCTTGGCATCGGCGATGACTTTCACGAAGCCGTCGGGTTCGTGGTTGGTCTTTGCGCGGCTGTTGGCGAGCATCGGGAACTTGCCAACCTTGACCTCGCCATATTTCGCCTTGGCGTCCTCTTCGGTCAGGCCCACGCCCGCGATTTCCGGCCAGGTGTAGACCACGCCGGGAATGAGGTCGTGGTTCACGATGCCGGTCAGGCCCGCGATATTCTCCGCGACCGCAATGCCTTCGTCCTCGGCCTTGTGCGCCAGCATCGGGCCGGGGATGACGTCGCCGATCGCCCACACGCCGTCGACCTTGGTGCGGAAGTCATGATCGGTTTCGATCTGGCCGCGCTGGTTGACCGCCAGCCCGATTTTGTCGAGGCCGAGGCCGTCGGTGTTGGGCTTGCGCCCGATCGATACCAGCACGCAATCGGCGTTCAGCATCTCGGTCTCGCCGCCCTTGGCGGGTTCGAGCGTCAGGGTGGCGGTTCCGCCATTCACTTGCACGCCAGTGACCTTGGTGCCGAGCTTGAACTCGATGCCCTGCTTCTTGAAGATCTTCAGCGCTTCTTTGCGCACGTCCATGTCCATGCCGGGCAGGATCGCATCGAGATATTCGACGCAGGTGACCTTGGCGCCCAGGCGGCGCCACACGCTGCCCAGTTCAAGCCCGATCACGCCGCCGCCGATGACGACCATATGCTCGGGGACTTTCTCCAGCTCGAGCGCGCCGGTCGACGACACCACGACCTTCTCGTCGATGGTGACACCCGGCAGCGGGGTCACCGACGAACCGGTGGCGATGACGATGTTCTTGGCGGTGACCTTCTTGCCCGCGACCGACACGCTGTGCGCGTCTTCGAAGGTGGCGAGGCCCTTCAGCCATTCGACCTTGTTCTTCTTGAACAGGAATTCGATCCCGCCGGTCAGCTGCTTGACCGCGTCGCGGCGCTGGCCGTGCATCGCGTCGAGGTTGAGCTTGGGCGTGACCTCGATGCCCATCTTGGCCATCGCGCCATTGGCCGCCGCGTCGAAATATTCCGACGCGTGGAGCATCGCCTTCGACGGGATGCAGCCGACGTTGAGGCAGGTGCCGCCCAGCGTCTCGCGGCTTTCCGCGCAGGCGGTCTTCAGCCCCAGCTGCGCCGCGCGGATCGCTGCAACATAACCGCCGGGACCGGCGCCGATGACCAGAACATCGAAATCATAGTCTGCCATGGGGTATTCCTTAAAGGTCGATCAGCAGGCGGGTCGGGTCTTCGATCGCTTCCTTGATGCGAACGAGGAAGGTGACCGCTTCGCGGCCGTCGATGAGGCGGTGGTCGTAGCTCAGCGCCAAGTACATCATCGGCTTCACCACCACCTGGCCGTCGCGGACGACGGGACGTTCTTCGATGCGGTGGAGGCCGAGCACCGCCGACTGCGGCGGGTTGATGATCGGGGTCGACAGCAACGATCCGAACACGCCGCCGTTGGAAATGGTGAAGGTACCGCCCTTCATGTCGTCGGCGGTCAGCGTGCCATCCTTGGCCTTCTTGCCGAAGCCCGCGATGGCCTGCTCGATTTCGGCGAAGCTCATGCTTTCGGCGTTGCGCACGACCGGGACGACGAGGCCCTTCGGTGCCGACACCGCGACCGACACGTCGAGATAGTTGTTATAGACGATCTCGTCGCCTTCGATGCGCGCGTTGACCGACGGCACGTCGCGCGCGGCGAGCGCCGAGGCCTTCACGAAGAAGCTCATGAAGCCAAGGCGGATGCCATGCTTCTTCTCGAACAAATCCTTGTAGCGGTTCCGAGCGTCGATCACCGCAGACATGTCGACGTCGTTGAAGGTGGTGAGCAGCGCCGCGGTGTTCTGCGCATCCTTGAGGCGCGACGCGATGGTCTGGCGCAGGCGGGTCATCTTGACCCGTTCCTCGATGCGCGATCCCTTGGCGGCGACCGGCGCGGCAGGAGCAGCCGAAGCGGTAGCGGCCGGCGCAACCGGAGCCGGCGCGGCCTTCTTCGCGCTGGCGGCGGCGATCACATCGTCCTTGGTGATGCGGCCGTCCTTGCCCGACCCCTTGATGGTCGAGGGATCGACATGGTTTTCGAGCACCGCGCGGCGAACCGCCGGCGACAGCGTCAGCGACGCATCGCCAGCCGCAGCTGCTTCCGTCGAGGGCGCGGCAGGCGCTTCAGCCGCCGGTGCAGCGGCGGGCGCCGGGGCAGCCGCAGCGGCAGCGCCTTCGCCGACGCGCGCGATGACCGCACCAACCTCGACCGTGTCGCCTTCCGCGAACAACTGTTCGCTCAGCGTTCCCGCGACCGGCGAGGGCACTTCGACGCTGACCTTGTCGGTTTCCAGGCTGACGATCGGTTCGTCGATCGCAACCGCATCGCCGGGCGCCTTCAGCCATTGGCCGACGGTCGCTTCGGTGATCGATTCGCCCAGCGCGGGGACCTTGACGTCGGTGCTCATTGTTCGATCAACTCCCGGCCTTCCCGGCCTTCTGAACGGTTTCGACCGCGGCTTCCTTGGCCGCGGCGCGTGCTTCGATATGGCCGAGCGCGTCGGCAATCAGCGCCGCCTGCTGCTCCGCATGGCGCTTGGCAAGGCCGGTCGCCGGGCTGGCCGAGGCGCAGCGGCCCGCATAACGCGGCCGCATCCCCGCAAAGCCTGCCTCGGCAAGGCATTCCTCGATCAAGCTTTCGACGAAGAACCAGGCGCCATTGTTGCGCGGTTCTTCCTGCGCCCAGACCACTTCCCTCAGCTTCTTCATCGCCTGCAGCCGCTTGACCAGCGGTTCCGACGGGAAGGGATAAAGCTGTTCGATGCGGACGATCTGCGTGACGCCGTCGTTTGCCTTGTCGCGCGCTTCCATCAGCTCATAGCTGACCTTGCCCGAACACAGCACCAGCCGCTCGGTCGCGCCCTCGGCCGGCGGATTGAGGTCGCTCAGGATGCGCTTGAAATGGCCGTCGCCGACGAAATCCTCACGGCGAGACACCGCCAGCTTGTGCCGCAGCAGCGACTTGGGCGTCATGATGATCAGCGGCTTGCGGAATTCGCGGTGCATCTGGCGGCGCAGCACATGGAAGTAATTGGCCGGGGTCGTAATGTTCGCGACCTGCAGATTATCTTCCGCGCACAGCTGCAGGAAGCGTTCGAGCCGCGCCGAGCTATGCTCCGGCCCCTGCCCCTCAAACCCGTGCGGCAGCAGCATCACCAGCCCCGACGCGCGCAGCCACTTGGCCTCGCCCGCGGCGATGAACTGGTCGATGATGGTGTGCGCGCCATTGGCGAAATCGCCGAACTGCGCTTCCCACAGCACCAACGTCTTCGGGTCGGAAATCGAATAGCCATATTCGAAACCGAGAACGCCGAATTCGCTCAGCGGGCTGTCGCGCACTTCGAAGCGCGGGCGCGGCTGGCCGTCGTTGATCTGGCGGAGCGGGATATATTTCTCGCCGCTTTTCTGGTCGACCCAGACGGCGTGGCGCTGGCTGAAGGTGCCGCGGCCCGAATCCTGGCCCGACAGGCGGACCGAAAACTCGTCTTCCACCAGGCTGCCGAAGGCGAGCGCTTCGCCCGTCGCCCAATCGATCCCTTCGCCGCCTTCCAGCGTCTTCTTGCGCGCCTCGATGATACGGGCGAGCGTCTTGTGGACGGTCAGGCTCTCCGGCACCGTGGTGAGCAGCTTGGTCAGCCCGTCATATTGCTCGTAGGAAATGGCGGTGTTGACGTTGCGACGGCCGTCGATCGGCTCATAGGGCTTGCCCAGCCCCGCCCAGCGCCCTTCGAACCAGTCCGCCTTGTTGGGCAGATAGGTCGACCCCGCCTCGAACTCGCCTTCCAGCAGCGTCGTGAACTGCTTGGTCTGTTCGTCCACCCACGCCTGGTCCACCACGCCCTCGGCGATCAGCCGCTTGGCGTAGATCTGGCTGATCGGCGGATGCTTGGCGATTTCCGCATACATCAGCGGCTGGGTGAACATCGGCTCGTCACCCTCATTGTGGCCGAAGCGGCGATAGCACCACATGTCGATTACGATGTCGCGGCGGAACTGCTGGCGATATTCGATCGCCAGTTTGCAGGCGAAGGTGACCGCTTCGGGGTCGTCGCCATTGACGTGCAGGATCGGCGCCTGGATGCCCTTGGCCACGTCCGAGGGATAGGGCGACGAACGCGCATATTGCGGGCTGGTGGTGAATCCGACCTGGTTGTTGATGACGAAATGGATGCAGCCCCCGGTGCCGTAGCCGGGCAGGCCGGAAAAGCCGAGGCATTCCCACACGATCCCCTGCCCCGCGAACGCCGCGTCGCCATGCAGCAGCACCGGCAGGACAGTCAGGCCATGCTTGTCGCCGGCATTGGTCTGCACCGCGCGGCTCTTTCCCAGCACGACCGGGTTAACCGCTTCGAGGTGGGAGGGGTTGGGGACGAGGCTGAGATGCACCTTGTTGCCGTCGAACTCGCGATCCGACGAGGTGCCGAGGTGGTACTTCACATCGCCCGACCCGCCGACGTCTTCGGGGTTGGCCGCGCCGCCCGCGAATTCGCTGAAGATCGCGCGATAGGGCTTGCCCATCACGTTCGACAGCACGTTGAGGCGCCCGCGGTGGGCCATGCCGACGGTGATTTCGGTGACACCCATCTGGCCGCCGTACTTGATGATGGCCTCAAGCGCGGGGATCGCGCTTTCGCCGCCGTCGAGGCCGAAGCGCTTGGTGCCGACATATTTGCGGGCGAGGAATTTCTCCCACTGCTCGCCATGAATGACCTTGGTCAGGATCGACTTCTTGCCTTCGGGCGTGAAGTGGATTTCCTTATCCTTGCCTTCCATCCGTTCCTGCAGGAAGCGGCGCTCCTCCAGGTCGTTGATGTGCATATATTCAAGGCCGACCGTGCCGCAGTAATTGGCCTGCAGCACCGCGACGATCTCGCGGATGGTCGCGCTCTCGAAGCCGAGCAGCCCGCCGAGGAAGATCTTGTGGTCGAGGTCGCCCGGGCCGAAGCCGTGGAACGACGGGTCGAGCTCGGCCACCGGATCGTGATGGGCAAGACCGAGCGGGTCGAGCTTGGCCGCCAGGTGGCCGCGAACGCGATAGAGGCGGACCAGCGTATAGGCCCGCATGCTCTCGTCCGCCGCCTTTCGGATCGCAGCTTCGTCGGTGACCCCGCTCGCAACCGCGGCCGCCTTGGCCTTTTCCGCGACCTTTTCAATCGTGGCTTCGGTGGGATCGAGCCCGATCGTGTAGGGGTCGAGCGTGCTGATCGGCCAGTTCGGCCGTGCCCAGCTCGGGCCTTGCTCGCGCTCGTATCCCATCGAATCCATGACTAACTTCAGCCTTTCAGCACTTCCAGCAACGTGGTGCCGAGCTCAGATGGGCTCTTGGACACGCGAATTCCAGCCGCTTCCATCGCGGCGATCTTGTCTTCGGCGCCGCCCTTGCCGCCCGAGACGATCGCGCCGGCGTGGCCCATGCGACGGCCCGGAGGCGCGGTCAGACCGGCGATGAAGCCGACCATCGGCTTCTTGCGGCCCTTCCTGGCCTCGTCGATCAGGAACTGCGCGGCCTGCTCTTCGGCATCGCCGCCGATTTCGCCGATCATGATGATCGACTTGGTTTCGTCGTCGGCCAGGAACAGCTCGAGCATGTCGATGAAGTTGGTGCCGTTGACCGGGTCGCCGCCGATGCCGACCGCGGTGGTCTGGCCAAGGCCGGCGTTGGTGGTCTGGAACACCGCTTCATAGGTCAGCGTGCCCGAGCGCGAGACGACGCCGACGCTGCCCTTTGAAAAGATGTTGCCCGGCATGATGCCGATCTTGCACTCGTTCGGGGTCAGCACGCCCGGGCAGTTCGGGCCGATCAGGCGCGACTTGGAGCCCGACAGCGCGCGCTTCACCTTGACCATGTCGAGCACCGGGATGCCTTCGGTGATGGCGACGATCAGCGGCACTTCGGCGTCGATCGCTTCCAGGATCGAGTCCGCGGCGAAGGGCGGCGGAACGTAGATCACCGACGCATCGGCACCGGTTTTCTCGACCGCTTCATGCACGGTGTTGAACACGGGCAGCCCGATATGCTCGGTCCCGCCCTTGCCCGGCGTCACGCCGCCGACCATCTGCGTCCCGTACGCCAGCGCCTGCTGGGTGTGGAACGTCCCGGTTTCGCCGGTCATCCCCTGCGTGATGACCTTGGTGTTCTTGTTGACGAGAATGCTCATGCCTTGTCCCTACTGACGATGTTGCTGCAGCCGGTTAGGCGAGCGAGCTGTCGATGGCCTTGCACGCCTCGAGCAGGCCGCGCACTTCGCCCACCGACACGGCGAGGTTGTTCTTCGCTTCCTCGTCGAGGTCGATTTCGATGACTTCTTCGACGCCATTGGCGCCGAGCACCGCCGGCACGCCGACATACAGGCCGTCGAGGCCATACTTGCCGTCGACATAGACCGCGCAGGGCAGGATGCGCTTCTGGTCGCCCAGATAGGCTTCGGCCATCGCGATGGCGCTGGTCGCCGGGGCGTAATAGGCGCTGCCGGTCTTCAGCAGGCCGACGATCTCGCCGCCGCCGCCGCGGGTGCGCTTGACGATCGCGTCGATCGCTTCCTTCGACGACTTGCCCATCTTGACCAGGTCGTCGACCGGGATGCCGCTGACGGTGGTGTAGCTGGTGACCGGGACCATCGTGTCGCCATGACCGCCGAGCACGAAGGCGTTCACGTCCTTGACGCTGACGCCGAATTCCAAGGCGAGGAAGGTGGCGAAGCGGGCCGAGTCGAGGACGCCGGCCATGCCGACGACCTTGTTGTGCGGCAGGCCCGAAAATTCGCGCAGCGCCCACACCATCGCGTCGAGCGGGTTGGTGATGCAGATGACGAAGGCGTTCGGCGCATGGGTCTTGATGCCATCGCCCACCGCCTTCATGACCTTGAGGTTGATGCCGACCAGATCGTCGCGGCTCATGCCCGGCTTGCGCGGCACGCCGGCGGTGACGATGATGACGTCCGCACCGGCGATGTCGGCATAGTCGTTGGTGCCCGTGATCTTGGCGTCGAAGCCTTCGATCGGGCCGCACTGCGACAGGTCCAGCGCCTTGCCCTGCGGCATGCCTTCGGCGATGTCGAACAGGACGATGTCGCCCAGTTCCTTCTTCGCCGCGAGATGGGCGAGCGTGCCGCCGATCATGCCTGCACCGATAAGCGCGATCTTCTTGCGAGCCATGGGCCTTGTCTGCCTTTCGTACCGTCTAAGTCGTTGCCCCCGGGGGGAATGGCAGGCGCAGCCAAGGGTGGCGCGTCGCTTGGATGGGGGCGCGGCGCCCGCTTAGCGGGATGAGTTGTGGGGGGCAACCGGTTGCGGCCGGAACTGCAGTGGGATTCGACGGTTTTTTTGATGAATCGAGCGGTCAAACTGCGTTCATGACCGCGGATGTAGAAAGGTTGCCATGAAAAAGCTGATGATTCTCGCGGGCGTCGCCACGCTCGCCGCCGCCGCCCCGGCCGTTGCCAAGCCGGATCACGCCAATCACGGTCAGGGCCAGGGCCATGCCGCGCACAACATGGGCGCGCCGATGGGTTATGGCGTCGGCCACTGCCCGCCGGGACTGGCCAAGAAGAACAATGGCTGCCTGCCGCCGGGTCAGGCCAAGAAGCGTTACAATGTCGGCCAGCGTTGGTCGGGCAATTACGGCCAGCAGTGGACCTACAACCAGGTCCCGCTCGACTGGCGCAACCAATACCGCCTCGATCCCTATGATCGCTATTATTATGGCGATGGCTACCTCTACGCCGTCGATCCCAAGACGCAGCTGATCAGCGAAGTCATTCGCGCGATCATCCGCTAAGCGTTAGGCCGAGTGCAACCGGCCGGGGCCGCCCTTCGGGGCGGCCCTTTTTTATGACCTATTTCTTTTTCTTTGCGGCCAGGTCGCTGATCACCGACTCCCAATAGACGACGTCGTCGTACATAGCCCTGACAGGGATGCGCTCGTTGAGGCCGTGCGCACGCTCGTCGTCGGGGATGATGCCCCAGCTTCCGTCGATGTCGTAGACGGGAATGCCTTTCGACCGGAAAAAGCTGCCGTCGCTGGCACCGGTGGCCATGATCGGGAACACGTCCATGGTCGGCCCGTAGACGGTGTTGACCGCCTTCTTGACGGCGCCAAGCACGTCGGCGCGAAGCGGCGACGGCGGGCTGGGAACGCCGATGAAGTCTTCATAATAGGCGACCTCGATCTTCGGTCCGACAATCTGCTTCAGCAGCGCCAGCGTTCCCGCCGGTTCCTCGCCCGGGATGATGCGGCAGTTGACTACCGCCTGCGCGGTCTGCGGCAACGCATTGTCGGCATGGCCCCCGTTCAGCATCGTCGCGACGCAGCGAGTGCGGGTGCGGCCGACCTCCAGCTCGCTGGCTTCCACCGCGTCCGCCGCCGCACCGTCGTTTGCATTGGCAAGCCAGGCCCGGATCGCCTTGCCGAGCGCGCTGTCGCCCTCGTCCTGCGCCCGCTTGGCGAAATAGGCGCGGCTGGTTTCGTTGAGGCGCGGCGTGAAGCGATAGGCCTGCACCGCCTTTAGCGCATCGGCCAAATCGTAAATGGCGTTGTCGGGCCGCGGCCGCGAGCTGTGCCCGCCCGGATTGTGCGCGGTCAGCGTATAGCTCTGGTAGGTCTTTTCCGCGGTCGACACGGCGAATCCAAGGGGCTTGCCGTCGTGGGTGTAGCCGCCCGCCCCGCCGTCGGCGTTCAGCCCGAATTCGGCATCGGTCAGGCTGCGATATTTGTCGGCGCCCAAAGTCGCCCCCTGCCCGGCCGTTTCCTCGTCGCCCGAAAAGAACAGGATGATGTCGCGGTTGGGCTTGAACCCCGCGGCCTTCAGCTTGAGTACCGCCATCGTCGTCGCGACAATGCCGTTCTTCATGTCGCTGGTGCCGCGCCCGTAGAAATAGCCGCCTTCCTCGATGAACTGGAACGGGTCGCGCTCCCAGTCGCTGCGCTTGGCCTCGACCACGTCCATGTGACCAAGGATCAGCATGGGCTTTTTGGTCGGCTTGGGCGAACGCCAGCGGGCGATCATCATCACCGTCTGGTCGCCCTTGGTCGCTTCGTAGGGGATGATGCTGATATCGCTTGCCGGGATCCCCGCGGCCTTCAGCCGGTCGGCCAGCAGATTGGCCATTCTCGGCACTTCATTGCGGTCCTTGACCGTCGGGATTTCGACCACCTGCTTGAACAGCTCGCGGGTCTGTTTCTGCCATTCGGGCGCCAGTTTGGACGGGGCATTGATCAGCTCCGCCGTCCCGGCATGGACAGGCGAGGCGAGCAGGGTGGCGGCAAGCAGCGTGGCAATCAACGGGCGCATGGCGCTCCTTTCCCGAGCAGATAGACGGGTTGGACGCTAGGCGGCGCCGTGCCCCTCCGCAAGATAGTCGGCGCTCTGCATTTCCTCCAGCCGGCTGACCGTCCGCTCGAATTCGAAGCGGCCGTCGCCGGCGGGGTAGAGATTGCGCGGTTCGGCGTCGGCCGCGGCGAGCAGCTTCACGCGGTGTTCGTAGAGCGCGTCGACCAGCGTGACGAAGCGCGCTGCCTCGTTGCGCATCTCGCGGCTCATCACCGGAATGCCGACGATGAAGACGGTGTGGAATCGCCGCGCGATGGCGAGATAGTCCGCTGCCCCGCGCGCCTCGCCGCACAGCCGCTTGAACGAAAAGACGGCGACGCCCTTCAGGCTCTTGGGAACGTGCAGCGTCCGCCCGCCGCCGACCTCCAGCTCTTCGGTCGGGACATTGGCGCGGTCTTCGGGCGGATAGTCGGTCAGGCGGAAAAACGCTTCGCTCAGCTTTGCCGTGGCGTCCGGCCCGTTGGGCACAAGCCAGGTGTCGAGCCCCTGCAAGCGGTCGAGCCGATAGTCGGTCGGGCCATTGAGGCTCACCACCTCCATCCGCGCCTCGATCAGCCGGATGAAGGGCAGGAACAGCTCGCGGTTGAGGCCGTCCTTGTAGAGGTCGGACGGCGGTCGGTTCGACGTGGTGACGATGGCAACCCCCGCATCCAACAGCGCCGTGAACAGCCGCGACATGATCATCGCGTCGGCGCTGTTGGTCACCATCATCTCGTCGAAGCAGAGGAATTTGACCTCCTCGGCGATGTCGGCGGCGACGCGGATGACCGGATCGCCCTCCTCACCCTTGCGCGCATCGCGCAGCCGCTCGTGCACTTCGAGCATGAAGGCATGGAAATGCGTGCGACGCTTGGGAGTCGCGGCAATGCTGTCGAACGCCAGGTCCATCAGCATAGATTTGCCGCGCCCGACCCCGCCCCACAGGTAGACGCCGCAGGTCGGACGATCCTTGCGCAGCAGCTTCTTCAGGAAGCCGCCGTCCTGCCGCTGCAAGCGGTCGGCGAAGCGGTCGAGCGCCGCTACCGCGGCTGCCTGGTCGGGGTCGGCCTTGAGTTCGCCGGCGTCGAGCAGCCGGCGATAGGCATCAGCGACGGGGCCCGTCATCGTCCCCGCCCGCGCTCGGACCGTTGGGGGCCTTCACCCGCTTCAGCGTTCCGGTGAAATCGTAGCAGGGCTCCCCGTCCTGTTCGAGGTAGCCCGAGAGGAACACCAGACCGCCAGGCGTCTGGCGCACCAGCTTCACATGCCCCGTCAGCGGGGTGCCCACCCGGCCACGGTTGAGGAAACGCGTGCTGCAGTCGAGGGTGACATAATGCCCTTCGGCCATGCCGGCGCAGCGCCCGCCTGCGAACAGGCTCATGTCGATGAAGCTCATCACCGCGCCGCCATGGATCGACCCGCCGAGATTCTGGTGACTGTCGTCCGGGAACATGCGCGTTTCCGCTTCGCCCGGGACGGTCGGCCGGAACAGCAGACGGCCCGTGCGGCTGGCGAACGACCCGCGCGGAAAATCGCCCCAGCTGTACCAGCCGGGGTGGTCCGGATCTTCCTTTACTCCTTGCGGAAGGCCCTCTGGCCTCTCGCTCAAGCCGCGCGCTCCGCGACCAGCTTCTTGGTCTCGGCAATCGCCTTGGCCGGGGACAGGCCCTTCGGGCAGACGTTGGCGCAGTTCATGATGGTGTGGCAGCGATAGAGTCGGAACGGGTCCTCGAGCTGGTCGAGCCGCTCGCCGGTCGCTTCGTCGCGGCTGTCGGCCAGCCAGCGATAGGCCGCCAGCAGGATCGCCGGCCCCAGGAACTTGTCGCTGTTCCACCAGTAGCTGGGGCAGCTGGTCGAGCAGCAGGCGCACAGGATGCACTCGTAAAGACCGTCCAGCTTGGCGCGGTCTTCCGGCGACTGCAGCCGTTCCTTGCCCGACGGTTCGGGCGTCGAAGACTTCAGCCACGGCTGGACCGAGGCATATTGCGCGTAGAAATGGGTCATGTCGGGGACCAGGTCCTTGACCACTTCCATGTGCGGCAGCGGCGTGATGCGCACTTCGCCCTTCACATCCTCGATCGCGGTGGTGCAGGCGAGGCCGTTCTTGCCGTCGATGTTCATCGCGCACGATCCGCAAATGCCTTCGCGGCACGACCGGCGGAAGGTCAGCGTCGGGTCGATCTCGTTCTTGATCTTGATGATCGCGTCGAGGACCATCGGCCCGCACTTGTCGAGGTCGATGGTGTAGCGGTCGTAGCGCGGGTTGGCGCCCGAATCCGGGTCGTAGCGATAGACTTTGAACGTCTTCAGGCGCTTGCCCTCTTCCGCCTGGTACTGGCGGCCCTTCTGGATCTTGCTGTTCTTGGGAAGGGTAAATTCGGCCACGGACATGAACCTCTTGATTTCGCGTTCGCGCCCGCCGCTAGCACGGCAAAAGCCTGTCCTTCAAGCAATGCGTCTTGAATCGCGACGAAAGCGGCAATAGCGCCTGTCGCCATGCTCCGCATCGGCTACCTCGCCTTCGCCCAAGCCCACCAGCATCTTCACTGGATTCCGGGCGCGCTGGCGCTGGCCAGGCGGCCGGGCGTCGCGGTCGACGTGCTGTCCGCCAGCCGCGCAAACCTCGATTTCATCCGCCGCTTCGATCCGGACGGCCTGCTGCGCCTCCGCTACCTGCCGGTCCCGCATCGCCGCGACGGCCTGTTCGACGTACCGCCCCGCGCGATTTCGGCGCTGCTGTGGCATCCGCGGCTGGCCCGCTACGACGCGCTGGTGACGACCGAGACGACCAGTTCGGTGCTGAAGCGCCTGCCCTGGTTCAAGGTACCGATGATCCACCTGAAGCATGGCGCGGGCGACAGTGTCGTCGGGTACAACGCCAAGCATCGCCATTTCGACCTGACGCTGGTCAACGGCGAAAAGGACCGCGAGCGGCTGATCGAAAAGGGGCTTGCGGGGCCGGACGAGATTCGGGTCGTTGGTTATGCGAAATTCGAAGCCGTCGGGCCGGACGATCAACTGTTTCCCGACGACCGGCCTGTCGCGCTCTACAACGCCCATGCCAAGGCGCCGGGGTCGAGCTGGTTCGACCATGCCCCGGAAATCGT
Organism: Sphingomonas jaspsi DSM 18422; assembly: GCF_000585415.1. Classification (NCBI taxonomy): domain Bacteria; kingdom Pseudomonadati; phylum Pseudomonadota; class Alphaproteobacteria; order Sphingomonadales; family Sphingomonadaceae; genus Sphingomonas; species Sphingomonas jaspsi. The sequence goes on along the minus strand of NZ_KK073876.1, from coordinate 958,160 downwards.
CGCCGAGATGGAGCGGATCCCCGGCTGGAACTTCATCGTCGCCCCCCATGTCAAATTGAAGGGCGGGCCGCGACCCACCAGCAGCGCGCCGAACATCCTGATCGACATGGGATCGCGGCGGTCGATCGACATGAGCTACACCAACCGCGCCGACGTCTACATCGGCGACGCTTCGAGCCAGGTGTACGAATATATCCGCACGCCGCGGCCTTGCATCTTCCTCAACCTCGATCGCGTGGAATGGCAGGGCGTGGAGCGCTATTCGCACTGGGCGTTCGGGCAGGTCATCGACGATATCGCCGAACTCGGCCCCGCCTTGTCACACGCCGCCGCGCTTCAGCCGGACTATGAGGCCGCGCAGCGCGCCGGGCTGGCACGTTCGCTTGACCCCTCGCCCCTGCCGTCCTCGCAGCGGCAGGCCGACGCGATCCTCGACTTCCTCGCCCGGCGCTAGGCTTTGGCGGCGGCCAGCACCGCCTCGGCATGGCCCGGAACCTTAACGCCGCGCCACGCCTGCCGCACGATCCCGTCGGCGCCGATCAGGAAGGTCGACCGCTCCATGCCCATATATTTGCGGCCGTACATCGACTTTTCGACCCAGGTGCCAAAGGCATCGCTGATGTGCCCCTCCTCGTCGCTGGCAAGCAGCACCTTGAGGTCGTACTTGGCGATGAACTTGTCGTGCTTCTTCATCGGATCGCGCGACACGCCGACCACCCTCACCCCCGCCTTCGCAAAGTCGTCGGCCAGCGCGGTAAAGGCCTGCGCTTCCTTGGTGCAGCCCGGCGTATCGTCCTTGGGATAGAAATACAGCATCAGCGGTGCGCCGGGCTGGCCCAGATCGAGGGTCGATCCGTCGCTCAACGTCGCCTTGATCGACGGGACCTTGTCGCCTTCCTTCATCCTATTTCCCTTCCTTGATGTCGGCCCAGCGCCGGGCGATGCGGTCGCGCGCTTCGTCGATCGCCTCGACCAGCAAAGGCCAGCTTTCGTGCCCGCACAACGCCGCGACCAACGCCTGCGACGCGGTGGCGGGTTCCATCGACCCATGCGTGCTGACCAGCCGCAAGACGACCAGCACCCGGCTGAGCAGGCGCAGGTCCGCATCAGTCGCCTCGTCGATCTTGCCCGCCGCCGAAAGCTCGGCCAGCGCCACCTCCAGCCGCGGATCGAGACCTATATTGGTCGTCAGCTGCAGCGTGTGGACCGCGAATTCGAGGTCGACCAGGCCGCCCCGGCCCAGCTTGATGTCGAGCGGGCCGGCAGGCGCCTTGTGACGCGCCATTTCCGCGCGCATCGCCGCAGCGTCGGCGCGCACCTTGGCGGGATTGTCGATCCGTTCGAGCACGTCCCTGATCGCCGCGCGCACCTTGTCGCGAACGGCCGGGCTGCCGGTGAGCGGTCGGGCGCGGCACAGCGCCATATGCTCCCACGTCCAGGCTTCGTGGCGCTGGTAATGGTCGAAGGAATCGACGCTGACCGCCAGCATCCCTTGCGCACCCTGTGGACGCAGCCTTGTATCGACGTCGTAGAGCGGGCCGGCGGCGGTCGGCGTCCCCAGCGCGGCGGTGATGCGGCTCGCCAGCCGATTGTAATAGTCCGTAGCGGTGAGCGACTTGGCGCCGTCAGAGCGCGACCCGTCGGGCGCATCGAACAGGTAGATGAGATCGAGATCGCTGGCATGGGTCAGCGCCCGGCCGCCGAGCCTGCCGAGGCCCAGCACGACCAGCTCGCCGCCCGCGATACGGCCGTGGCTGCGTTCGAATTCGCGGGTGACGATGTCCGCAAGCGTCACGATCGCGGCTTCAGCGAGGTCGCTATAGCCCTCGGCAATCACCAGCGGGTCGCGATGCGCGGCGATCAACTGGACGCCCAGCGCGAAGCGACGCTCGCCCACCATCCGCCGGATGCGGTCGAGCGACAGGTCGTAGGGTTCGCCCTCGATCGCCTGTGCGAACCGCTCGGCCAGTGCGGTCGCGTCGGGGGGTGGCGCGAAGCTCGATTCGTCGATCAGCCCGTCGAGCAGCGTCGGCCGCCGGCTGAGCTGGTCCGCCAGCGGCGGGGCATGGGCCAGGATCAGCGCCAGCAGATGGGCCAGCTGCGGCCGCGCACCGATCAGGCGGTAGAGGTTCACCCCGCTCGACAGCCGTTCGATGATGTCGCTGAAGCGGTTGAGCGCGAACATCGGTTCGGGTCCCGCGGCGATAGCCCGCATCAGCGTCGGCAGCATCGCCTCGAACGCCGACATGGCGGCGGGCGAGCGCAGCGACCGCGCCTTGCCCGAACGCCAGTCGGCGACCCGGCGAACGCAGTCCTCGACGTCGGTAAAGCCCATCGCCTTCACCTCGGCGCGCAGGATGTCGGGGTCGTTCGACAGGCGCTCCTCACGGTCGCTGACCAGCCCGTCGAACTGGGCGGCAACCGCATCGACGTGGCGCGCCAGTCGGTCGATCAGCGCCGTACCGTCGGCAAGGCTGTCGAGCCGGGCGACCGTATCGAGTGCGTCGGCATCGACCGGCAGGCGATGCTCCTGGCGGTCGTGGATCATCTGCACCCGATGTTCCGCGGTGCGCAGCGCGCGATAGGCGGCGGCGATGTCGTCTGCGACCCTCGCGTCCAGTCGCCCGCCCGCCGCCAGCGCGCGAAGCGCATCGAGCGTCGCCGGCGCCCGCAGCGATGGCTCGCGCCCGCCGTGGATCAACTGCTGGACCTGGGTGAAGAATTCGGCCTCGCGGATACCGCCGCGGCCGCGCTTCAGGTCGAACCCCGGCCCGAACGCCTGTCCCTGTGCATAATGGTCGCGGATACGCAGTGAAATGTCGCGGATTTCCTCGATTGCCCCGAAATCCAGCGCGCGCCGCCAGATGAAAGGCCTGATCTCGTCGAGGAAGCGGTTGCCCAGCGCCGTGTCCCCGGCGGCAGCGCGGGCACGGATGAAGGCCGCCCGTTCCCACGGCAGGGCCGAGCTTTCATAGTAGGAGATGGCGGCATCGACGGGCAGGACGATCGGCGTCACTTCGGGCGACGGGCGAAGGCGCATATCGACCCGCGCGACATAGCCGTCGGCGTCGCGCGCCTGCATCAATTCGATGAAGCGGCGACCGTAACGCACCGCTGCCTCGCCGGCGTCGTCGCGCGGCCGCCTGGGCATGGTGCGCGGGTCGAACAGCAGGATGAGGTCGACGTCGGACGAATAGTTGAGTTCGCCGCTGCCCAGCTTGCCGAGCGCAAGGATGGCCAGCCCGCGCGGCTCATCGTCGGGCATCCGCTCGCGCATCGCGACGGCCAGCGCTTCGTGCATCGCGCGGTCGGCGAAATCCGACAGGTGGCGGGTCACCCATTCCAGCGATTGCTCGCCGCTGAGGTCGCCAAGCGCGACGGCCAGCGCCAGCGCATGGCGCTGCCGCCGCAACCGGGACGCCGGGTTATCGCCCGCGATCGAAAGGGCCAGTTCTACCGCAGCATTTGCACCGCTCGAGAGGAACATCTCGGCGACGGCCGGAAACCGCTCTACCGCTGCATTCAGGAAGGGCGCATGCGCTTTCGCCCGCTCAAGGGCCGATTGCCAGGCAACCTTTGCGACCGTCTCTTCCATGTCACGCTTCATGGCCGAAATGCGCGCTCGATGAAACCGATCGGGCGCTCGCGCATTACTGTTCGGATGGCAAATGATCGTCCCTTTGAAACGAGGACGAAGAACTCCATGTCAAATCGCGTAAAGATTGACGTTCTTCCTCCCGTCCAAGCGGGCCTTGCGGCTGCGCTTCGTCGTGCGTTTCATGCGCCGGCGGACGATGCGGCTGGCGAATTCGAAGCGCTGCTTAAAAAGCTGGCCTGATCAGCCTCGACCGCCGCTGAGCTGGTCGACCTCGCCCATGATTTCCTGCAGCGCCGACTTGTCGGGATTGGTCTTGTGCTGCCGGCGGGACGGCAGCTTGCCGTCGCTCATCAACGCTTCCAGCGCTACGCGCCCACGCGCAACGCGGCTCTTGATCGTGCCGACCGCACAGCCGCAGATTTCCGCTGCTTCTTCATAAGCGAACCCGCCCGCCCCGACGAGGATGAGCGCCTCGCGCTGGGGTTGCGGCAAGTGGAGCAAAGCGCGCTGCATGTCGCCAAGCTCGATATGCCGGTCCTGGCTTGCCGGAGCAGACAGGATCTTGGCCGCGGTCACATCGTCCCATTCGCCCTTGAACCGCGCACGGCGCATCTGGCTGAGGAACAGGTTGCGCAGGATGATGAAGGTCCAGGCCCGCATATTGGTGCCGGCCTGGAATCGCTTGCGCGCCGCCCACGCCTTCAGCAGCGTTTCCTGGACAAGGTCGTCGGCCGCGTCGCGGCTGCCGGACAACGAACGGCCGAAGGCACGCAGGTGCGGGATGACCGTACCCAGTTCCGCCTTGAAGTCGGCGTCGGACAGCGGCGTCGGTTCGGCCGACACCGCGACAATGTCCTGAGGGTCGATTTCTTCGCTCACCAAACCCCGCCCCGCTACGCTGCCGACGCCAACGGGCGCCGAAGTACAGTCATCCACGTGATGCCTACTCGTCGAATGTAGGGCTTTAACACCCGATGGACAATGCCGGACGTCAGATGGCCGGGACCGTTGCCGCGTCGAAGAACAGGGCCTGGCTGATCGCCGCCTTGACCGTCGAGCGCTGGAACGGTTTCGTGATGAGGAAGGTCGGCTCCGGCCGCGTGCCCGTCAGCAGGCGCTCCGGGAAGGCGGTGATGAAGATCACCGGCACCGAAAATTCCTGCAGGATGTCCTTCACCGCGTCGATGCCGCTCGAATCGTCGGCAAGCTGGATGTCGGCAAGGACGAGGCCCGGGGGCGACTTGCGCGCCTGGGCCACCGCCTCGTCGCGCGTCACGGCGACGCCGGTCACATTGTGGCCGAGGTCGCGCACGATCGATTCGATATCCATCGCGATGATCGGTTCATCCTCGATGATCAGCACGTCGGCATGGGTCTGGCGCTCGATTTCCGCCAGCGCTTCAGCGACCAGCGATTCGACGTCGGCCGGGGTGGCATCGATCAGATAGGCCGCGTCGTCGGTCGAAAAACCTTCGAGGCCGGTCAGCAGCAGCGCTTGGCGCGACAGCGGCGTGATCCTGGCGAGGCGCGCCTGCGCAATGCCTTCGGCGCCGCCCAACGCGTTGCTCGGCTCTTCGCCTTCATCGATGTTCGCGCTCGACCAGATCGCATGGAAAATGCGGTAGAGCCCGAGGCGCGGATCGACGTCGCGCGGAAATTCGGACGGCTGGGCGACGATGGTTTCCAGCGTGGCGCGGACGAACGCGTCGCCGTGCATCTGGCTTCCGGTGAGTGCGCGGGCGTAGCGGCGCAAGAAAGGCAGGTGCGGTGCGAGTTCCTGACCCAGCGACATGATAGAATATTCTCCCCAAGACATTGCGGCGGGATTGTTACGCCCCCGTTGTGGAGACCCGCCCGTCCCATCGCAACCCCCGAGAGGCGAATTGGGTTCCGTCGCAAAATTGCAACGGACCGATTGCGACCGCCATTTCGCTTGGAACAAAGCGGTCATCATGTTGTTTCCGTTTCATCTCGGTTCATCTTTCGGGCGGCCATTGACGCCCGCCTGTGCGGACCGATAGGTGACGACGGCGTTTCTCGATCGATCACGACCGGGCAGCGTGGGGAGTGTTTTCGAAGGTGGGACGTGAAGCGCAGATCAGAACGCGCGAGGGGGATGCAAAGTTGAGTGGCAGCGACAAGGGCATTCCCACCGGTGGCAGTTCGTCCAAGACCGACAAGAAACGCAAGGGCGCGGAGCGTTCGGGCACCGTCGGACGCGCACTCAAGACCGTCTACGACGAAATGCTTCGCGAAGACGTACCCCAGGATTTCCTCGACCTTCTCGGCAAGCTTGACTGACGTTCCGGCGGGAGTCGGGTCGTCATGAATCGCCTTGGCAACTGGTTCGGTGGTCTGACGACCCCGCTCAAGATCCTGCTCATCATAAGCTTGGCGCTTCTGCCGATCGGCGGTGTGGGCGCCTGGATGACCAAACGCAATTTCGATGCCGCCAACCGGACGATCGCCGACGCCAGCATCGACCAGGCGCGCGACGGCGCCGACGCGATCGAGCGGCTGATCGGCCGAAATGTGCTTTCCATGAAGGTAGCCGGGGCCGCCGCCCTGGCCGGCAACGGCCCGGCACCGTGTGACGACGTGCGCCGTTACCTCGCGCTCGCGCCGGCGTTCGGCAGCGAATTTTCGGTCGAGGACGCGACCGGCAATCGGATCTGCGCGGTCGGGGATGCGGGCGCCGCCCAGGTCGAACCGCTTGCGGCGCCTGGCGACATCCGGATCTGGCTCGATCCGGCGGGCAACGGGCTTTACGTCCGCGCCGGTCTGGTCGGCGGATCGGCCACCATCCACCTGAGTAGCGACGAACTGGTCCATGCCCTGACCGACGGCCGCCCGGACATCCGCCTCGCCGCGCTGCAGTCCGGCGACCAGATGCTGACGCTGGTCGACTTGCCCTCCACCGGCAAGCGCGTGGATGCCAGTTTCCCGATCGCGTCGCGCCGACTGACGGCGAAGGTAGCGGTCGACCGACCGCTGATCTCGCCGATCGACCGGCTGGTCATTTTCCTGCCGATCCTGATGTGGGCCGCAGCCGCGATCGTCAGCTGGTGGATGATCCAGCGCATGATCATCCGGCCGCTGCGCGACCTGCAGCGCAGCGTATCGGCCTATGACCCGGCGCAAGGCGGCGAAATCGTCCTGCCGGCGACGGTCGGGCCGACCGCCGAAATCTCCGAACTCGGCACTGCCTTCCAGCGCGCGGTCGATCGCATCGAGGGTGCAGAGCGCGAAGCGCGCGACGCGCTCGAAGGCCAGCGCCGCTTGGTGCGCGAGGTTCACCACCGGGTGAAGAACAACCTGCAGGTCGTCGCTTCGCTGCTGTCGATCCACGGTCGCACCGCCGTCGATCCTGAAGCCAAGGCTGCCTACGCCGCCATCGGTCGGCGGGTCGACGCCTTGTCGGTCGTCCACCGCAACCACTATGCCGAGCTGGAGGAAAATCGCGGCATTGCGCTCCGGCCGCTGCTCACCGAACTGTCCGCAGGACTTCGCGCCAGTGCGCCGGTCGAGGCCCGCGCCATGCCGTTCGAGCTGGAGGTCGACAATGCTTCCACGACCCAGGACGTCGCGGTCGCAGCCGCCTTCCTAGTCACCGAAATAGTCGAATTCGCGATGCTGCGCGAACCGCATAGCCCGGTACGGATCGCCGTCCGGCGGGCCGGCGATTTGACCGCGACGCTGGCGATCGAAAGCGCGGTACTCCGCCCCGACACCGACGATGACGACGACCAGTCGCGGGTCCAGTTCGAGCGCGTGGTGGAAGGCCTGTCCCGACAGTTGCGCTCGCCGCTCGACCGGCGGCTGGGACGCTACGCCGTTACCCTGCCAATCTTCCCCGACCGCTGATCGGCCGCCAATTTGGCGCCGCGTAAAAAAATTTTCAGCTGTGCGGAACCGGGACGGAAAAACAGGCGTTCTACTGTTCGGATAGTGACCTTTTGCCCCCCCGCTCTCGCTATCCGATTAAATGGGCCCGGAACCGCCAACCCTCCCCCCCCCCGGTGGCGCTTCCGGGCCCTCACTTGTCTGGGGCCCTTCCACACCATCAGCAGCAGAAATACGGCGCCGCGCCGCACGCCAGTGCGTGACGCGGATCGCGAGGATGGCGAATTCGTACAGTCCATAGAGCGGCACCAGCATCAGCAGCATCGACACCGCGTCGGGCGGCGTCAGCACGGCCGAGACCGCGCCGGCGGCGACGATCGCGTAGCGGCGATTTCCGGCCAGCTGTTCGCGGGTCACCAGTCCCGCCCGTTCCAGCACCATCAGCAGGACCGGCAGCAGGAATGCCACGCCGAATCCGAACAGGAAGCGGGTGACGAAGCTCAGATAATTGCCGATCGCCGGCAAGGCTTCCTGCTGGACTCCGCCGACATTGCCTTCAAATCCCAGCAGGAATTTCAGCGCCCAGGGCATCGCCACCAGATAGGCGAAGCAGGCCCCGCCGATGAAAAAGAAGGGCGTCATCACCAGGAACGGCAGGAACGCCTTCTTCTCCTTGGCGTAGAGCCCGGGCGCGACGAAACGCCAGATCTGCGTCGCGAACACCGGAAAGGCGATCATCAGCGCCGCGAAGAAGGCCACCTTCACCTCGACGAAGAACGCCTCGAAGATATCGGTGTAGATCAGCTTGCCTTGCCCGGCTGCGAGCAGCGGCTGGACCAGCACGGCGAAGATCGGCTTGGCGAAATAAAGGCAGGCGAAAAACGCGCCCATCAACGCCAGGACGCTCATCAGCAGGCGGCGGCGCAGCTCGATCAGATGATCGATCAACGGCGCCTTGGTGTCGTCGATGTCTTTCACGGCAGTTCGCGATCCTTGATCGGCGTGGGATCGTCGTCGGGCGCGGCGGGCGATTCGAGCGGAAGGTCGGGCTGCTCGGCTGCGAGCGCGGGTGTCGGTTCATCCTTGATCACGGGCTGTGCCGTCATGACCGGATCGGGATAGTCACCGTCGGCCGGATATTGGGCAAGGATGCGCTGGTTTTCCTCGCGCCACTTCTTTTCCATTTCCTCCAGCTCGGCTTCGCGGATCGCATTTTCGATCCCGGCGGTGAAATGGCGCGTGTAGCCGCGGATCTTGCCGACGAAGCGGCCGACCTTCAACATCACATGCGGAAGGTCCTTGGGGCCGATGAACAGCAGCGCCAGCACCGCCACGATCAGCAGTTCTGAGGAATCGACGCCGAACATCGGCGGGGTCCGCGTCGCTTAGCGGGTCTGGTCGTCCGCCGGCGGCGGCGGCGCCGTCGGTTCGGCGGGACGCGGGGTGATGTCGATCGGCTGCTGCTGCGTGCCGATCTGCTGCGGCGGTTGCGGCTTCTTGTCGTCTTCGTCGGCCAGGCCCTGTTTGAAGCTCTTCAGCCCCTTGGCGACGTCGCCCATCATGGTCGAGAAGCGGTTGCCGCCGAACAGCAGCAGCAGGAGAACCGCGAGAATGATCCAGTGAATCAGGCTGAAACCGCCCATGAAGGACTCCGATAGATAAGTGCGTTGGGGACTACCTAGTCCTCATCCTCGCCATTTTCCAGTTGAAGCTGGTCTAGCTCGGCCAGCATCGCCTCGTCGAGCGGATCGAGCAGGCCCGCCGCCTTTAGATCGTCGATGCCTGGCAGGTCCTTGCGGCTGCTGAGGCCAAAGTGCGTCAGGAAGTCGGGCGTCGTCGCATAAAGCAGCGGCCGCCCCGGTACTTCACGGCGGCCCGCGGTCTTCACCCACCCCGCTTCCATCAGCACGTCGAGCGTGCCTTTCGAAATCTGCACCCCGCGGATCGCCTCGATCTCCGCCCGGCTGACCGGTTCATGATAGACGATGATCGCCAGCGTCTCGGTCGCCGCGCGCGACAGGCGGCGCGGCTCCTCGCGCGTGCGGCGCAGGATATGGGCAAGGTCGGGCGCGGTCTGGAAATGCCAGCGCCCGCCGCGCTCGACCAGTTCCACCCCATGCCCGGTGTAGCGCTCGGCCAATTCTGCCAGCGCCGCCGCGACATCGCCCTCGCCGGCATAGGCGGCGATTTCCTCGACCCCGATCGGTTCGGACGAGGCGAAGACGGCAGCTTCGACGGCGCGGGTGAAATCGTCCACTATGCCGCCGCCTTCCGCACCATGATGTCGGCGAACGGCGCTTCCTGCTGCAATTCCAACCGCCCCTGCTTGGCCAATTCCAGCGCCGCGACGAAGCTGCTGGCCAGCGCCGACTTTCGATATTGCGGGTCGGCGGTCGCGGGCAGGAACGCCTCCAGCGTGGTCCAGTTGAGCGTCTGGCCGATCAGCATGCCGACGCGGTGGATGGCATCTTCCAGCGTCATCACCGCCCGCGCCGCGACGACGTGCATCGCCGGCTGGGTCCGCGCGCGAACGCGGCCATAGGCGGCGTAAAGGTCGAACGCACTCGCCCGCCACTGCGCTTTCTTGGTGACGCGCAACCCCTCCGGCTTCCCACGAAAGAAGACGTCGCGCCCGGTGCGGTCGCGGCCCATCAGTCGCGCCCCTGCGTCGCGCATCGCGTCGAGCCGCTGCAGGCGAAGCTGCAGCCGCAGCGCCAGTTCTTCGGGCGAGGGATCCTGCTCCGGATCCTTGGGCAGCAGCAGGCAGCTTTTGAGGTAGGCCAGCCACGCCGCCATCACCAGATAATCGGCGGCAATTTCCAGCCTGAGCGCCTTGGCCTGTTCGAGGTAGGT